>JAJDZR010000199.1 GCA_022824545.1 Chloroflexota bacterium
TGCCGACTCAGTTTCTGAAAAGCGCGAATGAGCACGTCGTGGCGCTTGTTGTGGCTGCGGTCGAAGAAGCGCCCAACGCCGAGGATGAGCGGCCGTTTCGGCCGCTCCACCACGTCATCAACGTAGACCGGCGGATAGAGAATCTGTCCCGGCAGCCCCCAGTATTGCTGGAGCCAGTGCTGCGAGAACTGCGAGATCGGCAGGATCAAGTCGTAGGTCCGGATGTAAGTCATCGCTCGCAGGTCCGGCAGGCCGTGCAGTCGCGCCCCGAGCTCCGGCACCAGCCGCTCGAACAGCAGTTCGTAGAGCCAGTGGCGCGGATGCGGCACCATCACCCGCGCCACCGCCACGCCCGCGTCGCGGAAGTCGTCGGGATCGTCGAGCGCCTCGTGCGGTCGAAATGTCGGCGAGTCGATCCGCAGCCGGAGTTGGCCGGAAGTCGTGGCCTCGGCCGGAGCGGTACAGTCCAACGTGACATAATTTCCCGGCGTCGTAGCCACCCGGAAATCGCCAATCGGCTGCCAGTGCCGCGCCGATTCTATGCTGCAGTAGACCTGCACCGGCACCGGCGGCGCGCCCGCGGGTCGAAAGCTGCCCAGGACGAGACGCACTGGGCACGGCCGGCCCCGCCGCAGAGCCGGCAGGATGACCTCACCCTCGCCAGCGGTCCAGCGAAAACGACTGCCACCTAGCTCCTCCGGTCCGAAAAAGCCCTCGACGTACTTGGGAATCAGCAACTCGCGGCGCAGGTGGCCAGCCAGCCAACGCTTGACCTGGCCTTGCGGCGAGGTGTCGAGCGGGAACGGAAACAGAATGAACAGCACGCTCCACCGCGCCCGCGAGGGCACGACCGAGAGGAACGACCCGTTGATGAAGAGATCGTATTCGGCAGAGTAGTCGGTGAGTTGATTCCAGGGCAGCAGCGGCACCACACGGATAGCAACGCTATCGAGATTCAGGTTCAGCTTCCGCGCCAGCGCGTCACGGCTGACCGGGCGATGGGTGATGAACTCGACCGAGTGACCGAGGCTGGCCAAGACCTCCGCCGCCTTGCCCATGTGGCGCTCGCCGCCACCCATCGTGTGCAGCCACTGGTTATAGATACCGACCTTCACGATACTCGGAAGTTCCTATTCTTGCACCAGCCACCGGTGTAGCGTGGCGTCGTCTACCGTGCGCCCGGCCTGAATCGTGCGCCGCTGCCGCCAGGCTCGCGGTACGGCGCGAGTCCACGATGCTAACACGCGGGTTTGCAGCCACAGCCGCCGCGCCGCCGCGCCGCCGTCCTGTCGAGTGCCGATAGCTCGCACCAGTCGCATAGCGGTGAGGCCGGCGTCGGCCGCATAGCCGATCAGTTCACGAGCGGCCAGGCGCGCCGGCCCGTTCTTGACCAGCATCAACGGCCGATTGCGGTCTACGTAGTAGGTAAAGAGCGGCGACCACTCGCCGCTCGTGGCCGCGTGGGAGTGCCATACGACCGATTGCGGCACGTACCGGATCGTCCAGCCGCGTAGCCGCAGCCGCCAGCTCAGATCGAGGTCCTCGTAGTAGAGAAAGAAACTCGGATCGAAGTAACCCACCTCCTCCAGGGCGCTTTTCCGGAGCAGGCAGGCCGCACCGCAAAAGCCGAAGATCTCCTCTGGCTCGTCGTATTGTCCCTCGTCCGGCTCGTAGGCCGGCTGGCCGTGGCGTAGCACGGTACCCCGGTCACGGCCGGCGCCGTTCGCCAGCAGCAGCGTCCCGGCGTTCTGGATGATCGGCCGCGCGGCGGTCGTCAGCGTCCCCGGCAAGGAAACGTGATAGTCGGAGAAAGTGGCCCCGGCGCTGCTCCGCGCGACCGTTTCGTCGCCGACCGTCACTGAGAACGGCACGGTCACATCGTCCAGGCGGGGGGCGGCCAGACGCAAGTAAAGCTCCGTCTGCTCACCCGGCTCGGCAGCGACCTCCAGCGTGCCGGCGCCGCTTGTCCAGCGGAAGGGGCCGTAGGGGCCGGTTTCCGGCGCAAAGCAGCCCGTTCCCCAGTGGGCCGCGACGCGCTGACCACCGACGAGCGATGTTGCATCCTGCACTTGCAGCCCCAACAGCCGCGTGTCGCCGGCCCCGGCGTGTGCCGGGACGAACCCGGCCGTTTGCAGCCGCACCGGCAGGCGGCGGTGGCGGAACAGGAGCTTGGCGGTGCAAGCGCCGGCCTCCGGGTGGGACTCGGCGTCCTGCACGAGCGCCGTAAGCCACCCCGGCTCCACCTCGGTATCGGAGTTCAGCAGCGCCGCGTAGGGGCCCGGCGCCGACTGGAGGCCGGCATTGTTGCCGGCCGCGAAGCCGAGATTGCGACCCAGCCGCTGCACCTCCAGCCAAGGATGCGCCCGCTCGGCCCGCTCGGCGGAGCCGTCCCGTGACCCGTTATCGAGCACAACCGCCTGCCAGCGGTCCTGCGGGTAGTCGGTGTGGCGCAGCGCCTCCAGGCACGCCGGCAGCACCTCCAGCCCGTTGTAGTTGAGCACGAAGACCGAGACGTAGGGGGCCGGGTCGCCGGCGGTCACTCGAACCATACCTCCTGCACTGCGACACCCAAGGCGCGCGTATCGTCGCCGAGACCGAGGTCGGCCGGCACCAGCGGCTCGTCCACCTCGATCTTCACTTCCACCGGGCGCGGCGTCGGCACTGCCGGCACGGGATAGCTGAACCGCTCCAGCCCCGGCGACGCGAGCATAAAGGTCCCCGCCACCCGATCATCCACCAGCACGCGCCCCGTCGCCGGGCGCGGCCCGTGATGCGGCCGGACAATGGCAATCCCGACACTTTGCGCGAGGTCGTCTTGGGTGAGAAAGAGCGACGCTGACATCCCCATCCAGCGCACCGGCGGCGGCCAGTCTTCCGTGGGGTACCAGCCGTGACCCAAGAACAGCTCTTCCCCCTCCCCCATCACCACGCGCGCTGGCGGCGGTTGCCAGCACACCGGAATATCATCGTCAGTGGCTTGTGGTCTGTGGCTTGTGGTCTGTGTGGCACCTTGTCTCTGGCCACAGGCCACGGGCCACAGGCTACCGGTCCAGCGCGGCGCCAGCGCCAGCAGTGTCGTGCCGGGCGCGTGGCGCGGCTCCAGGGCAAAGCGGGCAGCGCGAAAACGGCGCTCGCCGGCCCCGCGCCAGTCGGCGCCCAGCCACACGCCGCCGGAGACCGAGTACTCGCCCGGTCCGAGCGGCAGCACGCCCAGGTTGCACAGCACTTCGCCCTCTCCCGCCGGCACCGTCAGTCCGCCTTGCGCGCGGGTCGTGACCGTGTGCAGCGCACTCCCGTCCGGGCGATGCAGGCCCACCGCAAAGGTCACGTCCTCGCAGTCCACACGCGCCCGATACGACAGTCGCACCGTCACCGGCACACCGGAAAAGAAATGGGTCGTCGGCTTACCGGACGGATCAATCGTCTCCACCAGCCGGAGCGAGATCGGCGGCGTGGCATCGGCCTCCGTGGAAGCGTCGTCGCGGTCGGTGCTAGTCCCGCCGTTCCGCCGCCGGCCGGCCTGCGCCTCCGCCAGATAGGCCCGTGTCACCCGTTCGGGATCGCCGATCTCGCGCACGCGGCCGGCCTCGATCCAGAGCGCCTCGTCGCAGAAGCGCCGCACGGCCACCGCGTCGTGCGAGACGAAGATGATCGTCTTCCCCTCGCGCTTGAAGTCGGACAGCGTGGCAAAGCACTTCTGGCGAAATGAGGCATCCCCAACGGCCAGTACCTCGTCAATCACCACGATGTCGGGGTCAACGTGCGCCGCGATGGCGAACCCGAGCCGCATCTGCATCCCCGAGGAATAGTGTTTGAGCGGCGTGTCAATAAAAGTTTCCAACTCGGCAAAGCGCAGGATGGAATCGTAGTGCCGCGCCATCTCTCGACGACTCAACCCCAGGAACGATCCGTTCAGAAAGATGTTCTCGCGTCCTGTCAGATCGGGGTGAAAGCCGGCGCCTAGCTCCAGCAGCGCGAAGACTCGTCCGTTGGTCTGCACGGTGCCGGACGTAGGACGCAGTGTCCCCGCGATGAGCTTCAGGATCGTGCTCTTGCCTGACCCGTTCTGGCCGATGATGCCCAGCGTTTGGCCCCGCGCGGCGCGAAAGGAGACCTCGCGCAGCGCCCAGAACTCCTCCGGGACCTCGCGCCGCTGGAGCAGGAAACCGAGCACGGTTTCCTGCAAGGTGCGGCTCTGCTCGTGCCGGATGGTGAACGACTTCGAGACGTTCGAGAGGGTGACAGTATCCATGCGTTTTCGAGGGACGGGCCGGGCGCGAGGACCAGCCCATCAGCGATTCGTCAGTGTGTCAGATCTCCTCGGCAAAGCGATGGGCATTGCGGCGAAAAAAGTACCACCCCGCCACCAGACAGACCAGCCCGATCGCCAAGGGCACGACGGTGTGCCGGATAATGCCGTAGTCGTAGAGCAGAATATAGCGATAGTCCGTGACGAGCGACGCCATCGGGTTCAGACGGTACTCCAGCAGCCAGATGTCTATGCCGCCGCCCCAAGGCAATGGGAGCTTGTTGGGTAGCAGCTCCAGCTCCCAGAAAATCGGCGTCAAGAAGAACCACGCCAAAAGCCCCACGTCCAGCACGTGCTCGACGTCGCGGTAGAACACGTTGAGCGCCGCCACGATCAATGCCAGACCGACGACGAGCACAAACTGCACGGCGATGATTATTGGGAGGCTCAGAACCCACCAGGACAGCGGGACTCGAAACAGCAGCAGTAGGACAAAGAAGACGATGAGGCTCAAGACAAAGTTGATCAGATTGGAGAATACGACCGAGATCGGCAGTAGCTCGCGCGGGAAGTACACCTTGTCAATCAGGTGCGCGTTGCCGACGATGCTGCGAGCGGCGCCGGAGACCGATCCGGCGAGGAAGTTCCACGCCAGCAGGCCGCACAAGGCGAACAATGGGTAGTTCGGGACGTTCTGCGCTCTGGCGATCACGGTGAAGACCACCGTGAAGATCATCACCATGAACAGGGGATTGAGAAACGACCAGGCAAATCCCAGCACCGACCGCTTGTAGCGAGTCTTGAGGTCGCGCACCACGAGGTTCCGCAACAGATCGCGGTACGCCCATGTCTCACGCAGGACATTGATGGAGGCTGACAGGAAACGCACAGGAGCTTGCCTTGTGAACGTGGGCAGCAACCGGGCCGGCGCCACAGCAGGCGTCCGGACCGGGCGATTGTAGCACGCTCCGACAATAGACTGCTGCCGACCGGAGGCCTCCGGTCGCGCTCCACTGTTAGAACGAGCCGCCGGCAAGGACGGCTACCTGTCTAGCCGTCGGCAGCGGTGTCGCTACCGTTGTTGCCAGCGGACTGCTCACCTGCCGCGGCGCTGTCCGGTCCGCCCTCCTGGATGGCCTCCTTGAGATGCGCGGCAATATCGGGCGGAAACCACTCGTCAATCGTCGCTTCCAACTCGTGTATCCGCATGAGGCTGTATTGTGCTTCCAGCGCCTCACGATCCACGACACCCTGACTGATGAGCAGCTCGACCAAGGCCCGAACCTGAATATGGCTGGTGATCGCATGGCCGGCAACGGCTATCATCATCCGGGCTATCGGACCGAGGTGCGCGAGTTCGCTGTCTGGCTCTGATGCTGCCAATGTCGTTACTCCCTGCTACTGAGGCGATTGTACCCTACGGCTCGATCACCATGACTCCGCTCGTCACCGTCGTCGTCGTGAATTGGAACGGCCTGCCTCTGTTGCGCCGCTGCTTGCCGCCGGTGCTCGCGCAGCGCGGCGTACCGTATGAGGTCATCGTCGTTGACAACGGCTCCAGCGACGGCAGCCTGGACTGGCTCCGGCGCCTCGCTGCCACCATGGCCGCCTCGCCGACGGCGCCGCCCCTGCGTATTCTGGCCAGCGAGCGCAATCTGGGCTTTGCCGCCGGCAACAATCTGGCCATCCGCGAGTCTCAGGCGCCGTTCATAGCCACGCTGAACAACGATGCCTGGCCCGAGCCGGACTGCTTGGCGGCGCTCGTCGCGGCCGCTGAATCCGATCCGAGCATCGGTAGCTGCGCCGCCCAAATGGTCTTCGCCAGCCGGCCCGATGTAGTCAACTCCGCCGGCATCGCCCTCGACCGGGCCGGCATCGCCTGGGACCGTGAGGTGGGCGCCGCGCGTCATCCACCCGGTCCGGCGACGGAAGTCTTTGGCGCCTCGGCCGGCGCGGCGCTCTATCGCCGCACGATGCTCGATGACGTGGGCCTCTTTGCCGAGTCGTTTTTCATGTACCTGGAGGACGTTGATCTCGCCTGGCGTGCCCGCCTCCGGCAGTGGCAGTGCGTGTACGTACCGGCGGCGGTGGTACGTCATCTCCATTCGGCCAGCGCGGGTGAAGGCTCGCCGTTCAAGCTGTGGCACCTGGGGCGCAACAAGCTCGCCGTACTCGTCCGCTGTCTGCCGGGCCGCCCCCTACTGCGGTATGGCGGCGCGATCATCGGCTACGACCTCGCAGCGACGCTCTTGGCGCTGCTTGCCCGCCAAGACGCCAGCGGCTTGCGGGGTCGTTGGGCCGCGCTACGCTGCTGGCGGGAACTGGCCACCGAGCGGCGGCAAATCCAGAGCCAGCGCACCGCAACGTGGAACGACGTGAGCGCGTGGATAGAACCGGTCCCCACACCGGCCAGGGTATGGCAACGCTTTCGCCACCTGCGCGCGGTGCTGGCGCGCGTCTGATCGCCAACGAAGCTGCCATGACGGACAACCCGCCGGCCGAGGGTACGATTACCGCGCTAATAGCGGTACCGGGCCAGGCCGGCCGCTTGCAGCTCTACCTGGACGGTCGCCTAGCCCGCGAAATCAGCGCGTTCACCGCCGCTGCCCAGCAGCTCAATCCGGGACAGTACCTCTCGGCAGACGCGCTGGCTACGCTGGCGGGTGCCGAGGAACGCGAGGCGGCCATGGCGGCTGCGCTACGGCTGCTCGGCCAGCGCACGCGCAGCGTGGCCGAGCTACGCACGCGGCTCCTGCGCCGGGACTATCCCCCGGCAATTGTCGAGCAGGTCATCGCCCGCCTCAAAGAGTTGCGCTACCTCGATGATGTCGCCTTCGCGCAGCGCTGGGTCGAAACTCGCCAGCGTACTAGCCCCCGCGGCGCCGCTCTGTTGCAGCGCGAACTGCGCCAGCACGGCATTGCCGGTCACGTGGCCGAGCAGGCCGTGGCATCGGCGGCCGGCGATGCCTACGCCCAGGCCCGCCGCGCGGCCGCGCCGCGGCTAGCCCGCCTCGCCCGCGCCGACTTCGAGACCTTCGCCCGCCGACTCGGCGGCTTCCTCACCCGCCGCGGCTTCCCCGCCAGCGTCGTGTACGCCGTCGTCCGCGACCTCTGGCGTGAGCTTGGCGAGACCGTCCCCGACGGCTACGACGAACTCTAGAGCGTGTATGGTAAGATTTGCTAGGAGTGCATCTCCTGATGCAGATCTAATCCTCGTCCAGTGATAAGTCCAGGGTTCGGTAGATGTCGGAGGGACGATCTGGCTGAAGCGCCCAGCGATAGGCGGGATGTACCTCCCAGTGGAAACCAAAGTCTACCGAGGGACTCGATAAGTACCGATTTTCCTCAAAATACTTGCGAATGATACCTTCATCTGTCTGTTTACGGGCAGTGAGAAAGTTAATCTTGTACATGAAATCAATCAAATCTTTCGGTGTAGTATCCCTGCCGCTTCGGAAGTGCATTGGGACTCTTCCAAGTATCTCATTGAGTTTCCTGATCAAAGAGTCGGTAGTATAGACGAACTCCTCCTGTGTGGTTCGCTCTCTCCGAGCAGGCTTCATATTGAATAGTAGCCTCTCGATGTCTGGAAGCTCGGATCGAAACTCGTTAATAATATCCTGAACACGATCCTGAGAGTACTCTTCAAAAATGCTTATGAAGTGATCAGTTCCGATCAGTGATGCATTTGAATCTCTAGCTTTCCTTGCAGCTAAAGTACACAGCTTTACCAGATCGCGAGGCCTCTTCCTGGTAAGGGACATGAGAATCCTATACATGGGCGCATTATTCCATTTTCCGGACCCCTGGAATCTGGTAGTGACTCAGTTTGAATTAGGAATTTACCTGCGAGAGGGAATAGAGAGCGCAGCGGTCGGCACTGCGCTCTCATGCTTGGCTGTTACTTGCCGGGCGGTGCTTCTTGCGCGAGTAAGTCCCAGGCCATGCAGCCCACCCACCCGATCACGGTCCAGCCAAAGGCGAGGTTGACGACGAGGATGGCTGGCACGTTCCGATGCTGCCGACTGCGAGCGACCAGCGTTGGGAGCATGTAGAGACCAATCCCTAGCATGATTGCCCCTGCTGCCGTGATAATGGTCGCTGGCATCGTTAGCCCCATGTAGACCGCTTGTGACACGGTATCCCACTGCTCGCTCACCTCGGTATACTGCGACGCTATCATGGTGACAATGAGACAGGCCGCCCAAAGCACCGCGAGCTTGATCTCCCAATAGGCTCGCCAACTGCGAAACATCGGCACCTCCTTCCAAAATGGCAGGAGGCAAGAAGATGCCCCCTTGCCAGTCGAGACGGGTAACGTGCCACCGATACGCAGCCACCGAGCCAGCAAGGGAGCAGGACGCTCCCCGCCCGACCAAATGGCACGGCGGCAGACCTGCGTATCAGTGGCAGCTACAGCCTACCGTATTTCAGCGCCGCGTGGCTTGATGTCGGAATACACCTATGACATCATTGTTGCTCGGCTGGGTAGGCACCAGGTTTTGGGCGGCCATGCAGGAGGATTGAGCACAAATGGGTGAGGGAGAACTAACTCCGGCACAGCGAATTCGATTGCTGGAGTTGGCGGAGAAGATCGCCAGGGACTACGAGGAAGATGATACGCTAGAGGATCGCTTGATCGCGATTGAGTTTGTGTTTGAGGGACTTGTCGAACAGGCGCTTGGCAATGTGGACACCGAACGCGACGCTTTCGACGAAGATATTCCATCCTCTGCTGACGAGCAGAACGCTGCATTGTAGCAGTCACAATGCCCCCAATTGATTGCTTGGGTGGATCGTCTATCTGCCCAGTAGCAACTGCTACCACCTTGTGGGCTAGGCCGACCATGTCGCGCGGGCGCTGTTCGCCGTTTGGTCCGGTAGGCATGAGACTACGATACCGGGTGCCGCCGGCCGTGTCAAGAGATGATAGACTAGGAATGGCATGCCAAGCGCCTGCGGAGGAGGCGGATTCGAACCCGCGTGACGCGGCATCGCGTCATACCAGGTATCAACTGGTCGCCTTTGACCACTCGGCCACTCCTCCGCTAGGCAGGCCGCCAGACAAAGCAATATTTGTCAAGTGATAGAGCACCATATATCCGCTTGTTAGCCACTAATCCATGCTGGAAGTGTCCATATTTGGTATACTTCCGTATGGTCAACTGGCTGGACCGTGATCGGGTGGGTGGGCTGCATGGCCTGGG
>JAJDZR010000002.1 GCA_022824545.1 Chloroflexota bacterium
TCGCTAGCGCAGTTGATTATTGAACTTGTCTGCTTGTAGCCCCCAATTCCAGGCGATTTCCTGAATGAGCTTTTGCCCTTCCCTGGAATTGGTACCATCTTCCATCCGCGCCCACGAGGCCAGTAATAACCTGAGAGCGACGGTGGCCTGGAATGCAGGATCGCTCTCGTCGCGGTTCTCGTCCAGGCGTCCTTCGATGTGCCTGAGCAGGTCGTAGATCGGGTGGTCGGTATTCAGATTGATGTGCAGTACGCCATGATCCGAGCGCACATTAAACATATAGCGTCCGTCAAGCTGGGCCGGGTTGAAGTGGTAAGATAGGCCCTCCTGTACCAACATCTTTGCAAGCTGTTGGGCGTCTTGCGCGGCCTGACCGGATTCAGTGAACTGTTTCGTGAGGCCAGCCTCTCGTTCTTCTGGTGGAATCTGCTTGCGGTCCTTGTCGGTCTTGGTTGGCTGCTCTCTACCGGCCGCGATAGCGTCTCGGTCTGCGTCGGTAGCAGTTTTCACGGCCTTCTTTTCCGGACTTCTCTTGCCGCCTTTTTCCGGTGGATCCCGCCGCTGTGCAAACATCTGCCTGATTTGGCCCATCATGGAACTAATTTGTTTCCGGATATCTTCCACGATCTCGTAGATAGGGTCGTCGTCTATTCCGGTCTCGTTAAGAATGTCATCTTTGTTGCGATCGTCGCGAGCAAGGACTCTTGCGGCTTGCGTGAAGTTTGCGACCATCTGTTTGTTGTGGTCTACACCAAACAGTTCATCGCAACTGCAGCGGAAATTCACTTCACAGCCCCACCAGCGGTTCTGTGGATTCTCCGAACTGCCACCCTCCCGGAGGAAGGCGTCCTCAAGCACGACCTCCCTATCCTCCCTGACAACTGATACGCCAATGTTGTGCCTGGCATGCCTGCCATGGTCCTCGCTTCCTGGATACTGTCTAAGGCTAGCTGTTCTCAGGGCCTCGGGCTTCACGATAGAATACTTAACATCAATGGTCTCTTCCCGCCCATCTACAGTGACTGGATAGGGTTTTGTGTGCCACTCAGTAAACATCGGTTTGCTGTCCCATGGTTCGGGAGTAGACGTAGAATCCATCAAGTAGAGCGGGTCGTTCGCGAAAAATTTTGTCTTCTGGAGTTCCCAAGGCCGATTCTCAAGGAAGGATGCCGCTCGTATTCTTACTATGTCATTCCCAATGAAATGCCGATGGATACGCCCGACTTCCCTGGATGTGTTTTCGATTATCGCGTGGGCAGTTTTCCATCGAATCTTGTCCAGCTTGCTCCACACGACCAGAGTGCCCTTGAGGTGTTCGTAGATTTCGTCGTTGCCGGCACGTCTCCATGTATCGGGTATTGGTGTTTCCTGGTCAGGGACAGGGACATTGTGGTCCCCCGCCTCGATAGTGTCGGCGTCGATGCTGGAGTGCCATGCCGAATCCAGGCCATCTTGCCATGTCCACACATCTACTCGCTTGCACTGGGACATTGATGACGTGGGCAGGCCCATGCCATACTTACCGATCCTCCTATCGGAATCATGCCGGGTGCCCCCTCCAAACTTGAGTGCTTCAAAGAGGGTCTTTACATCCATACCGGTGCCGTTGTCTAGGACGGCAATTTTGGAAACCCGTGGCCGCATCCGCGACTTCAATGGTGGCTGCTCCATGCAGAGCAGTTCAATCTGTTCGGCGTCTGCATCTACCGAATTGTCAATAAGCTCGGCAATGGCATACGCGGTGTTGTGGTACCTACTGTCTCGAAGAGCGCGGATGGCAAAGCTACCGGGAAACAGACTGCGGTCGGCACCTTTCAGGGCGGCGAGTTGGTCGTCCATAGTTCCTCCCAGTTCGTGAATGCCTCGGTCACAGACCCAAACCCCGGCAGATTCGTGTCAACAACGGTGAGTATCTCGGCCCTTGGATTCCCACCTGCCCTGGGGCCGCGCATTGCTCGCCCCGCCATTTGCGAGTAGAGCACCAGCGAGGTAGTCGGGCGAGCGATAATGACGCAGCGGGTACGTGGCGCGTCGAAACCGGCGGTAAGCACACCGTAGTTGAATATTATCATATGCTCTCTGCTGTCGCTCTTGAAAGCATCTATGATCGCCCGGCGATCTTCACCGGGCGTATCGGCAGTCACCGCGTTGGTTGCAACGCCTCTGGCTTGCAGGAGCGTGTTGCATTCCAGCGCGCTCTCCACTGAGGGGCAAAACACAATGGTACGAGGGTGGCGCCGTGCCACCTGCTCTGCCAGGTCGGCGATCCTGCCCGTGCGCTCGCGGTTGCGGCCCAAGTCGTCAAGATCACCGGTGCTGTAGTCCATGCCAGGCCGTGGTTCGGTGATGGCGGTGTCAGAATCGAAGCTGATCGGCACAAAACGGGCGTCGGCCAGATAGCGGTTCTGAATGAGATACGTGACGGGGCTGTCGTGTCCCCTTGGGTCTATCGAAACCTTGTTGTGTTCGAACATGCTGGCGAGGTGATAGTCCGCATCGGTGAGATTCGCAGTCCGCCCGGGTGTGGCCGTGAGGCCGAGCAGTGGTGGCCTCACACTGCATAGCTGCTCAGTGATGAAAGAGTAGGTTGCGGCAACTGCCTGATGGGCCTCGTCAAAGATGACGGCCGCGGCGCAGTGGGCAAGGTGTGCAAGCAGAGTATTGTCTTGGAACGCAGCGGCCCGCAGCTTGGCAAGCCCCGTCACCAGAAACCCGGACGGCAGGCGCCGTAGATCGAGCGACCGATTGCCCCAGTAGCGGTGAATGCCGGCATCTCGCAGCCCTAGATAGGTCCAGGCTTTGGCAAGCTCGTCTGCCGCCTGTTCGCAAAGTTCCTCTGTAGATGCCAACCAGATGACCAGGGAGTCGTCGGTGTCTTTCCTATTGAGCAATTGGCAGGCGGTATGACTTGCGATTCTGGTCTTTCCGGCACCAGTGGGTAGATGAGCGACGACTCGACGCTCAGGAGACGCTAGGGCATCAAGGATATCGGCCAGAACCTGCCGCTGGTACGGGTAGAGCGGATACTTGGGACCGACCGTCTCCGGCTGCGTCTCAGACACCGCAGAGGCCCTCGCATTCCTCGTTGAAAGGATTGATCCCGTTCTGATCTTTCGTTTCGCGTTCCGCGATAACACTGGCGAGGGGGCGCCGTGCGGCGTGAAGGTACGGACGGCCGTTCAGCAATTTCCGCACCGGATTCTTGGTACTGTGGCGCAGCCACCGATCAAAGCGCACCGCCTCATCGTAGCTTTCCGGCTCGGACTTCTTCAGTTCTAGCCAATGCTCGTCGGACCGATACGGACAGATGACACAGGCCGAGCGGGGCAGTACGCGGCCGGGATACTCCGCCGCAAACCACTCAATGCAGTCCTGGCGCGTCATGCGAATGTCCACGAGCGGCCAGCGATGCTCGACCCATCGTTCCCGGCTGGGCTTGATGCGCTCCACCTCGTCCCAGGAAATCCCCAGCCACATCTCGGCGTGCGTATCCTTGGGGAATGGCCGGCCCCGCTGCCCGCCCGCAAGCGCTCTGATCCGCCGGTAAATGGGCCTGACCTTGTAATGGCTGGTGCATTGCCGCCGCAGCATGCCTTTCTTGCCGTTCTCGTTGACCGTAAACAGGGGAACATCAACAAAGCTATGCCCCGATACTGTGCGGGCCTTTCGCAGATTGGTCTTCAGATCACCGCTGGACACCCGGATGAGCGGGTAGTCGAGTTGCTGCTCCAGCCAGTCCAGATGACGGTACACGTAGTCCGGCTCCCAGCCGGTATCGGCAAACACGGCGATATCCGGAATGGGGTAGCCGTTTTCGATCAGACGGGGGTCGGAGCGGGAGAGGAGCAGCGCCAAGACGGAGCTTTGTACCCCAGCTCCCAGGCTGAGAGCGCGATAGACGACAGTGCTCGTCTCCACGACCATTCGGAAGCGTCCTTTACTCGGACTCGTCGTTCCACATGCTAACACGGCGCCGCCCCGCCGTCACTTCACGGCACCCGCCGCTGCATTCCCCCTCTCTGCATGGTGGAGAGGGGGCTAGGGGGTGAGGTGGTGACCCTTACTCCTCCGCCGCCCACGCGCGGCTGCGCTGGACGGCGCGCTGCCACTGGGCGCGTGCGCTCGCCGTGCTCCCGGCAGCGGCCGCGGGCTGGAAACGACGTTCGGACTGCCAAGTGCGGGCGATCTCGTCGGTGGAGCCGTACCAGCCGATACCCAGACCGGCCAGGAAAGCCGCGCCCAGCGCCGTCGTCTCCAGTACCGCCGGGCGAATGACCGGCAGGCCCAGCAGGTCGGCCTGGAGCTGCATCAGGAAGTCGTTGGCCGCCGCGCCGCCGTCTATGCGCACCTCCGGGATGCCGATGGCGGCGTCGGCGACCATCGCTTCCAGCACGTCCGCGACTTGGTGGGCAATCCCCTCCAGCACCGCCCGGACGACGTGATCGCGCGTCGTGCTGCGCGTGAGGCCGATGAGCATACCCCGCGCGTGTGGGTCCCAGTAGGGCGCGCCGAGGCCGGCGAACGCCGGCACACAGACCACGCCGCCGCTGTCCGGAACTCGGCGGGCAGCCGCCTCGGACTCGGCAGCCGAAGCCAGCAAGCCCATTTCGTCGCGTAGCCACTGCACCGCTGCGCCGCCGATGAAGACGCTCCCCTCCAGGGCATAGTCCACGCGGTCGGGAAGCTGCCAGGCGATAGTGGTCAGTAGACCGTGCTCCGATTGCGCCGGGCGCTCGCCGGTCTGCATCAAGAGGAAACAGCCGGTGCCGTAGGTCGTCTTGGCCGTACCACTATCGAAACACGCCTGCCCGAAGAGCGCAGCCTGCTGGTCCCCGGCAATGCCCGCGATAGGCACTCCCGCCGGTATCGGGCCAACCGCGCTGGTCCGCGCCCACACCCCGGCCGACGGCAGTACCTGTGGCAGCACCGCTGCGGGTACGTCGAGCGCCGCCAGCAGTTCGTCATCCCACGACAGGCTATGGAGATTGAAGAGCAGCGTGCGCGATGCGTTGGTAGCGTCGGTGGCGTGGAGCCGCCCGCCGGTCAGCTGCCAGACCAGCCACGTGTCCACCGTGCCGAAGGCGATCTCGCCGGCCGCGGCACGGCGTCGCAGCTGTGGGTCCTGGTTGAGTAACCACGCGATCTTCGTGCCGGAGAAGTAGGCGTCGAGCACCAAGCCGGTCCGCTCACGGAACAGCGGGCCAAGCCCCGCCTCCTCTAGCGCCGCGCAATCGGCCGCCGTGCGCCGGCACTGCCAGACAATCGCCGACGCCACCGGCCGGCCGGTCGCCCGCTCCCACAGAATCGTCGTCTCGCGTTGGTTGGTGATGCCCACGGCGGCGAAACGCGCTGCCGCCTCGTCCGGGGCGATCTGCGCCGCTGCCAGCGCTTCCCCGGTCGCCGCCAGCACCGTCTCCCAGAGCTGGTCCGGATCGTGCTCCACCCAGCCGGGACGGGGATACGCCTGCCGGACGGCCGCCGTTCCGCGCCCGACGATAGCTCCGGCCCGGTCCACGACCAGCACCGTGGTCGCCGTCGTGCCCTGGTCAATCGCCAGAATGTACTCGCCGCTCATCGTGCCATCCAGCCGCCGCCGTGCCCGCGAATCATGCTACCGTTGAGTCGCGATCTACACTACCACGCTCGGATGAATACCGGGAAGTCACGATGGTAGAACCGACTTCTGAACCCTCTGAGGGCAGCCCGGCCAACTCTCCAACCAGTGCGGCTACGTTGTATGTTGACACCGAGAACCTCCGGGACAGCGCCCAGGCGCTCATCGAGGAAGCCATCGAATCGTGGCCGGAGCAGGCGCCGCCCGTTGCACGGCTGAACCTCTATGTCCGAGCCGACTTGGTGCAGCTCTGGGACCTCTGGGCTGGAGGCCAATTCCCACACTTGACCGTGCTAGTTCACGGGATTCAGCACTTCAGTGGGCAACCGACCAAGAACTCAGCGGACATCGCGCTGGCGATTGACGCGGTTGCAGACTTCATGGCCGGGGCTACGCAGTACGTGGCCGTGATGAGCGACGACAGCGATTTCATAGCCCTCTACGCGAAGCTGAGGCAGTTGGCGCACGGAAATACCCCATTCCTCTGGGTGCTCACGGACCGCTTCGGCACGCGGTCAACTACGATTAGAGACTACTTCCCCAGCCCCCATATTCATGTAGTGAGCGCCCCGCTGACGGACCGTGCCGAGTTGGCGCCAAGTGCTGCACCAGAGCTAAGTGATGATGTAGAGGCCCCTGCCGAGCCATTCGCTGCCATGGCCGACTTGATTATCCGAGAGCTACCCGTCGGTTCGTTCAAGAGCACGGATTGTCTGCCAATCATCAAAAAACACTGGCCAGAACATCCAATGGCGGAGATGCCCGGCCCGAAATTCGGTACAGAATTCGCCAACAAGATTTGGCCCTTGTTGAAAGAGCGAGGAGTCAAGCAAGTAGGCACTAAACCTCGCCGGTACGAGATGACCGAGGAAGCCAAGGCTAGGAAATAAGAACACCCGACCAGCCCGTATTCCCCCTCTCTATCACTCGGCGATGGAGAGGGGGCCGGGGGGTGAGGCGCAATCAACCCCACCGCCCCCGCACTTGCTACCATTCAGGTGAGCTTGCCGGTGAGAGAAGGAGCATCATGGCTATAACGAGAGAAAAGATAGGTGTGGTCGGCTTGGGGCGCATGGGCGCCAACATCGCCCGCCATCTGCACGACGAGGGCTTTGCTGTGGTGGCCGTTTACGATACGGACGAGCCGCGGGCCACGTCATTGGCCGCTGAGGTAGGCGCCACCGCCTGCGCCACGCTCGCCGACGTGACGGCCCAGGCCGACACCATCCTGACCGTTGTGACCGACGATCAAGCGATGGATATGATCTTCGCCGAGCGCGGCGACAGCCTGCTCGTTGGCGCCAGCGGACGGCTGTTCATCAACTGTGCCACGGTCACGCCGGCCATCCACGTGACCATTGAAGCACGCGCCGAGCGGGCCGGTGCCCAGAGCCTCGAAGCCTGTATGGCCAGCAGCATTCCCCAGGCCCGCGATGGCACGCTCTACCTCATGTGTGCCGGCCACCCCGCGGCGTTCGAGCGCGCGCAGCCGCTGCTCGCGGCCATGAGTGCGTCGCTGCGCTACGTCGGCACGGCCGGGCGAGCCGCGCAGGTCAAGGCGCTGGTCAACATGGTCATGAACATCAACACCGCCGGGCTGGCGGAAGGCTTGGGACTCGGTCAAGCCTTGGGCCTCGACGTGGCCATGCTCCGCGAGGTATTTGCCCAAACCGGTGCCAACTCCCGCGTGCTGGAAACCGACGGCGAGGACATGGAGTACCGCGACCACGAATGCTACTTCTCGGCCGCCCACGCAGCCAAGGACTCCGGCATCGCACTGAGCCTCGCCCACGCAGCGGAGGTCGCGCTGCCCTTGGCCGAAGCGACCAAGCGCCAGTTTGACCAGATGGTCGCGCGAGGGCTGGGCGAATTGGACAAGTCCGGCGTCGCCGAGTTGACCTTCCCTGGCCGAGGATCAGGAGACACAGCGGGCTAGGGATGATCGGGACCGGCAAACTCCCCCTCTCCACATGGTGGAGAGGGGGCCGTGTGATGGGCCAAAGGCGCACCACACCTGGCACTATCCGTGCGGCTTTGGCCCGTCAGTGGATGAGGCGCTGCGGCCACCGCAATAACTCCCCTTCCCTTCAGGGAAGGGGCCGGGGGTTAGGTCCAACCCCCAACGACGAGAGGACACCTGACAAATGACTACGAAAACTGCGCCCACGCTGGCAACTGCCTCCCTCGGAAAGACCGGGCACGCGGTCACCCGGCTTGGGCTGGGCGCCGCCCACATCGTCGGTGGCCAAGGCGGCGACCTGAGCGACGATGCGGCCATAGCGACCGTCCATCGCGCTCTGGATGCGGGCATCACCTACCTCGACACCGCGCCGCTCTACGGCGATAGCGAGCGTTGCATCGGCCTCGCCCTCCGCGACCATCCCCGGGCCAGCGAGCTATTCATTGCCACCAAAATCGGCCTCCTGCCTGGTCATCTCCCCGACTACAGCTACGCCGGGGTGATGCGGAACATTGAGACCAGCCTGGAGCGCTTTGGCCAGCCCATGCTGCACTTGGCCCAGATTCACGAAATCCAAGACGAGCACTGGGAGCAGGTGTGGAGTCCCGACGGCGCTGTGGCGGCCCTGCTGAAGGCCAAGGAGCAGCATCTCATCGGCCACATCGGCGTCACTGGTTCGGACCCCCGCGCAGTCGCCCGCGCTATCGAGACGGACGTGTTCGAGACCGTGCTGATCTGGCGGACTTTCCACCTCCTGGACCAGACCATTGCCACAGCCACGCTCGATCTGGCCGCCGAGCGTAACATGGGCGTCACCGTCGGTACGCCGTTTGCCGGGTCCATCCTGGCCACCGGCGCGCAGACCGGCCCGCTGCCCGGCGAGGCGCCGCAGTTCATGTACCAGGATGCCCCGGCAGAGATGGTCGCCCGTGTACGGTCCATCGAGGCGGTATGCGCGCGCCATCAGGTGCCCCTCCGCGCGGCAGCGCTGCAGTTCATTCTGCGCGACGACCGGGTGAGCACCATCATCCCCGGCGCGTTCAGCCCCGCCCACGTAGACGACCTCGTCGCGGCCGTCACGACCGACATCCCGGCCGCCTGCTGGGACGAGCTTGCCCCCTTGACCGGCGATCAGGGTATGTCAGCGCAGTGAGCATGACGACTCGGGTGGCAGGCTTCCCTACGGCTCCCTCGCTCGGCAGGGCGGCAGCGTGTTCCCTCCCCCGTCCCGACAGGGGAGGGCTAGGGAGGGGGCCAGTCCATCCGCAAGGAGGGAAGCACGATGGCTAGCTCACAGGTCCTATCCACCGTCGAGCGCGGCAGCCGGGCCTGGACGCGCGAAACCATTGACGACTCCGATAGCTGGTACTATCCGCTTTCCCCCGCGTGCCTCGCCGCCCTCGATACGTTCGTCGAGCGCCAACGGCGTCATCCCCAGCCGGCCACCGATGTTCGGGTGCGCGATACGGAGCTGGCAGACTGCGGCGAGTGCCTGCAACCGGTCCTCCCGGCGCTCGAATCGGGACGCGGCTTTGCCGTCATTGACCGCGTGCCGCTGGACCGCTACACCGCCGATGAAGCCACGCTGATCTATTGGGCAGTCGGCCAACTGCTCGGTGTCCCCACCGGGCAGGATAAGGTCGGCACCCTGCTCTACGATGTCCGCGATACCGGCCAAAGCGTCACGCAAGGCGCGCGCTTCTCGGTAACCAACGCCGAAAGCTCGTTCCACATTGACGGCACGATGGGCCCCGACCTCCCCGACCTGCTGGGACTGCTCTGTCTCAATGGCGCCAAGTCGGGCGGCGAGAGCCAGTTCATCAGCGCCTATGCCCTGCACAACGACCTGCTCGAAAACGACCCCGGCGCGCTGCAGACGCTCTATCGGACGTTCTACTTCGACCGTCGCGGCCAGCAAGAGGCCGGCGACCTGCCCTACCTCTCCGCCCCCGTCTTTCGCTGGGACGGCAGCGAGCTACACATCCGCTATCTCCACTACTACACCCAAGTCGGCCACGAGCAAGCCGGCCAACCGCTGACCGCAGCCCAGCATCGCGCGCTGGCGGCAGTAGAGGGCCGGCTGGAGCGGCCGGACCTGCGCGTGGAGTTCACCTTGCAGCCAGGGCAGATGATCTTCTGGAACAACCACTGGCTGCTGCACAACCGCACCGCCTTTGAGGACTATCCCGAAGTCGAGCGCCGCCGTCACCTGAAGCGCCTCTGGCTCCGCCAGCGCCACAGCTAAGGCGCTGGCCCCCCGCCGTGCAGGCGAACCGTTGTCACGGCCCGGAACTCCCGGTTGATTGGCCCCGTCCCCCCGTCGGGACGGGGGGACCATAGGGGGGCTAGTCCCCTTCCCCCATCCTGTCTATCCTGTCCATCCATGTAAATCCCCACCCCTGTCAGGGGCAAGGTGCCTGCCACCCTCTATACTCACATGTCACCAGCACCGAGTAGGAAGGGAGGAACGACATGCAAGCAGCAGTGCTTTTCGAGCAGGGACAGCCTATGCGGACAGAGGAGATCGAGCTGGCGCCGCCGCAATACGGCGAGGTCAGGGTTCGCATGGTCGCCGGTGGCATCTGCCATAGCTGCCTCCACGCGGCCGATGGGAGTTGGACGGGTATTCCCGTGCCGATTGTGCTCGGCGACGAGGGCGCCGGCGTCGTCGAAGAGTTGGGGCCGGGCGTGCATGATCTGCAAGTGGGCGACCACGTGATTCTCTCCTGGGCGCCGACCTGCGGTAGCTGCTACTACTGCGCCACCGGCCGCCCCGTGCTGTGTGAGCGCGGAGCGCCGCAGGCCGGCACGCTGCTCGACGGCACGACCCGCATCTCCCTGGGCGACCAGCCCGTCTATCAGTTCGCCAACGTCGCCACCTACGCCTCCCATTCCGTAGTGCCCGCGTCCTGCGCCATCCCCATCCGCAAGGACATGCCGCTCGATAAGGCGGCCTTGATCGGCTGCTCGGTGATGACCGGCGTCGGTTCCGTCATCAACACGGCCGGCGTGCGGCCTGGCGAGAGCATGGCGGTGTTCGGCGTCGGCGGTATCGGCCTCAACGCTATCCAAGGCGGCGGCCTCGTCTCCGCCCATCCGATTATCGCCGTGGACGTGAACCCGCAGAAGCTCGAATACGCCCAGTCCCTGGGCGCCTCCCATCTCGTTGACGCTTCGCGCGAAGACCCGGTTACTGCCATCCAACGCATCACCGGCCGCGGCGCCGAATATACGTTCGTCGCCGTCGGTGAGAGCAGCGTCTTTGCCCAGGGCCGCGAGGCGCTCGCCCCCGGTGGAACCTGTGTGCTCATCGGCGCCCCGCCCAGCGACCAGGACTTTACCTTCAAGGCCGGGCTGCTCGGACGGGAGGAGCGCGTCATCCGTGGCTCCACCTACGGTAGTGCGCGCACCCGCGCCGACTTCCCCCGCATGGTCGAGCTATATCTGGCCGGCAAGCTCAAGATTGACGAGCTTATCACCGACCGATACGGCTTGGACGAGGCCAACGAAGCCTTCCGTGCCCTCGCCGCCGGCGAAGTCGCCCGCGGCCTCATCGTCTTCTAACCGCCATTTCCCGCGCTTCACCCCCGTCCCCCTGCACAGCGGGGGGACCATAGGGGGGCCAGCGCCCGCCCCCCGGCAGCCTCGACAACCGGCACCGCGTTGATCGTGGCCGGAGTCTGACCGGCGCTCGACTCGGTGCTGCTATAATATGATGGCGGTTATACACCTACATCATCTATGCAGCACATGACCTGCGATAGCCGGTTGGTGATGAGGAGGAAGACTCTCTGATGCGCGCCTACATTGACGAATCTGGGAATACCGGTGTGAACCTGTTTGATCCCGATCAACCCTACTTCTTGAACGTTGCGATGTCATCGCCGGTAGATTTCGACGAAGTATTCCGGGAACGAGTGGCACGTCTCGCTCACGCAGTTGGTGTAGATTATCTTCATGCAAGCGAGATGGGTGTAGGAAGAGTCGAATCCATTGCACAAAGTCTTATCGAGTTGATCCAATTCGCCCAAGTGAGATTCTATTTTACGTCTGTCAAGAAGCCTGACGTCGCAGTGATGAAGTTCTTTGACGCGATTTTCGATCCCGGGGAGAATCCTGCGGCACCTCACCATGGATACTACATTCGCGAGTTGAGGTTTCTACTGCTTCTAAAGTTCGCAGCTATCTTGGAGCCAGATGATACGGAGCTATTCTGGATGGCAATGATGCGTTCTCGCCCTCCAGAATCGGAGAGTGCAGCGGTTTCGGCTATAGACAACGTGCTGCGGAGGATCAATGTACTACCCGATGCCAGGTCACGGCAACTGATCGGAGAAACACTATCTTGGGCTAGAGATAACATTGGAAGTTTCTCGTTCTGGCGCTTAAGAAAGCAACAGAGATACGGTAACCTACCGAACTTATTCACACTCCCAGCACTGGTATATGGGATTTCTAAGGCTGCAATGTCCTGGGATAGTAAGGTAGATGGAATCATACATGACCAGCAGAGTCAGTTCGGGAGAACTTTGAAACAGTGGCATTCTTCATCTTTGCAGTGGCACTCATTATTTCAGAGCACCGATGCTGAGTCTATGGACTATTTTGAGACATTTTTTGCACACACCTTCAAGGATATGCCGAGTCAGCTCCCATACATCCGTGAAAGTCAGTTCGGAATCGCTGACTCCAAAGACAGTCCGGGTCTGCAAGTGGTTGATGTCGTGCTCTGGTTGGTCTCGAGGGTCGTGGCGAGCAAATCTATTGGACCGTCTTCATCTGAGCTACTTGAACTGTGCGTTTCAGCCGACGACATGTTCGTCATGTCGCTCGACTGGATTGCTGCGGGAGCCAAGGATGCTCTGGGTGCTCTGATGAGCCGGCCGATGAGCGAAGAGCAACTACGAGTAGGCAAGCAGGCAATGAAGCGTATTGAGGAACTTCGCCAAGACCGTATTAGTGAAGCCACAATTGGCTAGTCCGTGGAGAGCCGGGGCCGGTATTGCAGCGCCTCCGCCACGTGCTCGGTGCCGATGGACTCGCTGCCGGCGAGGTCGGCGACGGTGCGGGCCACCTTCAGAATGCGATGATAGCCGCGCGCCGAGACTTGCAGCTGCTGCATCGCCGTGCGGAGCAGCGCCAGCGCATCATCGCTACAGGCCGCCTGGCAGTGCTCCTGCACGCCGCGCGGTCCCAGATCGGCATTGCAGGTGAGCCGCTGCCGCCTAGCTGTCGCCGCCGGTGGTCGCGTATCGCGCCCGGCCCGCCGCACCGGCCGGCCGGTGCCGGCGTTGCCGTTTGCGGGCCGTTTGCCATGTGTCTCTGGAGTGCGCGCCTGGGTCGCTGGTGCCCGCTCCGACTGTACCTCGGCAAAACGCCGCTGTTGCCGCTCGCGGGCCGCGCTCACCCGCTCGCGCACGGCGGCCGACGCCTCCGGGTCCGTGAGTCCCGTGAGCTTGTCGTAGTCCACCCGCGGCACTTCCACGCTGAGGTCAATCCGGTCCAGCAGCGGACCGGAGAGCCGGCGCTGGTAGCGCGCGATCTGGCCGGGCGAGCAGCGGCACGGTTGCGCCTGATCGCCCAGCCAGCCGCAAGGGCACGGGTTCATCGCGGCGGCGAGCATCAGTGCCGCCGGAAACGTGGCGCTGCCCGACACGCGGCTCACCGTGATGGTGCGATCTTCCAGCGGCTGGCGCAGCATTTGCAGAATGGTGGGATTGAACTCCAGCAGCTCGTCCAGAAACAGTACGCCGCGATGCGCCAGCGACACCTCGCCGGGTCGCGGCCAGCGGCCCCCGCCCAGCAGACCGGCGTAGCTCGTCGTGTGGTGCGGTGCCCGAAACGGTCGTTGCCGGATGAGCGGCTGCTCCGTGGAGAGCAGCCCGCAGACGCTATAGACCTTACTCAGCTCCAGTGCCTCATCCGGCTGCAAGGGCGGCAAGATCGAAGGGAGGCACCGCGCCAAGAGCGTCTTGCCCGCGCCCGGCGGTCCGACGAACAGCACGTTATGACCCCCGGCAGCAGCGACCTCCAGCGCCCGCTTGGCGTGCTCCTGCCCCTTGACGTCCCGCAAGTCGTGGGTGTAGTCGGTCGCTGCTTGGAGTTTGTCCCCGCACTCGGCGGTGTGGGCGACAATACGCGCCTCGCCCGTCAGGTGGCGCACGACCTCGCCCAAATTGGCCGCCGGCAGCACCGCAATCCCCTCGACCAGCGCTGCCTCCGCACCGTCTACCGCCGGCACGAACACGACCGGTATCCCATGCTCGCGCGCCGCGCCGACCATCGGCAGCATCCCGTCGGTGTGCCGCACCGACCCGTCCAGCGCCAGCTCACCCAAGAACATCGCCGTCGTGAGCACCGATTCCTCCCGCTCATCCGCGTCAGGAACGAGACCGCCGAGCAGCGCCTCCAGCTCCGCTGCCACGGCCGCATCCTGCAGTGCCTCGGTGACCGGCGGGGCCGCCGCCGGCGCGCCGGCCGCGGCTGTCTCATTCTGCGCCGGGAGTGCCGCAGCGGCGCGGGCCGGTTTCGCGGCCGCCGCTCCGTTGGGCACGGCCATTCCGGCCGGCTTGGCTGCCGGTCGCCAGGACTCCGGGACTTGGCCGGAGGCCGCGAGGATGCCAATGGCAATCGGCAGGTCGTAGCTCGGCCCCACTTTCTTCAGGTCCGCCGGTGCCAGATTGACCGTGATGCGCTTCATCGGAAACTGGTAGCCCGTATTGCGAATGGCGGCGCGTACCCGGTCCTTGGCCTCCTGGACGGCGGCATCCGGTAGCCCGACGATGGTAAAGGCCGGCAGGCCAGGCGCAATATCCACCTCCACCTCGATCAGCGCACCGTCCAACCCGACAATCGCACACGACAACACTCGCGCCAGCATCGTAGCTCCTCCTCCCGCCTCTCCGTGCCGCACCGCCTTGGACCGGTGCGGCCAGTCAGTTGCTCCTCAATTGATTTCATTATATCACATGTATAAATAATAGCAAGTCCACCCTCCCCTGCCGCAGGGGGGGAACGGCGTGTTCCCTCCCCCGTCGCAACGGGGGAGGGTGAGGGTGGGGGCCAGGCCGGAGATGCACGAGCAGCGGTCACTTCTGCACGGTTGTGCCTCCGCGATGTACCATGTTCCCGACTGGTGGCTCATAGTTGGCAGGGATGGATGCTCGGGCGGGGTAGGTCGGTTCCTACCTCACTTTCGCCCACCTCCGGCAAACTCCCCCTCTCTACATGGTGGAGAGGGGGCCGGGGGGTGAGGCAGGAAACGGGTGCGGGGGATAACCTCCGGCGCCGAGCACCTATCCCTAGCGGACAGGACAAGGGAGACAGCAACCGTGTGCGGGATCGTCGGTTTTCTCGATAAGACCGACTCGGCAGCGCCGATAGGCCGGGTTGTGCTCACCATGCTCAACGCCCTGGACCGCCGCGGCCCCGATTCGGCCGGCGTAGCGCTCTACCCGGGCGCGCATGACGGGGCGCTCGCCGAGGACAGCATCGTGCTGCGGATCAAGCTCGGCGAGCATGGCGACCTTGCCGACCGCACTGAGCATGTCGTCGAGCGGGTGCGGCAACTGGGAACGGTGCGCGCCGCCACGACGACGGCAGAGTATCTGCGGCTGGAGTTGGTGTACGCTGGCGAGCCGCAGCGCCTCGAACGGGAGATCGAGGCGGTCGCCGACGGCATCGAGGTCGTGAGCATGGGACGCGCGCTGGAGATTGTCAAGCAGGTCGGCTCCCCGCAGAATCTCGACGCCACCTATGGCGTCTCCGCCCTGACCGGCACGCACGGCATCGGGCACACGCGGCTGTCTACCGAATCGCGCGTGGACTTGAGCCACTCCCAGCCCTTCTGGGCGCACGGCTCCCCCGACGTAGCCGTCGTCCACAACGGCCACATCACCAACTACCACACGCTCCGGCGCCGCTACGAGCAGCGCGGCGTCAAGTTCTATACCGATAACGACTCCGAAGTAATCGGCGTGTACCTCGCCGAGCGCCTGTCGCAGGGCATGGAGCTGGAGGAGGCGCTGACGGCATCGGTAGCCGACCTGGACGGCTCCTTCAGCTATCTCGCCGCGACGGCCGATGCCATCGGCTTCGCCAAGGACCGCTACGCCTTCAAGCCGCTGCTCGTTACCGAAACCGAGCGCTTTGTCGCCGTTGCTACGGAAGAGTTGGCGCTCCACAGCGCCTTCCGCGGTGAATGCGACGTGCGCGAGGCCCAGGCCGAGGAGGTCCGTGCATGGCAGCGGTAGCCGGCGCCGGCAAGACCACGCGAGAGATCAACGCCGAGATCAAGCGACTCATCGCTCAAGGCGCCACGGACGTCTGCGTGGCGGACCCCGACGCCCAGCATAATCTCGGTGTAGCACTCCTGGACCCCGTGCAAGTCACGTTCGACGGCAGCGTCGGCTACTACTGCGCCGGCATGATTGATGGCCCTACCGTCCAGATCAACGGCAGCGCCGGCTGGGGCCTCGCCGAGTCCATGCTCACCGGCACGGTGATCGTCCGCGGCAGTGCCGGCAACGGCGCCGCCGCCACCATACGTGGCGGCACGGTGGTCATCCACGGCGATGCGGCGGCTCGCGCCGGCGTCTCCATGAAGGGCGGCGTCATACTCATCGCCGGCAACTGCGGCTACATGGCCGGCTTCATGGCGCAGAAGGGAACGCTGATCGTCTGCGGCGACGCGGGCGCGGCCTTCTGCGATTCCATGTATGAGTGCGTCGGTTTCGTCGGCGGCAATATCACCGACCTGGGCAACGACGCGGTCATCGAAGAGCCGACCGCCGCGGACCGCGCCTTCTTGGAGGCCACGCTGTCACGCCATCTGGGCAGCGACCGCCCGGACCTCCTGTCGTGCCTCCCCCGGTTCAAGAAGGTCGTCGCCGGGCGGCGGCTATGGAATTTCGACAAGCGCGAATGGGCCACATGGCGGGAGGCGCTTTAGTGGTCAGCAGTCAGCTATCAGCAGTCAGCCGGTAGCCGCTGACTAGGGAGCAGGCGTAGGTCCCCTCCCCCGTCGGGACGGGGGAGGGCTAGGGTGGGGGCCGGTCCAGGAGCCATCCAGGGAGCATGAAGAGTGATTGACAACGGCGGTGACCATCTCCAACCCAGCGGGACGTATACGCCCGAGGTCATCGAGGATATTCAGGTCAAGGCCGAGTTGGGCCGCTACCGTATGCGCGGCTTCGGCACCCTGCGCGAGCGGCGCTGGGCCACCTTTGACGACCTCACGTTCATCCCCTGCACCCTGACGCGCATTCCCCTCGAAGGCTACCGCGAGCAATGCACCACGAAGACTGTCCTCGGCACGCGCTTCGCCGAAAAACCCATCGAGCTGGACATCCCGATCATGATTACCGGCATGAGTTGGGGGGCGCTCTCCTACAACGCCAAAGTGGCGCTGGCCGAGGGTGCCGCGCGCGTCGGCTCATCGAACACGACCGGCGACGGCGGCATGTTGCAAGCCGAGCGCGAGCACAGCAAGACTCTCGTCTACGAGGTGTTGCCCTCGCGCTACGGCATCAACATCCACGACGCCCGCAGCGCCGACGCCATCGAGTTGACCATCGGGCAGGGCGCCAAGCCCGGCACCGGCGGGCTGCTCCTCGGCTCCAAGGTCTCGGACACGATTGCCGAGCAGCGCGATCTCCCGATTGGCGTAGACCAGCGCAGCCCGGCCCGGCACCCCGACTTCCTCGGTCCCGACGACATGATTATCAAGATCGAGGAGCTGCGCGAGGCCACCGATTGGCAGGTGCCCATTTTCGTCAAGATGGGCGCCACCAGGGTCTTCGATGACGTGCGCCTCGCAGCCAAGGCCGGCGCCGACGTAGTCGTCGTTGACGGCATGGAAGGCGGCACCGCGGCCTCGCCGGAGATATTGCAGGAGCACACCGGCATCCCCACGCTCGCCGCCGTCTGCGAGGCCCGCGCTGCCCTGGAAGACCTCGGCCTGTACGGCGAGGTGCAGCTTATCATCGCCGGCGGCATCCGCAGCGGCGTGGACGTGGCCAAGGCGCTCGCGCTCGGCGCCGATGCCGTCTACATCGGCACGGCCGGACTGATCGCCCTCAACTGCAACAAGGCGCTCTACGTCGAGGACTATGAACAGCTCGGCACCAAGCCGGGCTTCTGCCACCATTGCCATACGGGGCGCTGCCCGGTCGGCATTACCACCCAGGACCCCGAGTTGATGAAGCGCCTCGACATTGACGAGGGCGCCGAGCGCGTGGCCAGCTTCCTGCTGACGATGGTCTCCGAGGTGCAGATGCTCGCCCGCGCCTGCGGCAAGGCCGACATCCACGACCTCGACCCCGAAGACCTCCGGGCGCTGACCCTGGAGTCGTCCATGATCTGCGGTATCCCGCTCGTCGGCACCAACCGCGTCTACGGTGGCGGCCCTGGCTGGAAGGAGAGCCGCCACTAGCCCGGCAAGAGCCTCTAGGGATTCTATGATGGTAAATGGTCAACCTGTCTTGAGCCGGTCGCGCTCGCAAACGCAGGTATCGCCGGCCTACCGGCGGATCGAGCACCTGTTGGCCGAGGATACCTGCGTCATCCTCGACGGCGGCGTGTCCACCGAGCTACAGCGCGCCAACCTCCAAGGCTATCAGCTCGACGACGAGGGCCTCTGGGGCACGTGGGGCCTCTACAACGCGCCGCACGCCGTCCTGGAAGTCCATCGTTCGTTTGTCGCCGCCGGCTGCGACCTCATCTCGACCGATACATGGGCGATCCTGGACGCGCCGGAGCGCGAAGCGCACGGTGTCGCCGGCGCAACCCTCCGACCGCATTGGATGGACGTGGCGCGGCTCGGCGTGCGTTTGGCCCGCCAGGCCGTCGAGGAAGCCGGCCGGAGCGACGGCTGCGCGGTCGCCTTCACGCTCAATGGCGATGTCACCCAGCCCCAGCAGCTCGATACCCTGCGCTTGCTGCTCCGGGTCCTGGCCGAGAATCCGCCAGACCTGATCTTTATGGAAACGATGTCCCTGCTCCGCGACGATCTCACCGTGCCGGCAGTGGAGATCATGCTGGAGACCGGCCTGCCCGTCTGGCTCAGCTTCCGCCGCTGCCGCGACGGCGTGTGCGGTATCCACGGTCAGCACTGGGGCGGCCCGGAGGGTGATCTGTTCGGACGCGCGGCCCGGCAGTTCGAATCCCTCGGTGTCGGCGCGCTGCTCATCAACTGCCTCCCCACGGACCACGTGCCGGGGATGCTGCCCTGGCTGCGCGACTTCACGGACCTGCCGCTAGGCGTCTATCCGAACCTCGGTCGGTACGCCGATCCGGGCTGGAAGTTCGATGAGCGCGTGGGACCTGAAGAGTACGCCGACCTGGCCGCCGCGTGGCGCCAGGAAGGCGCGCAGATCGTCGGCGGTTGCTGCGGCGTGTCCCCCGACCATCTCGTCGCCGCCCGCCGCCGGCTCGCCGGCACTAAGCCGGGCCGCCCCCAGCCGGCAGCCAGCCATGGCGCGGCGCTACCCATAGCGGCCCCGGCCGATACTCCGAGCGCCGCCGCGGTGGCCGAGCCGTGGGCCGACACCCAAGGACGCCCGCTCTATCCCCTGCAATTCCCCGAGATCGTCTGCGACGACGGCGTCTTCCAACCCACCCAAGGCAGCTTCCTGCTCTGGAAGCACCTCTATCGTCTAGCCGAGGGCCAGGGCCAGCGCTGCCTGGACATTGGCTGCGGCAGCGGCATCCTCACGGTCCAGCTGGCCTTGAATGGCGCTACCCGCGTGGACGCCTTCGACATTCAGCGCGAGGCGGTAGCCAATACCATGGCCAATGCCTTCCGGAACGGTGTTGCGGATCGTGTTCATGGCGAGGTCGTGGACCTCTATACCTATCAGCCGTCCGGGCAGTACGATGTCATTGTCGCCAGCCTCTATCAGATGCCGGTAGACCCCTTCACGGAAACGAGCAGCCATCGCCCTGCCGACTTTTGGGGCCGCAACCTGCTCGACCACCTGCTCACGCTCTTGCCCGCTATGCTCGCCGCGAACGGCCGGGCCTACGTCATGCAAATCTCGATCTTGGGCCAGCTCCGCACCGCCGAGCTGCTCGGGCAGGTCGGGCTGTCGTCCCGCGTGCTCGACTTCAGCTTCTTTCCCTTCAGCCCGATCTTCCAAGCCAACCGCGAGCAGATTGGCCGCGTCGAACAGCTTTCCGACGCCTACCACCTGGAGCTTGGCGACGACGACATCATGGTGATGTACCTCCTGGAAGTCACCCACTGCTGCTAGGCTGAGGTGTTACGCAATTGCTCATGGACGCAGCAAGCGCGCCGACCGGGACGTGAGGGACGCAGCGATGGCGATTAAGCGCGTCAGGATAAAGAACTTTCGCAGTTTTGACGACTTCGAGCTTGACCTGAGCCGGTTCAACGTGCTCGTTGGCGCCAATGCTTCTGGGAAGTCCAACCTGCTGCACGTCTTCAGATTCCTGAGAGATATAGCGGATCATGGGCTGAAAGACGCAATCTCACTCCAAGGTGGTGTTGATTTCCTGACCAACGCTCGGATTGGCCGCAGCCGCCCGCTGTCCGTGACGATCACCGCCGACGCCGATGAGCATTTCACCCTGCAAAGTGACAACGATAATTCCACTGAATTCAGGTTGACAAGTACAAGAGTGAGGGAGGTGTCCTACCATTTCTCTCTAAGGTTCTCCGATAAGGAAGATATGGAGATTGTTAGTGATCGTCTTGCCCTGGAGTGTGAGTTCTCTGAACTGGCGGATGATGCAAGTGGTGACTATCTAAGAGAGAGAGACTTTGGGCAAGGGAGAATCGTCCTACATAACACTAATAAACGACCAAGTTGCACACTGGATATCCCAGAGAACGTGTCATTGACCGAGAGGGATTTGCTCCCTCTGAATTGGTTAGTAAAGCAAGGGCCCTCGCCAACTGGCCTGCTGCTTCTGGAGCGGCGCTTCTTACAGCATCCGCTTTTCCTCCCACCCGCTGAGATTTTCATGGGTATCGGTACCACCATCTACGATTTCGACAGCCGCCAGCCCAAGCAATCCGTAGGGATTGCCGGGCGGTCGGAGTTGGCGCCGGATGGGAGTAATCTGGCGCTCGTGCTGCGGAGGATTCTTGACGACGACAAGGAGCACCGGAGATTCCGCCTGCTTGTGCAGGCCATCCTCCCATTTGTGGAAGATGTTGCCGTCCAACCCTTCGCCGATCAGTCACTCCTGCTAATGCTGAAAGAATCCTACGCACCGCAGACACTCTTCCCCGCGACCTTCATTTCCGACGGCACTATCAACGTCATCGCACTCATCGTCGCGCTCTACTTCGAGGATCATTCCGTCGTCATGATCGAGGAACCGGAGCGCAACATCTATCCACACCTCATTTCCCGAGTGGTCTTGATGCTGAAGGATAAGGCCGAGAAAAAGCAGATTCTCGTAACCACCCACAGCTCTGAGGTGGTCCAACATGCCGGTCTGGAGAATCTACTGCTCATCTCCCGACACAAGGACGGCGTCTCCCGGGTATCGCGGCCCAGTGAGAAGGAAGTGGTCAGATCATTCCTTGAACATGAGATCAGTATTGGCGATCTTCACAAACACAACCTTTTGGAGCACTAGCGATGCCTTACCGGTGTCTCTACATCTGGGTTGAAGGGAGCTACGATGATCTTTTTTTCAGCGAGGTGGTGAGGCCGCTACTTGAGAACTGGTATGACTGGGTAGAAGTAGTACAGTATGCAGAGGAAGCGCCGGCATGGAGGAGGAGCTATCTCCGGAATATCCGGTCAAGGCAAGATGCCACCTACATATACGTGACCGACCTCAACGCGGCCCCATGTGTGACGGCGAAAAAGGCGGCTATACGAGGTGGAATGAGCCGGATAGAAGCTGATCGCGTCATGGTGGTCGTTCCTGAGATTGAAAGCTGGTACCTCGCAGGATTGGATGCCGAGCATAGCGCCAGGCTAGGGATCGGTGAGCCGGCTACTACGGACCAGATCACCAAAGAGAGATTCGAGCGGTTGCAGCCAAGCGGATTCGATTCTAAGCTGGATTTCATGCTGGAGATATTGGGCTGTTTCTCCGTCGCGGCCGCGCGGTCAAAGAACGCATCGTTCGACTATTTCTGCCGGAAGTTCCTGCCCACGGAGGCACAATGACACCGCTCGTTGGTCTGGAGTAAGCGTATGTCCTTTCTGTTGCCCTGTCCGAATTGCGGCGAGCGCAGCGTGTACGAGTTTCGGTTTGGTGGCGAGGTCAAGCAGCGCCCACCCCCGGACGCGCCCGACGACGCCTGGCAGCGGTATAGCTATGCCGCTGCGAACGTCGCCGGCATACAGCAAGAGTGGTGGTACCATACGCTGGGTTGTCGCCAGTGGCTGGTAGCGCAGCGGAACACCTTGACCAACGAGGTGCTAGAAACCGCTGTCCCCGGAGCCGCCCCGGGGACAGCCACGCAGGGCGATGAGCGGGAGGAACGACCCGTCTAGGCGATCCGCATGAACGACGAGCCAGCTACCACGATCTACTTCGACGGCAAGCCGACGGCCGCCCAGGCCGGCGATACCGTCGCGTCGGCCTTGTATCGGGCTGGAAAGCGCATCTTCAGCCGCAGCTTCAAGTACCACCGGCCGCGCGGCCTGCTCTGCGCTGCCGGCCGCTGCCCCAACTGCTTGGTCAACGTGGATGGCACGCCGAACGTCCGCGCTTGCACCGAGCCTGTCCGCGCCGGGATGCAAGTGCGGCACCAAAACGCCTCCCCCTCGCTCGAACGTGACTGGCTCGCCGTTGCCGAGCGGTTTGACTGGCTGATGCCGGTCGGCTTCTACTACAAGACCTTCACCCACCCGACCGCTTGGCGCTTTGTCGAGCCGCTCATCCGCCGCGTCGCCGGCCTCGGTGAAGTCGCCGCCCACCCACCGGCCGCCTCGCACGATACACCTGGCTACGAGCACCGCTACCTCCATACCGACGTGGCGATCATCGGTGGCGGCCCCACCGGAATCGCCGCCGCCATCTCAGCCGCCCAGCAGGGTCGCCGCGTCACGCTCGTTGACGATCAGCCGGCGCTGGGCGGCCACCTCCGCTATGCCGGCCGTAGTGCCGACGGTGACGCGGCCGCCGAGACGGTGCAAGCGCTGACCGCCCAACTGGCCACGCTACCTAGCGTGCAGGTGCTCACGTCGGCA
>JAJDZR010000070.1 GCA_022824545.1 Chloroflexota bacterium
AGAGAACGGGTCATGGAAGTCCTGCGCGTCGCGTATGAAATCGCCGTCATCGTCTTGGCGCTCATGGCGCTGATCGGCTCGCTCATCGTGGCCGTTATCTTCGGCGGCCTCGCCTTTGTCGTCCATCGCTGGGGCAACAAAGCGGTGGACGGTGCCCATATGGTGCGGGTCAAGGCGGCGACCGCCGAGGACGCAACCCACCGCGGTATCCAGCGCGGCGTTGTTGGACCGGTGGCGAAGGCGCAGGGTTGGGTGCAGTGGCTGAGTACGTTCGGCCGGCGCGCCTTGGACGAGCCGTAGGACGACGTGTAACGGCCGGCGGCAACGCTACGCGGCAGTTACGACAGGTTCATGAGCGTGGCGGCGAGGAGGCCGCAGGCGACGCCGACGGCCGCGCGGCCGCGCAGCGGCTCCTTCCAGATTAGCCATCCGGCGCCGGCCGTGAGTATTTGCGTGGCCGCGCCCGTGAGTGGGAACGCGATAGTGCCACTCACCTGGACGAGCGCCCGCAAGAGGAGCTCGATCTGCGCGATGTTCGTGATGCCGATGGCCATGCCGAGAGCGAGGGCAGACGTGGCGGCGTGCGGCCGTTGCCCCTGGTATCGGCCGCTTTGGCTCAGAGGCTGAGTGAAGCGGTGCCGCAGCGGCCAACTGAGTGCGGAGAGCGCCGTCGCGGTCGCAAACGTGCCGAAGTTGTAGGCCGGCCGCTGCGCCTCTTGACGTAGCTCCGCGAAGGACTTGGCGGCGAGCAGTCCCATACCGCCGAGCAGCAGCACGAGGGCAAGAAACCCGACCGTCCCGGCGCGCCTGACGAGCGGGTGCCGCGGTGTATCTTCCGAGTCGGGTCGCTCCGCGCCTACACCGGCCTCGCGTGGCCGGCGCGCGCTGCCGAGCAAGGGCACGGCTATGGCGGCCAGGATCAATCCCAGCGTCTGCCAGACATTGGGATATTCCTGCCAGATCACGATGGACGCTATCGTTGGGATGGCGACCGACAGGCGAAGTAGCGATACCACGACGGCTACGCCGCTGCGGCTCAACATCACGAAGAGCAGCAGGAACATCGTCTGGTACTGGAAGCCTTGGACGGCGCCGAACGCGAGTGCCGGCCAGGTCGGCACTACGCCTGACTGCACCAGCACTATCGTCGCGATCGCGCACGCGGTGGCGTAGTTGGTGGCGCCGATCAGCAGGTACTGCCGTTGGTGCTGGCGGGCCAGGCGGACGGACAGGAGGAATGCCGTGTTGCCCAGGATATGCAGGAAGAGGTAAATCACAGGCGGTAGTGTACAGTTCGGCCCACGTTGCTCCGGTGGAAGCAGTGGCGCCGGCACGCAGGCAGCGGCGCCGGCCGACTGTCACGCAATTGTCACCGTCGCGCAGCCGCCCCGTCACATCCCCACCCTAGACTAGGGAGTGCCTCGTCAGTCGGCAGTCCGACTGACGCCCATCCTCCTTGTTTAGCACCGGGCGTCCGGTCCCCCAGTTAGCCGGATGCCCGGTCTGCGCCTCCCCCTCACACTCGCGGAGTTGTGCCGCGCACCGCGCCACCGGCGGAAGGCGGAGCGTTATAATCGGCCGACCAACCCGTGAATATCCGACGAGTGAGAGGAGCGAGGCATATGAGCAGGGCAGATGGCACCGTCCGCGTAGGGATTGTCGGCGCCGGGGGGATTGTACGGCAACGCCACTATCCCGGTCTGAGCAAGATCGCCGGCGTCGAGCTGGTGTCGGTGGCGAACAGTACGCCGGAGAGCACGCAGCGAGCGGCCGCCGAGTTCGGTATTCCGACGACCTACGGGAGTTGGCAGGACCTGGTGGCGGCCGACGACACCGACGCCATCGTGATCGGTACCCAGCCGTACCTGCACCGCGAGATTACGGTCGCCGCGCTCGATGCCGGCAAGCACGTGTTCTGCCAGGCGCGCATGGCGATGGACTACCAGGACGCGAAAGTTATGTACGAGCGCGCACTGGCCTCCGGATGCACGACGATGCTCTGTCCGCCACCGCACTACATGGAGGGAGACACGACGATTCGCCGGTTGCTGCGCCAAGGCTACGTCGGTCCGGTCTACAACGTCATCATGCGGTCCTATAGCGACAACTACCTCGACCCGGACACGCCTATCCATTGGCGGCAGATCGGTCACATCTCCGGCTTCAATACGCTGGAAGTCGGGATGCTCTCGGAGGTGCTCCATCGCTGGCTCGGCTACGCCAAGCGGGTAACGGCCCAGACGTTGACCGCCATCCCGGAGCGGCCGGCGTTATCCGGTGACGGCCGTAGCGCCGTGGACCGGCCGGATGCGCTGACGGCGGTGGCCGAGTTGGAGAACGGCGGCGTGGCGACGTTCCTGTTCAGCAGCGTCGCCCGTGGTGGTGCTGACCGCAACAGCGTCGAAATCTACGGCGCCGACGGCGCCCTGCGGTACAACTTCGGTGCCGACCATCTCTCCGGGATGCATGGCGACGAGACCGACTGGAGCACGATCCCGATTGACCAATCCGAGACGCGCGAGTGGACGGCCGAGGCGGACTGGATCGAGGCGATCCGCGCCGGGCAATGGGGATCGCCGAGCTTCTGGGACGGCCTGAAGTATATGGAGATGACCGAGGCCATCTTCCGCGCGGCTGAAACGGGCCAAGCACAGGTGATGCCGTTCGAGGCACTCGAGCAGCCGGCCCGTGCGCGCGCCGCTATCGGCATGTAGGGACGGCGGGGGGGTGTCTCCCCCTCCGGCCGCCGCTCGGATGGCTTTCCTGCCACAGAGCACAGAGAGGGGGCTGGCCTCACCCCCGGCCCCTCTCCACCATGTGGAGAGGGGGAGTGTGGATTGCGGCTTGGGCTGCAATGGCGGGTCGGTGGCTGGGGAGAAGGTGAGTGGGTATGGGAGGAAACGTGGGGAAGTTTCAGACGATCCATCCGGAGGCGGGGAAGCAGGGCACGAACATAGATGCTGCCAAGTACGAGGCGATGAAGGCGGCCTTGCTGACGGTGGTGCCGGCGGACGATGCCGGGTTCCCGTTTCAGGACCTGGCGGATGCGGTGCGGCCGCACCTGCCGGACGAGTTGTTTGCCAACGCCTCGATAAGCTGGTATGTCGTCACGGTCAAGCTCGACCTGGAGGCGCGCGGACTGATCGAGCGCGTACCCAGTGCGCGGCCGCAGCGGCTGCGGCGCGTGACGTAGGCGCTGCGGCTAGTGGGCCGGGCGGAGCACCTGGCCGCTGCGTGCGCCGGTGTGCTCGCCTTGTTCGACGGTCAGTGCGCCGTTGACGAACACGTAGGAGATACCGGACGGATACTGCGCGGGCCGTTCGAGGGTGCCGTTGTCCTGAATCGTGGCCGGATCGAAGACCACAACGTCGGCGGCGAGGCCCGGACGCAGCAGGCCGCGGTCGGTGAAGCCGAACTTGGTCGCAGGGACGGCGGTCATCTTGTGGACGGCTGACTCCAGGGGCATCCAGCCCCGTTCCCGCACGTAGTCGCCGAGAATACGCGCCGTCCAGCCGAAGTTGGCGGGATGGTTGACGAGCGGCGCGAGCGGCCCCGTGGCGCTGGCCGTCCACGAATCCGCCTCGAACGCATAGAGCGGATGGGTCATCATTTCGTGCAAGTGGGGTTCGCTGTTTTCCACGCCGACGAGAATAGCGTCGTTGATGGCCGCGCCCTCGTTGTGGAGGATGTCCAAGTAGGAGTCCATCGGGTCTTGGCGCAGGAGATCGCCGATCTCGACGAACGACTTGCCAAAGAGGTGGTTGCTGTTGGCGGTGCGGGCCAGCCAGAGCTTGTCCCACTGGCGCTCGGCGATCAGGAGCCAATAGCGGCTGCAATCGTTCTTCACGCGCTCGCGCACGGCCGGGACGGCGAGCCGCTCGGCGGCGACGGCCGGACCCTCGTCAAATAGCCAGGGTGGGAGGACGGCCGCCATCAGGCCGAGGCCGGTCGCGTAGCTGGTCGTGTCGCACGACACGTCGAGGCCGCGTCGTCGCGCGGCGTCAATCTGGTCCATGACGCGCCCCCACGCGCCCGGCGGCGAGCCGCGGCGCGCGAAGTTGTGGGACAGTTGCAGGCGGGCGCCGGCGTGCTCGCAGATGCCGATGATCTCGGCGATGGACTGCTCGAACTCCTCGTTGCGAGTGCGCTGATGGCAGGCGTGGACCCGCCCGGTGCGGGCGACAACGCGGCTCATCGCGGTCAACTCCTCGGCCGAGGCCGCGCGTCCCGGCAGGTACTCCAGGCCGGTGGACAGTCCGAGCGCGCCTTCGTCGAGCGCCTGCGCGACTAGACGCTCCATTTGGCCGATAGCGTCGGGAGTAGCCGGCTTCTCGTCGTAGCCCATCACGGCGCTGCGGACGGCGCCGTGCCCGACGAGGACGGAGACGTTGCCGCCCAGTCCGCCGGTTTCGAGAGTGTCGAGATACTCGCCGAAGGTGGTCCAGGTGACGGTGGCGCCCGGCGCGGAGTTGGCGAGGTCGGTGCTGATGCGCTCGCGGTTGTGGGGCGTGAGCGGGGCGTGGCTGAAGCCGCAGTTGCCCAGGATTTCGGTGGTCACGCCCAGCCGGATGGTGCTGTCGCAGGCGCGGTTGACCAGGATGCTCCAGTCGCTGTGCGTGTGGCAGTCAATGAAGCCGGGGGCGATGACCTGCCCCGCCACGTCAATAATCCGTCGGGCGGTAGCGCCGGGCAGGTTGCCCACGGCGACAATCCGGTCGTCTTGGATAGCCACGTCGCCGGGCACCCAGGGCGCCCCGCTGCCATCCACCACCCGGCCACCGCGCAACAGCACGTCGAGCATCATACGTTCTCCCTAGCAATGCGGTGCGCCGCCAAGGCCTCGTCGGCCAACTGCTTCAGCAGGTCTTCCGACTCGGGACGGTTGAGCAGATCGTCCCAGCGCCGCTCGGACTCCAGTTCTGCGAGCAGGAAACGGGCAAAGGTATCCTGCTGCATTTGAGGCAGCTTGGCGGCTTGCTCAAAGGCTTGCTGCAGAAGCTCGGTCATCGGTGTTTTTCCTTATGCGGGAGAGCCTGGCTGGGAGTAGTTGCTCGGATACACGTTACCACCTTCGCTACGAACGCTACAATCCCAGGCAGAAGAAGCGACGGGGTGTGCTGGGGATGCGGCGTCTGCACGTAAGTCATGGTGATGAATGTCACCTATGACTATGATAAGATCAACGAGGCTGATTGCAGGCGTAGTGGTGTAGGTACGTGGAGATGGCTAGACGAAAGAAGCGCCAGCTTCGCCAAAAGCGCAAACTTCACCAGAAGCGCAAGGCTGCCCGGACACAAGCACGCGCCGCTCGACGCGAGCCGTCTACCGCCCTTCAATCGCAATCCCCTATCCAAGCTGCCATCCAGGCACCTGCGCGAGCAGATTGGGCCGAGCCGCATGGGGATATTGGTGCCTACATCAGGTCAGAGTCGGGTAAGACACTAGCGGCCTACCGCAGTCAGCGGAACCTGGTCCTTGAGAACGCCAATCAAGAGGAAGACACGGCACGCGGCGGGTACGCCCATCGCCAACTGTTCGAGTTGGTCCAGAACAGCGCCGATGCACTCTCGCTGGCCCGTGGTGGACGTATTCTGATCCGGTTGACCGCAGCGCATCTCTACTGCGCCGACGATGGCAGTTCGATTGATGAGGACGGGGTGCGGGCGCTGATGTTCTCCCACCTGTCGAGCAAGCGGGGAACTAGCGAGATCGGCCGGTTCGGGCTGGGGTTCAAGTCGGTATTGGGCGTCACCGACGCTCCCGAATTCTTCAGCCGCTCCGGGTCGTTCCGCTTTGATCGCGAGAAGGCGGCTGACCGTATTCGGCGCCTCGTCCCGGACGCAGAGCGTTACCCGGTGTTGCGTCTGCCGGAGGCTATTGATCCATGGCCGGAGATGGAATTCGACCCGATCCTGCGTGAGTTGATGGGCTGGGCGGTGAATATCGTGCGCCTGCCGCTGAAGCCCGGCGCGCACGCGGACCTGGCCCGACAGATCAGCAAGTTTCCGCCGCGGTTTTTGCTTTTCGTTCCGCACGTCCATCACCTGAAGCTGCAAATTAGTGGCCCGGCGGACGCCGCAAAGGCGGCCGACGACTCATGGGACAACTGGGACCTGGAACTGCAAACTGGTGAGCAGGAGGAAGACAGGGACGATACCCGTATATTCGAGTTGAGTCATCAAGATGGCATGTACGTGCTTGACGACGGCCAGCGCAAGACGCGCTGGATGATCTTCAAGCGTACTCATAAGCTCTCGCCCGATGCTCGCAGCGACAGCCGGGCTTTGGATGACGCGGACGAGGTGCCGATTACCTGGGCAGCGCCGCTTGACGGCTTAAGCAGGCCGGGGCGCTTTTGGGCGTTCTTTCCCACGCTGACTGCCAGCCTCTTGGCCGGAATCTTGAATGCACCCTGGAAGACCAACGAGGATCGGCAGAACCTACTACCCGGTGTCTACAACGACGAGTTGATAGACGCGGCAGCCGCTATGGTCGCGGAGAACTTGCCGCGGCTCTCGACGCAGGACGACCCGGCCCGCCATCTGGACGCCTTACCCCGTGGTCGGGAAGGAGGCGATAACGTACACAGTGAGCGGCTCCGCGAGCGGCTATTTGCGGCGCTGGCCAGCCGCGCGGTAGTCCCCGACCAGGAAGGCAAGCTGCGAAAGATCCGGGAAATCTCCTACCCACCGCGGAAGTTGACCTCAAGCCAGCAGACAGACATGGCGCCGTTCGAACGGTGGGCAGCGTACGACAAGCGACCGTCCAACTGGCTTCACCACAACGCGGTAACTCGCACGCGCCTGCCCACGCTCGATCGCTTGTTTGAGGCCGCTAAAGTGGCCAACCCCCAGTGGCGGTTTCCTGCAGAACAGTACTACCCATACGGCGGTGCCGGATCCCAGGCGCCAAGGCAAACCATTGCCCACTGGTTGGCAGCCTTGGTGCAGGAAGGGCACACACGGAACGATGCCGTTCAAGCCTCAATGGCTGCCATCCAGACAGCGGCGCTGATACCGTCGGGTGTCCGGGAGGGCCAAGAACTCGGCAACATCGTGCTCACCGCCGCTGACGGCTGGGCAACTCCCAAGCGGGACAGTGTCTATCTAGGCGGTGGCGTTGCGTCTAACGAAAACAGCCTTGTGCATCCCCAACTGGAGGCACATTCCGAGACACTGGATGCGCTGAGGGAGTTGGGCATCAGACCGGCATCCCCACAGAGCGTGTTTAGGGAATATGCGGCGCGTCTGTTGAGAGCATCAGGCAGTTCTGGTTTCGTTGGTGAAGGCCTTAAACCAACTTGGTTGCAAAGAGGTGATGAGAATGACGCTGCTTATGCGGCGTTCTGCATTTATAGGGACAGTGGGCATTTACGAACCAAGGACGGATCATATAGGGAATGGCGCAAGCGACTAGGGCAACCACAGCAAGGGCAACACAGTAGACCGAGAGGTTTAGAGGCTTCTAGCAGTTACAAGAGATGGTCGCAGATTCACGAGTGGGATGTTCGTTGTGCCTTATATGATAGGCAGTTAGATGCTGCTTGGCGCAAGTTCTGGGAGCTTGCCCGCAATGTCGAGCAGTCAGCAGCGGTGAATACCATCCAAGGACATGACGACTGGCGTAGCTACCTGCATGTACGCACACTTGCCGGGGGCTGGCAACCACTTGCCCTTACCTTACTGCCGGGGCAAGTCGTCCCGGCCGACAGCAGCCGAGACGCGGACATTGCCCTTGACATGGAGTTCCATCAAGTGGAGCGGGCACTGCTTGAAGTGCTTGGAGCGGTTGCTGCACCGCGCACGATGGACGGCGAATCGTTGGACATACATTCCGATTTCGTCAGTGAATGCCGCGATGAATATTGCCGGCGCGATCTGCCGCGGAATCCGCGTGAGGACTACTTGAACTTTGATCCCGTCAAGACTAGCGGTCCGCTGAAGGTGTTGGAGTTACTCACCGAGGAGGGCAAGGCGCACTATACGGAAGCATTGCTGAACCTGCCAGCCACCTACAACGAGTGGACGATGCGTCACAATTCACAGGCTATCTACCCGAGAGTGCCCTTCACGTCGCCCGTCGTAGCAGCACTACGTGAGCACGGGCGGGTTAGAACGGCCGGCGGTATTCGGCAGCTTGCCGCCGGGCTGGGATCGAAACCGGATCCCGACATGTTGCGCTGGCTGCTCGCTCACCCGCAAGCCAGGCGCATCTGCCAGGCTTTCGACATTCAGGCGCCGAGCGACGCCGTGATAGAGCCGCTAGGAGAAGATGATCCTGTTCCGCTGCTCGATGTATGGCCGGGCTTGGAGCCTCTTCTGTCACCACAGCAGCGATCACTGCGGCTCATTCGCTGCGACCGGATTGCCGGGCCGGATGGCGCTGCCCTCGGAACGGACTGCATCGTCAGCGACGGTACCGTCTACCTCGAACGCAAGGACGATGAGGTCAAAGAGTTGCGCGCCGTCTTGCGGGAGCTGAGGCTTGAGGGCAGCGTCGCAGCGATTCTCCAGCACCGGACCCAGAGCGAGATCGCCCAAGCGCGGGCCGAGGTCCGCCGCCAACCGACGGACGCGGCACGCCTCCTGGCCGCCGTCGGCGAGGCCGCGCTGCGCGCTCGTTTGCCGGAGAGTCTGCTGGCCATACTCGATCCGCTGACCGGCATTCCATTGGCTGAGGCGGCAATCGCGACCCATCACACCGGCGCGCTCAAAGAATACCGCCATGATCTGGGCCACTTGGATCCACCGCAGCAATGGTCCGGGGGGCTGCGAGCAGTTGAGTTCGTGCAATCGCTGGGGTTCGGGGCAGAGTGGGCCGGGGAGCGGAACCGGAAACGCGACCCGTATGTCGAGGTGGAAGGCCCGTTCTCCTTGCCGCCACTGCACGGCTATCAGCACACGGTTGTCCAAAAGCTGCGACACATGCTGCACGCGAACGGCGTGGGCAGCGCAAGACGTGGCATGATCAGTATGCCCACCGGTTCCGGGAAAACGCGCGTTGCTGTCCAAGCCATCGTCGAGGCCATGCGGGAAGGCGACTATAACGGCGGGGTGCTGTGGGTCGCTGACCGTGACGAGTTGTGCGAGCAGGCCGTTGAAGCGTGGCGGCAGGTGTGGTCGAGTATTGGTGTCGAGGCGGCGCCGCTGCGGATATCGAGAATGTGGGCCGGGCAGCCGCAACCGCTGCCGACCAGCGACCGACACGTCATCGTCGCAACCGTGCAGACCCTGAATGCCAAGATCATGACCAAGCCATACGAGTTCTTGGCGGACTTTGGGCTGATTGTGTTCGATGAGGCGCACCGTTCGATTGCACCGACTTATACGTCTGTCATGGTGGAGTTGGGCTTCACGCGCCGGCGGCGAGCCACGGAACCGCGACTGCTCGGACTCACGGCCACACCCTACCGCGGCTACAACGCAGAAGAAACCAGGTGGCTCGTGAATCGGTACGGCCGCAACCGGCTGGATGCGGGCGCGTTTGCGAGTGATGAATCGGAAGCTGTGATCCGCGAACTCCAAGATATGAGGGTGCTGGCTCAAGCCGATCATGACACTATCGAGGGCGGTCGTATTTCCTTGTACCCTGACGAGTTACGGCAGGTGAAGCAAGCCCCTTGGCTGCCCCAGAGCGCAGAAAGGCGCATCGGGCGCGATTCCGGGCGCACCCAACGTATCATCGAGGCGTATGAGGAACACATCCTCAGCGTTGACCCCAAGTGGCCTACGCTTATCTTTGCCACCTCGGTCGAGCACGCTCAGACCGTCTCGGCGTTGCTCAACCGCAAAGGCATTAGGGCGCGGGCCGTCAGCGGCGATACTGACCCATCATCCCGGCGCAGCATTGTCCAGGCGTTCCGGTCCGGGGAGATACAGGCGCTCGTGAACTACGCCGTATTCCGGGAAGGCTTTGACGCGCCGAAAACCCGTGCCATCATCGTTGCCCGTCCGGTCTACAGCCCCAATCTGTACTTCCAGATGATCGGGCGGGGGCTGCGGGGCGAGAAAAACGGCGGTAACGACCGCTGCCTGATCCTCAACGTCGAGGACAATATCGTGAACTTCGAGGGGAAGCTCGCCTTTTCGGACCTCGACTGGCTCTGGGCCTAAACCGCCGCCAGGTGGTGTGACTCCCGTTGCCCTGGGCGCAGCCGGCCGCTACCATCAGGGCAGACGACACCGGCGGCTTTACATTGGTGAAGGAGTAGCAGATGCGTATTGCGATCAACGGCTTTGGCCGCATCGGTCGGCAGGCATTCAAGGCGCTGGGCGAGCGACACCCCGACCTGGACATTGTTGCCATCAACGACCTCTTCGACAGCGCCACCAACGCCCACCTACTCAAGTACGACAGCAACTACGGCACGTTCGACGGCACGATTGAAGCGACCGATACGAGCCTGATCGTCAACGGGCACGAGATCACGGTCTTCTCGGAGCGCGAGTGGACCGACCTGCCGTGGGGTGCGCTGGACATTGATCTGGTTATCGAGGCGACCGGGGTGGGGACGGCACGGGAGATGGCGGCAAAGCACCTGACGGCGGGCGCCGGGCGGGTGCTCATCTCCGCCCCGGCAACGGACGAGGACATTACGGTGGTGCTCGGCGTGAACGACGAGCAGTACGATCCTGAACAGCACCGCATCATCTCGAATGCGTCCTGCACGACGAACGGGCTGGCGCCGGTGGTGAAGGTGCTGTGGGACAGCTTCGGGATCAGCAAGGGCGTGATGACCACCATCCACGCCTACACCAACTCGCAGCAGGTGCTCGACGTGGCGGGACCGAAAGGCGCGGCGGACCGCGAGCTACGCGCCGGCGCCATGAACATCATCCCGACGAGCACCGGCGCCGCCCGTGCCGTGGCGCTCGTGCTGCCGGAGGTGAAGGGGATCGTGGACGGCCTGGCCTACCGCGTGCCGACGCCGACGGTGAGCATCGTCGAGTTCATCGCCACGGTGGAGCGACCGACGGCGACGGATGAGGTGAACGGCGCGCTGCGGGCGGCGGCGGCCGGCCGGATGGAGGGCGTGCTCGACGTCACCGATGCGCCGCTCGTTTCGATGGACCTGAAGGGCAACACGCACTCGTCCATCGTGGACTCGCAGTTGACGATGGTGATGGGCGACGATCTCGTCAAGGTCGCGGCCTGGTACGACAACGAGTGGGGCTATGCGTGCCGGGTAGCCGATGTCACGAACCTGATCGCCACCCGCATGTAGGCGGCGTAATGATGAGCGGCCACGCCGCCGACCCCGGTTGTTTTTGCCGGCGGCGCGGGGCCCGCGGACCAATGGCCGTCAGAGGCGCACGGTGAACAAGCGAACCATCCGCGACGTGGCGGTAGCCGGGCAGCGGGTGCTGGTGCGCGTGGACTTCAATGTGCCACTCGACGGCACCCGAATCACGGACGATACGCGCATTCGCGCCGCGCTGCCGACGATTAACGCTCTCCGGGCCGCCGGGGCGCGAGTCGTGCTGCTGTCCCATCTCGGCCGGCCCAAGGGCGCCGTCGTCGTGGCGCTGCGGCTGTCCCCAGTGGTGGCTCGCCTGAGCGAGCTACTGGGTACTGCCGTCGCCACTAGCCGGGAGTGTGTCGGTTCGGATGCCGAGGCGGTTGTTGCCGGGTTGCGGCCGGGCGAGGTGGCGCTGCTGGAGAACGTGCGCTTCCATCCTGGAGAAGAGCGCAACGATCCGGCCTTTGCCCGTGCGCTGTCCGATCTGGGTGACATCTACGTCAACGATGCCTTTGGCGCGGCGCATCGTGCTCATGCCTCGACGGAGGGGATCGCGCACGTGCTGCCGGCCGTCGCGGGGCTGCTGTTGGAGCGCGAGTTGGCGGTGTTGGGTGGTGCTCTGGAGCAGCCGGAGCGGCCGTTCGCGGCGATCATCGGCGGCGTCAAGGTCTCGGACAAGATCGAGGTCATTGACCATCTGCTGACGCGCGCGGACGAGCTGCTGATCGGCGGTGGCGTGGCCAATACGTTCCTGCGCGCCCAAGGCTACGAGATCGGTCGCTCGCGGCACGAGCCGGACAAGGTGGCGCTCGCCGCCGAGCTATTGGAGCGAGCCGGGCAAAGTGACTGCGAGCTGCTGCTGCCGACCGACGTGGTGGTGGCGCCGGAGGCGGCGGACGACGTGCCGCACCAAGTCTTCGCCGTGGACCAGGCGCCGGCCAACGGCATGATCCTGGACATCGGCCCGCAGACGACCCAGCACTACATCCAAGCAGTGGAGTCGGCACACACCGTCATCTGGAACGGCCCGCTGGGGCTGTTCGAGATCGAGCCGTTCTCCGCCGGCACCCGTGCGCTGGCCGCCGCCGTCGGTCACTGCCCCGGCACGACGATTGTGGGCGGCGGCGACTCCATTGCGGCCATCGAGCAAGCCGGGTTGAGCGACCGGATCACCCACGTCTCGACCGGCGGAGGCGCTTCGCTGGAGTTCCTAAGCGGGCGCACCCTACCCGGCGTCGCGGCCCTCGCGGATCGGTAGTGGGCTGTCCCCGCTGTTCGCGTGCTTTGCCGGCGATGCGCTGGGGCGCGGTAGAATACCCGGTAGCGAATGGCCGGTTCTCGCTGATGGAGTAGTGCCGGCCGTGTGGGGACTGAGGGATGCCTGCCAATCTGACGCCAGCCTACTACGAGGCCGAGGAAGCGTATCGCCAGGCCGATACCATCGCCGAAAAGCAGAAGGCGCTGCGCCGGATGCTGGCGGTCATGCCCAAGCACAAGGGCACCGATCATCTGCGGGCCGACCTCCGCACGCGGATGGCCAAGCTGCGAGACCAGGCCGAGACGCAATCCCGCTCCGGGAGCCGCTGGAACCCCTACACGGTCCGCAAGGAGGGCGCGGGGCAGGTCGCGCTCGTCGGGTTGGCCAATGCCGGCAAGTCGCATCTGATGGCTGCGTTGACCGGGGCAAAGCCGCGTGTGGCCGACTATCCGTACAGCACGCTGGAACCGCAGCCGGCGATGCTCCGCTACGAGAACGTCCTCGTCCAGCTGGTGGACCTGCCGCCCATTGACATGCACCACACCAACGGCTGGATACGGTCGCTGGTGCGGCAAGCGGACGTGTTGCTCGTCGTCCTCGATCTTGCGTCCGACCCGGTGGAGTCGCTAGAGCTGGTGCTGGAGGAGTTGACAACCATCGGCCTAGAGCCGGTCGTGCGGTTGCCGGCCGGCACCCACGATTAGGTCGCACGGGCGGCCGAGCCGAAGCGAGTGCGCCTTGTCGGTACGCACCAGGACCACGCCGGGGCTGCGGAGGCCGGCGCCACCTTGCAGGCGCAGTACGGTCGGCAATTCCCCACGCTGACCGTCAGCGTGACCGCGGGCGATGGGCTGGACACGCTGGGTCGTTGGCTCTTCGCGGCCCTGGACATGGTGCGCGTCTACACGCGGGCGAAGGGCCAGAAACCCGACTACAACCGGCCGGTCGTGCTGCGTCGGGGCGCCACGCTCGAAACGCTGGCCGCGGCCTTGCACATCGAGTGGATGGGGACGGTGAAGTACGCGCAGGTCTGGGGCAACGGCAAGTTCGACGGCCAGCACGTCAGCCGGACCTACGTACTCGAAGACGGCGATACCATCGAGCTACGCATGTAGGCCAGCCCGCGGTGCGCCGCCATTGTCTAGGGAATCATGGGGGCGCTGGGTTGATCCGATTGCTCTGCGCCGCTTGGCTCGACGCTTCGGGTGCCTTTATGCCTGTGGAAGTGCTGTACCAGCAACAACCCAATCGTCGTGATGGACACAATGACAATCCCGCCGTGGATGAATCGGAGCGCGCCGGGAGGGAACGTGTCCCATAACGACCACACGGCGATGGTGAAGCCGGTAAGGCCCAGCACCAAGTAGGTGACAAGGACGGCGATGCGCTGCTTCCTGGCTCTCACTTGAGCCGTGAAGACGGCGATGATGGCGTACACCACTACGCAGGTGGCTGCGGTCCAGCCGGCTCTGATGAAATGCACCCCGATTTCCCTTCCGGAGAGGTCCCCGGCCGCCCACCATAACGCATCCAGAATCTCCACGGCGATGATTGCCGTCAGGACGTAAATCACCCAGCGCACCACGAGGTAGATGCGGTCCGGTCCAACCACCACCAGGGACAAGTATCCGGCATATGTTCCGCACAACCCGACGCCGATCAGTGAGAACATGACCCGCCGCAGCTCGTTGGGGCCGCCGGCGAAGTCGGTCCAGACTTGCCAGATCATGATGAGTAGCCCCACGCTCAGAAGAGCCGCCCATATCGGCGGGAGGAATGACAGCGCCTGCCAGAGTGCTCCGTCTCGGCTCCGATAGCTGTAGATAAGGTAGGAGTTGGCGGCAACACTCAACATAATCCCAACAATGATGAGCATGCTGAAGAGCAAGTCGGGTAGATTGATGAACCCGAGGTCAAAGCGGAGCGAGAGAAGCCCGATAATGGTCCAGGTCAGGACGCCGACGGCGGCAGACCAGATCAGTAGCGGTGCCACAACCGCCAAGAAACCACGGGATGAATCTATGGTGAGGAAGCGCCGGTAGTTCCTCCGGTCCTTATTCGTTGCCTTAGGCGCGTTATCCGGTCGGGACTGGCTCTCGCCTGCGCTTGCCGCAACCGGTGCAGCGTCCTCTGAGACAGGGGTGCCGCAGCGCACGCAGAACTTGGCATCTTCAGCCAGTTGGCTGCCACAGTTCGAGCAGTAGCCGTTCATTCGACTGCCTCCCTTTGGACTGGCTGGTTTAGGCCATTCGGACCTGCCGACAAGCAGCCCTCACTGGCCGTAGGGTACCTGAGCGGTTGCCGCCGGACAAGGTATGATGTATCCGAATCTGCACACCGTCGTCCGTAAATGACAGGTAGGGGCCGGTAGATGGCCGCGACGCACAGCCCGGTGGCGGGTCGCGACATCGTTGAGCCGGAGTGTGCCGGTATGGGGGGTGATCGCCTTGTTTCGCTATGCGTTCGTCTTCACGCTTGCTTCCGCCATCGTCGTCGGAATCATAGTTGTCACGGTGATCTTCTATGAAGATACCGCACCTGCGCCGCGCGCTACCGACACCCCGGCAACTGTGGAGCGCTCCACCGACACGCTGACGTCGGCGCGACGACCTACGGCTAGGCCCGATCCGGCGGCCACGTCTCTACCCACGCGCACGCCCCAGCCACCGGCGGTGACAACGCGGCCCACGCGCACGCCCCGGCTGCCGACGGCCACGCCCGCGCCGACAGCTACGCCTTACCCAACGACAGAACCAGTGCCCACGCCGGTGCCCAAAGCCACACCCTATCCCGCCGGCGATCCGGCACTCTACAGCGCGATTTGGCGGGGCACCACTAGAAGTGAGGAGTTGCAGGCACTCGTCAACGAGGGCCGGGAGGTCAATGCCAGCAACGACCAAGGCGACCCGTTCCTCTACACGGCGATTTGGCGGGCTTCTCCTGAAAAAGTGCAGATTCTCGTTAACGCTGGTGCGGACGTGAACGCGCGCGACCACGACAACGATCCACTGTTGTATACGGCGATCTGGCGGGACAAGATCGAGGCACTCCGGATTCTCGTAGACGCCGGTGTGGACGTGAATGCGAGGCGGGCCAACAACGATCCGCTGCTGTACACGGCGATCTGGCGGGACAAGACGGAGGCACTGCGGATTCTCGTTGCTGCTGGCGCGGACGTGAACGCGAGGCGGGCCAACGGCGAGTCGCTCCTATCCGCAGCGCGCAGGAGAGGCACCGCTGAAATCGTGCAGATCCTCGTAGCTGCCGGCGCCAAGGAATAGGTGCATCCCGCCGTCGAGCCGCGCGGGCAGCGAATCCGTGCAGATTATGGGGTCGCCCGCTGCGGGTCCTGGCCTGCGTTCGGATGCTCCATCCCCATCTTCCATCCCCTCTATTATGGAAGGGGAACCGGCGACTGCGTAGGCCTGTCCCGGTGGTATACGGCTCGGATTCCGGCCGGTGTGCGGTGCCCGCGCGGTGTGGTTCCAGCCACTTGTGCAACTTGCACAAACGGCGGTGAGTAGGTTCGGATACATCACACGTCGTCCGGCCACAGCCGCTCGCGTATCTTATGGCTCAGAAGCGTTGCTCACCGGTTCTAGCCGAGCGGAGCAGCAAACCAATCCAGCCGGAGGGAACAAGGATGCCAGCAGAAGCCATCGTCGGAGTAGCAGCTTTCGCCGGACTCTTTACCCTCTGGACCATCGTGCCTAGCTTCATTCGCAAGCGCGGCAAGTAGCGGGCGCAGCACCTGCTCACATCGCACTCGCTGCCAGCGGTTCTGGTCAGCCCATAGCCTCAGCAGCGCTCTCACCCGATAAGCCCATAGGTCCTCGCCGCTGCATGTCCTTCGCGGCGAGCAGTGTGAATCCATGTCCTCATCGGAGGCCGGATTGCTGTGGAGGTCGCCGCCTGTCTGGTGGTAATTCGCAAGCGCCGTGTAAAGGAACGGTTGCCTTGCACTCGTCGTTGGTTGCACTCGTGCCGGGACAAGGAGGGAGAAGACGGATGAACGACCACAGGGACTATCGGCAAACTCACGCCCAGAGCCGCCCGGCAGCGCAACGCTGGTCACGGGCCGCTCTGCTCCTGGGCACGCTCGGACTCGCCTTGGCGCCGGCCGCTGCGCTGGCAGCCGGCGATCCGACGGGCGGTGATCCCGGCAGTCAGGACGCGCTGCGGGCGGCGAACTTCTCGTGGGTGCTCGTGGCCGCCTTCCTCGTGTTCTTCATGCAGGCCGGCTTCGCCTTCCTGGGCGCCGGTTTCATTCGCGCCAAGAACACGGTCAACTACCTCACCAAGAGCTTCCTCGACTTCTGCATGGCCTCGCTCTCATACTGGGCGTTCGGCTTTGCCCTGATGTGGGGTGGCTCCAAGGCGGCCTCCGGTCTCGACGATGGGAATGCCATCATCGGCTATTCCGGGTTCTTCCTGACTGGTGACGCCTACGATGTGGACACGATCCTGAGTTGGTTCTTCCAGATGGTCTTCGCCGCGACGGCTGCCACCATCGTCGCCGGCGCCGTCGCCGAGCGTACCAAGATCAACGCCTACCTCGCCTACAGCTTCATTGTCGGCGCGATCATCTACCCGATTTACGGCCACTGGGTCTGGGGCGGCGGCTGGCTCGGTAGCTTGGAGCTAGGAACCGGCGTGAAGGACTTTGCCGGCAGCGGCGTCGTCCATGCCGTCGGTGGACTGGTCGGACTGGCCGGTGCTTGGATGGTCGGACCGCGGATTGGCAAGTTCAACGCGGACGGCACGCCCAACAAGATTCGCGGCCACAACATGATGTACGTCTTGATCGGCACGTTCATCCTGTTCTTCGGGTGGTTCGGCTTCAACCCCGGTAGTACGCTCGCCGCGGGCGATCTCAGGATCGCCGTGATCGCCACGAACACCTTCCTGGCCGGCGCCGTCGGGGCCGTCGCGGCCATGTACATCACGATGGTCCGCAGCGGTGGCAAGGTGGACCTGGAGATGTCCTGCAACGGCGCCCTGGCCGGACTGGTTGGCATCACGGCGCCGTGTGCCTACGTGGCGCCGTGGGCGGCGGTCGTGATCGGCGCGGTTGCGGCCGTGGTACTCATCGTCAGCCTGTGGTTCGTCGAGAGCGTGCTGAAGGTGGACGATCCCGTCGGCG
>JAJDZR010000220.1 GCA_022824545.1 Chloroflexota bacterium
AAGAAGTTGCGTACCTCGTCGGGGCTGAGGTTTTCGATGGTGATGCGGGCATGACGGCGAAAGGGCATCTCCCAGTAGCTATTGAAGCCCCCGGCCGGGTTGACCGAGATCGGCAGGGAGTTCACGTTGCAGCGCTCGCCCCAGCCGCTACAGAAGAAGTCCCCCAACGGTACCTCGACCGACGGGCTGTCCTCGTGATCCCAATAGCAGCGCAGGATGAGCTGCCGCCACGCCTCCGGCTTGACGGTCATCCACAACTGCTGGATAGCGCCTGGTCCCTCGATGTTGGCCAGCTCGACCACGCTGTTTCCGGGTAGATGGATGCAGGGCGAGACTTTCCAGCCCGGTCCCAACTCACGCGCAGCCATGGCACCCGTCCCCTCGGTCGCCATGCCGCCTTGCCCTTTACCGCCGGTGGGGTTCTCCGCACTGATCGAGCGGGTCTCGGCGTTGGAGAGTCGCGCGAGATTACCGAGGTGCAGCCCCAAACCGTTGAACGTGATGTTCATGCTTCCTAACCTCCGCGAGGCGAGGCCGCCTCCAAACAAGCAGACCTGCGCCGCTACTTATGTCAATTGAGATGCGCTGGTTGGACCGGGCTACCGACACGTATCGCCGGGGCCGGCGACCAACAGCCAGGTATTCTAGCCTACTCCGTTGTTCACGCTCCGACCGGAGGGGAAAGCCGTGGAACACCCTACTCGCCGGGGCGATGGTGCTTGACACCAGGAAAGGGAAGACACTATGGTAACGATTGTCAAGTACGTGATGTTTATTACTCGACATTGCTCCGTGGCCTGGAGCAATGGTGGTGCTCCGCGTTTCTTCCGAATGATGTGACTACTACACGAGGAGTTGCCCGACTATGAACACGACAACCACTGAACCGTGCGCCGCCGATGAGCTACAACGCTACGACGTGGTTCCCCGCAAGGCCCACCAATACGCGATGATTGTGCTGATCGCAGCGGGGTACGTTGCCGGGGCGACAGTCGGCGCGTGGCTGCTTTTCGTCGCCGCGGTGTGTATGGCGCTGGGGCGGTTCTGGCGCCCGTTCGACCCCTTCCGCGTGCTCACCACCGCGGTCCTGCAACCGGCCGGGCTGCTGCAGCCGCGGATGGTTCACGAGGACCGCGAGACGCGGCGGATTGCCCGCGTAGTGGGAGGCATTGTCTTCACCCTCAGCGGAGTGCTGCTCCTGCTGCTCCCCGGTCTCAGTTGGCTGGCCTGGACCTTGACGGGACTGGTAGGCGTGATGATCCTGCTCGACGCGGCCTTCGACCTCTGCGCGCTGTGCTTCATCGTCCACCACTATGCGCGCTTGACCGGCAATAGCCGGGTGCCATCCAATCCGGCCTGAGGGAGAAGCATGCCCCTCGACCGCTTGCTGGTCGTGCTCCTGATCACAGCCTTGATCGTGTTGACTGGCCTCATCTTGCGCTGGTGGACACGCCGGACCGCTGCGGCCGTCCGCGCGCGCCTCTCCCCACTCCTCCACCCTACCACCGAGACAACCGCTCCGGTCACGCTGTTGAACTTCAGCAGCCCCCACTGCGGCACCTGCCATCGCGTCCAAAAACCGCTGGTGGAACAGGTCAGCGCCCAGTTTGCCGACCAAGTGGCGGTCGTAGAGGTGGATGCACTGGCACAGGCGGACCTGGCCCGGGCGTACCGTGTGCTCACCGTTCCGAGCACGGTCATCCTCACCGGCAACCGGGTGCAGGAGGTGAACTACGGCCTCGCCTCTGCTGAGACCCTCGACCGGCAACTCCGCGCCGCCCTCACGGCGGTCGGGTAGCAGATGCTGGTCTTCATTAAAATCGCCGAAAAATCGCCGAGGCCAGGGAATGGGCCGGGCAGCTAGATAACGGCTGAGGCACCACCGTCAATGTTGACGGAGGTGCCGGTGATGTAGGCGGCACGGTCGGAGACGAGGAACGCCACCAGGTCGGCGACCTCTTCCGCCTCGCCGATGCGGCCCAGCGGCACGTTCCAGCCCACTGCCTCGTACAGCTCCTCCACCGGTCGGCCGGCGGCTTGGGCCTGGCGAATGATCTGCATGCTCTTGATGGACCCAATGCAGACCGTATTCACGCGGATACCGTCGCGGCCGAACTCTTTGGACGCCGCCTTGGTCAGGGCAATGCCGGCGGCCCGGCTCACGCTCGTCGGGACCGATTCTGCTGGCGGCGCCTTCCCGCCCGGCGTCGTCATATTGACGATAGCCCCGCCGCCCACCCGGCGCATCGAGGGCACGACGAGCCGCGTCAGCCGGATGGCCGCCATCAGCTTGAGGTCCAAGTCCTCCTGCCAGTACGCATCATTGGCAGTCAGCAGCGACTGCGCCGCCGAGCGCCCGGCATTGTTAACGAGGATGTCAATATCTCCGCACTGCTCAATCGTGGTGTTCACCAGCCGCTCGAGGTCGCCGGGTACCGTCACGTCGGCCGCCACCGCGAGGATGTCCTGGCCCGTGGCCGCCTTGATTTCCTGCTGCGCTTGATCCAGCGGCCCTTGGCGCCGCGCGCAGATGACGACCTTAGCGCCTTCCGCTGACAGGCGCTCGGCAATCGCCCGGCCGAGGCCCTCGCTCCCACCCGTGATGAGGGCAACCTTTCCGGCCAATCCTAGCTCCAGTGCCATCGTCCGCTCTCCTTTCGTCTCGTTGTACCGCTCCGCTGCGGAGGCATCCGCGCCCCGCCCCGCTGCCGCCGGGCCAGGGTGCTGGAACGTGCTTGCTGCCCGCTAGGGTACCAGCAAGCAACTCGCCAGTCGGCCGGAAATCCAGGGCAACCACAAGGGTTGCCCCTACAGCAGGTCCTTATACGCCCGGCCGCCCTGCAAAATCGCGTGCAGGCGGGATTGGTCTTGCAGGAGCGCAATGTCTGTGAGTGGGTCGCCGTCCACGACCAGCAGATCGGCGAGCTTGCCGGGTACCAGCGAGCCGGTGCAATCGTCAACGCGCAAGGCTTTGGCCGCGCCACTGGTCGCGGCGACGATGGTTGCCATTGGCGAGAGGCCCCCCTGCACCATCAACTGTAGCTCGATGGCGTTCAACCCGTGCGGGTAAAAGGGTGTGCCGGCATCCGTACCCAACGCCAGCAAGACTCCGGCCTCGATGGCCATCGTGAGACTCTGCGCGTGGGCGGCGCTGGTGACGGCGAACTTCTCCATCACGTGCGCCGGGAGATTGGCCGCATCGCCCTGTTGCCGGACCTGATGGCTCGGCGTGAGCGTGGGGACGAGGACGGTCCCCGCTTCCCGCATGAGCTGCACCGTCTCCTCATCCAGCATGGTGCCGTGCTCGATGGTGTCCACCCCGGCGCGAATGGCGATCTTGGCGCCTTCCGCTCCGTGAACGTGCGCCGCGACCGGCTTTTTCATCTTGTGGGCCTCGGTAATCAGGGTTTGGACCTCCTCCGCGCTATATTCCGACACGTCGGGTGCCAACTGGGGGTCCATCACCCCGCCGGTCGCACAGAACTTGATCAGGTCCGCACCGACCTTGACCTGCTCGCGCACCGCCCGCAGGATTTCGGCCGGCCCATCCGCAATGCGCCCGGCGGTGCCGTCAACGCGCGACACGCCCGGCGGGAGCAAGTCAACATGGCCGCTGGTGGCGGTAATGATCCGGCCAGCGGCGAGAATACGCGGGCCGGGGACGAGGCCGGCGTTAACCGCGTCCCGCAGCGAAAGGGCCAAGCGGCCCGGCGCACCGACATCGCGGACAGTGGTGAAACCGGCTTCCAGGAGATTACGCGCCGATACGGTCGCCTTGATCGCCATGTATTCGAGTGTCTGTTTCAGGAACACCGACTCGAAGTCCTGCTCACCGGCCAGCATGAAATGCACGTGAGCGTCCATCAGGCCGGGCATGATCGTCCGGCCGCCCACGTCGTGTACCTCGGCATCGAGGGGTAGACGCGCCAGCGCGCCAGCCTCGGTGATGCGCCCATCATCGCCGATCACGACGCTCGCGTTGGGAATGGGGTCGCGCCCCGTACCGTCAATGAGCACACCACCGGTAAGCGCCTTCATTCCTATCTTCTCCTCGTAGCTTGCACCACCCTTGCAATGGAGCATCATAGCAAGGTTTGCCTACCGAACAGCCTCCGGCTCATCGGCCTCGATGACACGGATGATCTCGGGCGCGTAGTAGGGGCGTCATTCATGGCGATCTCTCAGCACGCTATCCTCCCTGGGCGCGATAAATCGCGCCCCTACGACTTGGTCCATACCTGCCCTATGATACCCAGGTATCATAGGTAGCCGGTGAACTGTACTTTTTGTCTCAGAATTACAATTGGAATCTCAATGCGATACCAGACCGTGGTAAGTGTGTAGCTCCGGCGCCACAATGAAGAGGGGCGGGACTGTCGGTTCCGACTGGCCCGGCTTGGCCTCAGCTCGCTTCCGCAGGCCAGAGCGCCGGGCTATCCAGATACGCACGGATTGCCGCCGGGTCGCGTAGGATCGAGAGCACATGCTGTTGGAGCCGCGCACCGCCCGCGCCATAGCCGTAGTACGTCTGCCATTGGCGAGGTGCCTGGGCCAGGTAGAGATGGAAGTACCAGTTGAACGTGCTGATGCCGTCGGCTCCGTCAGCGTAGAGGCGCAGGGCTAACTCGCAAAGCTCCCGCTTGTATCGTTGTAGCTCCGGATCATCGGTGGGATTGATCGGTCCCTGGAACGACCCCTCCTCGCCCAGCCAAGCGGGTAATGGGAACAGCGTCGGATAGATACCTACATCTTTGTCTTGGGCCAGAGCAGCGAACTCGCCGGTGTGCGGCAAGCCGGGCCAGCGTGGCCAGAAGAGGGTCGGACACACGTAGTCCACCAGGCCTAACTCAATCCACGTGCGGACATCCAGGCCCAGGTCTTGGCACGACGGGTTGGATTGTAGCGATCCGATGCCGGGAAACGCCGCTTCGCTCGGTGGCGTTTCGAGCGCAGCGCCCACGCGGACACCCAACAATAGCCGCTCCCGGCCTTTGCGTCGGGCGGTTTCGTCGAGCATGGTGCGGGTTGCGGCCACCAGACGGGTCAGGATGGCGTAGTTGCGCCGCGGGTCGGAGATCATGCGATACCAGCGGCGGAAGTCGAACTCGATACCGTCAATGTCGTAGCGGTCGGCAACCTCGGTGAAGATCGCTAGGCGATGCTTGAAGACTGCCGGGATCGCCGGATCAAGGCAGCCGGCCCATCGCTCCGGCGGCGCGTCCGCGGAGGCGGGCTGTGACTCAGGATCAAGCGGGATACGCCATTCGGGATGGGCACGACCGAAGTCGGAGAGCCGGTAGGT
>JAJDZR010000256.1 GCA_022824545.1 Chloroflexota bacterium
CGGCCGGACGCAACTCCGGGGGCAAGATTGTGCCGTTCTGTACGGTGCAGCCGCGGGCCGGCGCGGCGGCTGCACGCGAGGTCGAACGGTGCGCGGCGGCGGGGTGCCGGGGGGTAGGCGAGCTATACCCGGACGGGCAGGCGTTTACCGTTGACGATCTCGCTGACGTCGGGCCGCTGCTTGAAGTCTGCCGGGCGCTTCAACTGCCGATCCTGATTCATGCCAGCGAGCCGGTCGGACACTCGTACCGGGGTAAGGGGGGGACGACCCCGGAGCGGCTCTACGGTCTGCTGCGCCTCGCGGCGGATGTGCCGCTGATCCTGGCTCATTGCGGTGGTGGGTTTGCGTTCTATGAGCTGATGCCGGAAGTCGCGGCCCTGACGGAACAGGTCTACTACGATACGGCGGCAGCGGCCTACCTCTACCGGCCCGCAGCGGTTGCTCGACTGCACGACCTCGCGCCCGGCCGGGTGCTGTTTGGCAGCGACTATCGGCTCCTGAGCCAGCGGCGTATGCTGCGCTACGTGCGCGAGGCCGGACTTCCGCCAGAGGCGCTGGCGGCCGTGCGGGGTGGGAACGCGGCGCGGCTGTTGGGGTTGCCGGCGGCCTGACCTTGCGCCTGGCGTCCCTCACCCCGGCCCTCTCCCAGGGAGAGAGGGGTTTGAATTCCCACTTTCGCGGGAATGACGGTTGCGGGGCTACCTCCTATGGTCCCCCCGCAGCGGGGGACGGGCGCAACATGTTGCGCCCCTACGGCTTAACCCGTACCTATCCCTGTCAGTGCAAGGGGGTGATTGCCCTCACCCCGGCCCTTTCCCAGGGGGAGAGGGGGACGCTGACAAGGGTAGGTATTGGCCGTGCCGTAGGGGCGCGATTGATCGCGCCCAGGGAGGGGGCGTGCCCAGCTGGGCGCCATGAATGACGCCCCTACTTGTTACCTACCCCTGTTAGAGAGGGGGACGGGGGTGAGGCGCTATAATCGGCGTGTGATTGCGACTGCTCGGCCAAGACGCCGGTTGCTGCTGGCCTCGAACAACGCCCACAAGCTCGCGGAATATCGCGCGCTGCTCGCGGGTTTGCCGTTTGTGCTCCAGGTGCCCGAGGACCTCGGGCTGACGCTGGACGTGGACGAGACGGGACGGACCTTTACCGAGAACGCCGTGCTCAAGGCCCAGGGGTTTGCGAGGGCAGCCGACGTGGCGGCGTTGGCTGACGATTCCGGGCTGGAGGTGGATGCATTGGGCGGCTTGCCGGGCACGCGGTCGCGGCGGTACGCCGGTGAGGACGCGACTGATGCCGACCGGATGGCTTTGCTGCTGGAGCGGCTAGGCGGGGTGGCGACGGCCGAGCGCACGGCGCGGTTTCGTTGCGTGATCGCGGTGGCCACCGCCGATGGCTCGCTGCTGGGGAGCGTCGAGGGCACGGTGGAGGGGTTGATCGCTGCCGAGCCGCGCGGCACGCACGGATTTGGCTACGATCCGGTGTTCTGGCTGCCGGAGCGTGGCTGCACGATGGCCGAGCTATCCCCGGACGAAAAAAATGCCATCAGCCACCGCGCCCGCGCCGCAGCGGCCGCCCGTGATCTGCTCGCCGCGTGGCGCGGCTGAGGGCGGCCGGAGGCAACGCTCGTGACAGGTACTCTTGATTCGCCAGCCGAGGCGCTGCTCGATACGAGCGAGGCGGTCGTGGCCGTCGGCGTGGCGCCTGGGCACGCCGATGTGCTCGCGGCGCTGGCGGAACCTGGTGCGGTGGCGGCGCTGCGTATCGCCGCCGACGCTGACGAGCCAACGTGGTGGCGGCCGCCGCCGGCATCCCGTCGGGGACGGCGGCGGGCTGTCGAACCGGACGCGGCGGATGCGCTGGCCTTCTTCATCGGCCAAGATCGCATGGTCTGGCTGGTAGCGGATACCGAGACGGCCGAGAGCGCCGCCATGCTGCCGCTACCGGCGCTGCCGCTCGACCTGTGGTCGGTAGCGACGCTGCTCTTCCCGACGATTGGCCGCGGCGAGCGGCGGCGACTCGGTGCGGCGCTCGGTATCGGGCTGCCCGACGCGCCGCCCGATGAAGCCCGCGCGGCGGCCGAGGAAGGCGGTGCGGTCTATCAGGCGCTGGTGCGCCATGCCGACATGCTGGACGTGCGGCTGCTGGAAGAGGCCGTGCGGCTGCTGGGGCGCACGGATACCGCGGAGGCGGACTTCTTCCAGGCGGCGCTACGCCGGGGCCTGCAACGCGCCTTCACTGCTGATGGTGGCGGTGACGCGCTCGATGGGCGCGGGGCGCCAGAGGGCGAGGGGGCGCAGCGCGAGCAGGCGGACCCGACCGATTTCCTGGGCGAGATGATGGCGCCGCCGGAGCCGCTGCGGCCCGCCGGTCGGATCGAGGAGGTTGACGCGGACGACGTAGCGGCGGTGCTGGGTCCTGGTGGTCGGCTGGCGGCGGCGCTCGTGGAGTATGAGGATCGGGCCGGGCAACGGGAGATGGCGCAGGCGGTGGCCGACACGTTGAACCGGCGCGATCACCTACTTGTCGAGGCGGGGACGGGCACGGGAAAGTCGCTGGCGTACCTCGTGCCGGCGGTGCTGTATGCCGTGGCCAACGGCCGGCGGGTGGTGGTGTCCACGAATACGATCAATCTCCAGATGCAGCTCCACGAGAAGGACATGCCGCTGCTCCAGCAGACCCTGCCGCAGCCCTTCCGGGCGGCCGTGGCCAAGGGGCGCAGCAACTATCTCTGCCTGCGGCGGTGGCGTAGCTTCCTGCGCGATGCGACGCACGGCAAAGAGGAGCTGTTCTTTGCGACGCGCATCCTGTTCTGGCTGCGGGAGACGCACACCGGCGACCGGCAGGAACTGGCGCTCGCGGATGAGGAGCTAGGCGCGTGGGCGCAGGTCGCCGCGGACGCGGACAGTTGCACGCCGCAGCTCTGTCGCTACCACCGCCAGGGGGTGTGCTTCCTGGCGCGGGCCAGGCGGCAGGCCGAGGCGGCGCACGTCGTCATCGTCAACCATGCGCTGCTGCTGGCCGACATTGCGCTGGAGAACCAGGTGCTGCCGGCGTATGACGACCTCATCATTGACGAGGCGCATCACCTGGAGGAGGAAGCTACCGATCAGCTTGGCCTGCGCCTGGAGCAACACGCGCTGCTCGGCCTGTTGCAGCGGCTCAGTCTGAAGATCGGTCAGGGGCGGTATGGGGGGCTGTTCGGTGACATCCACTCACTCCTACTGGTGAGCGGCGGACCGGCACTGCGGGAGCGCGCCGCCGAGTTCACGCAGCCGGCGCACGATGCCGTCGAGGCGGTCGTGCCGCTGGTCCGCAACCTGTTCGATGCCGTGCAGAGCTTTGCCCGCGAGGTTGCAGAGTCCGGGCGTGGCAATGGGGATGCGATAGGGCAGTACGTCCAGCGGTCGGGGGACCGCCAGCTGCGGCTGACACCGGGCAACCGCCGGACGGAAGCCTGGGAGCGGGTGGAGGAGGCGTGGGTGGCGCTGGGCGAGGGGCTGGCGGACTTGGGGCAGGCGATGAGCCGGCTGCACGGCATCCTGGCCGACTTCCGCGGTGCGAGCGAGGAGCTTGACGAGAAGCTCGGCGATATTCAGGGCGCCGAGCGCGAGGTGGGCGATACCCGTGCCAACCTAGAGGAGACCATCGCCGCGCCACAGGAAGGGATGATCTATTGGCTGGAGGCGGACTGGCGCGGCGTGACGCTGCGGTCGGCGCCGCTGGACGTGGGCGAGCTACTGCGGCAGACGCTCTTTGCCACCTGCGACTGTGTGATTATGACCTCGGCGACGTTGCAGGTGGGCGGCAGCTTTGATTACGTGTTGGAACGGCTCGGATTAGAGCGCGATACGTCGTGCCTGGCGGTCGCGTCGCCGTTCGACTTCCGACGGCAGGCGCTGCTGTGCGTGGCCGGTGATCTGCCGCCGCCGTTTGCGCCGGCCTATGCCGATGCGCTGCACGCGGCGCTCCAGGACATCTGCCGGTCGTCCGGGGGGCAGACGCTCATACTCTTCACCTCGCACGCCGCGCTGCGCGGCGCGTACATGGCCTTGCGTTCCACGCTGCGCGACCTGACGATCTTGGCGCAGGGGGTAGACGGGCCACGCGCCCAGCTGCTCGAACGCTTCCGCACGACGCCGGGCACCGTCCTGCTGGGTACCAGCTCATTCTGGGAGGGGGTGGACTTGCTCGGCGAGGCCTTGACGTGCCTGGTGATCGTCAAGCTGCCGTTCACCGTCCCGACCGACCCGATCTTCGCGGCCCGCTCCGAGGAGCAATACGGCGACCGGGCCTTTATGGGCTATGCCGTGCCGCAGGCGGTGCTGCGGCTCAAGCAAGGGTTTGGGCGGCTGATCCGCAGCACGACCGACCGCGGCGTGGTGGTGATCCTCGACAGCCGGGTGCTGACCAAACGCTACGGCCGTTTGTTCCTCAAATCGCTGCCGCCGGCCGACATGCGGAAGTGCCGCCGCCATGAGCTGGGTCGCATGGTCGGCAAGTGGCTGCATGGACCGGCCAGGCAGCATCAGTCGAGCGGTGGGTAGAGGAGGAGGCCTTGGCGGTCGGTGCGGGCGCGGTAGAGCGAGCCGCCGGCGGTGACGTAGAGCGTGCGGAGATCGCTGTCGCCGAACGTGCAGTTGGTGGGGCGATCTTCCGGGACGGGGTGGGTCTCGATCACGCGGCCGGAGGGGGCAAAGACGTAGATCAGCGGCCCGGGGCCGCTCTGCTCGAAACCGGCGGTGGCGACGATGTTGCCGGCGGTGTCGAGGCACATGCCGTCAATGCCGCGGTGGGGGCCGAAGTCGTGCAGGATGCGGAAGGCGCCCAGCGTATCGTCGTCCAGGATGGGATAGGCGCGGAGCTGGCGGTGCGAGTCGCCGCCATAGGCGCTCTGCGCGACGTAGAGCGTGCGTTGGTCGGGGGCGATCAATAGGCCGTTGGGCTTGGTTGCCGTGTAGGTCATGCGGCGGACGGACCAGGTGCCGTCGTACCGCGGGTCGAGGCGGAAGACGGACTCGTGGTCGAGTTCCATCGGGTCGTAGTCGTCGTGGTAGCGGGGATCGGTGAACCAGATGCGTCCCTGGGCGTCAATGGCGAGGTCGTTGGGGCTGTTGAACCGGCTGCCGCGGAACCGGCCACCGATCACGGTGCGGCCGCCGTCCGGCTCGTAGCGGACGATGCCGCGGCCGGCGCCGGTCACACGGTCAATGCTGCCCTCGCAGGCGTAGAGTTGTCCGTCTTTGTCGAGCATCAGGCCGTTGGCCTGGTTGGTGCCGGTGCGGAACACCGTGCAGGCACCGGTGGCCGGCACGTAGCGCATGATGCGGCTGTTCGGGATGTCGGTGAACAGCAGGCCCTCGCCATCCCAGGCCGGCCCTTCGGTGAAGCCATACGGCCCGGCGACGTGCTCAAACTCCCAACTCATGCCAGTACCCTTTCCGTTCGGTGAAGTCGCGTGTGCGGGTCCCATGATACTAGGGCGTGTGAAGAGCGTACCAGGCGGTGGGATTGGACCTAACCCCCGGCCCCTTCCTTGCCAGGGAAGCAACTGTCTTGAAAGTCAAGCGGAATGACTGACGACCAGCGGGGACCGGTCGGCCCAGGGCGAGCCGTGCTTCAGCATCGCGTTGAGGATCACCAGCAGCTTGCGCATGCAGGCCGTCAGCGCCAGCTTCTT
>JAJDZR010000073.1 GCA_022824545.1 Chloroflexota bacterium
GCGATTTGCCGGAGCGAGCAGCCCTGGGCGTGTAGACGGGCCAATTCACACCGGTCTTCAATACCAAGCTGCGTGTATGCTTGTCCCATGGCAACACCTTACTCTGGTGTTGCACTTCGTTTGTGAGTCTAGGGAATCTACCCCCTCTCTATCGCTCGGCGATGGAGAGGGGCCGGGGGGTGAGGACTACAGCGCCTCGCACACGAGGTCGCCGATAGCATCGGTGCCGTAGCCCATCCGGCCGGCCGATTGGGAGTCCATCTTGGGGCAAGTGGCGGTGATGGCACGCTCGATGCGGGCGCCGGCCGCGGCGACTTCTGCGCGGCCAAGCTGCTCGCCGGTGACTGTGAGCAACATGCCCAGCGCCCCAATGGCCGCGATGGGGTTGATGACGTTTTGGCCGGTGTAACGAGGGGCCGAGCCGCCCATCGGCTCGAACATGCTCACGCTCTCGGGATCGGGACTGATGTTGCCACCGGCGGCCACACCCAACCCGCCCTGGATCATGGCGCCAACGTCGGTGATGATGTCGCCGAACATGTTCGGCACGACAATCGTGTCGTAGAACTCGGGGTTTTTCACGAACCACATGCAGGCGGCGTCAATGTGGTTGTAGTCGCGGGTCACGTCGGGAAACTCACTGTCTCCCATCTCATTGAACGCCCGCCACCAGAGATCGCTGGCGAAAGTGAGGACGTTCGTCTTGCCGATCAGGGTCAGCTGCCCCGGCTTGCCGGCCGCGCGACGCCGGCGGGTTAGCTCGAAGGCATAGCGTAGGCAGCGGTCCGCGCCGAAGCGCGTCGCGATCATCTCCTGCGTGGCCACCTCCTGGGGGGTGCCCTTGCGGAGGAAGCCCCCGCCACCGGAATAGAGGTCCTCGGTGTTCTCGCGCACGACAATGAAGTCTATGTCCGCCGGGCCTTTGTCTTTCAGCGGGCACTCGACGCCGGGGTACAGTTTGACCGGCCGCAGATTGATGTACTGGTCGAGGTCGAATCGTAGCTTGAGCAGCAGGCCCTTCTCCAAGATGCCGGGTGCCACATCAGGATGCCCCACGGCACCGAGGTAGATGGCGTCGAACGCCCGCAATTCCTGCACTTCCTCGTCGCTGATGACCTTGCCCGTCTGCAAGTAGCGCTCGCCACCGTAGTCGAACTCGGTGGTTTCATAGGCAAAGCCTTCTTGTGCCGCGACCGCTGCCAGCACCTTCAGCCCCTCGCGCACCACTTCGGGGCCGGTGCCATCGCCGGGTATGACCGCAATCTTCACCATCGTGTTCTCCTAGAGCCGCATATTGTCGGTTGTGGCTAGACCAGACAGACGATAGCGGCTCCCAAGCAGCCGTTCAAGTCGCTGTGAGCTATCAGCCATTAGCTCACAGCCGTCAGCTTGACCCGGCGAGACCTTTGCAAAATCGTCATTCCCGCGAAAGCGGGAATCCAAGAACCGATCCTCCCAGGTTAGCGATGAGTGGAGTATTGTCCCTCTCGCGCTCCATCCGGATGTTATGCAAAGGTCTCCTGGTCAACCGCCGCCATCGTGCCGCGCTGACGGCTGACAGCCAATCGGTAGAATAGGCCGCGCCGCGAAGTGTGGCGGCCAGCGGCGACATGAGGAGTAGACGATGCGCGTATACGTGATGACCGACCTGGAAGGCGTGAGTGGGGTCTGGAGTATCGAGGAGCAGTGCGTGCCGAGTGGACGCGAATACGATCTGGCCCGGCGGCTGCTGACTGCCGAGGTGAATGCGGCCGTGGACGGGCTGCTGGCCGCCGGTGCGACGGAAATCGTCGTTGCCGATGGGCACGGCGCCGGGGGCCTGTACTTCCCCGACCTGCACCCCGAGGCCGTGGCCTTGATGGGGCGTCCGGTACCGCCGGCCTGGGCGCTCGACGAGGATTTCGACGCGTTCCTGATGATCGGGCAGCACGCGATGGCCGGCACCGAGCGCGGTATCCTCGATCACACGCTCTCCAGCCAGAGCATCGTGCATGTCTGGCTCAACGGCGAGCGCATTGGTGAGATGGGGCTGAATGCAGCAGTTGCCGGTCACTTTGGCGTGCCGACTATTCTGTTGAGCGGCGACGACGTGGCGTGTGAGGAAGCGCAAGCCTTGCTCAGTCCACTCGGCCCTATCGAGACGGTGGCAGTCAAGCAGTCGCTGACCCGTGGCTGTGGGCTGTGTTTGGCGCCGGCGCGCGCGCAGGAATTAATCCGCGACGCGGCGACCCGCGCCTTGCAGCGAGTCTCGGAGTTCCGGCCCTACCGACCCGAGCCACCGCTGGAGCTGAAGTTCGAGTACCTGCTGAACACGCCGGCCGAGCAGGCCGCCCGCCGGCCGGGCGTCGAGCGGGTGGACGAGCGCACCGTCGTCTATCGCGGCGACGACTTTGTGCAGCTCTACTGCTATCGGTAGGGAGGGAGTTGGCCCCCACCCTAGCCCGCCCCCGTCCCGACGGGTGCGGGAACCAGTCGTCTCCCCGCCGCAGCGGGGGACCATAGGGGGGCTGGTCTCGGCTATACTCTCCGTCGGTGAGCGTAGCCAGCCAAAGCTGCTTCCAGGCTTGTCTGGTACAAGCAGCTTGTGGCAAGCTCTCGGCCGGTCGTTCGGCCGGTAGCAAGCAGAAGTGGGGATACGGGCATGGCAGTCGCAGAGCATCCACCGCCGGCCGGCCATGGTGAAGCGGGCGAGGCGGACCCCTTGGCGGCGCTTCAGGGGTTCCTCACGCCGACCGACTACGATGCGCTGACCAAGTGCGTCCACTGCGGCCTGTGCCTGAACGTGTGCCCCACCTACCGGCAGAACGGCCTGGAGGCCGACTCGCCGCGCGGGCGCCTGTACCTGATGCGGGCGGTCGCCGAAGGTGATCTGGATTTCTCCGCAGCGGTGGATGACCATCTCCAGCTTTGCCTGCAATGCCGCGCCTGCGAAACGGCCTGTCCCTCCAACGTCCACTTCGGGCAGGTCATGGAGGGCGCCCGCGCGACGATTCTCGAGGAAGAGAGCACCCGCCTGCGCCGCGTGCTTACCTGGGCCGTCTTCGGCCAGCTGTTTGCCTATCCCACCCGCCTGGTGCTCCTCGGCGTACTCCTGCGCTTCTACCAGCGCAGTGGCGTGCAGGCCCTCGTCCGCTGGATCATGGGGCGAGAGTGGGTGCCGCCCCGACTGCGGCTGATGGAGCAGATGCTCCCGCAGCTCTCGCGGCGCTTCTTCCGCGCGCCCCCTGGGGAGATCGTCCCGGCCCAAGGTGAGCGGCGCTATCGCGTCGGCATGATCGGCGGCTGCATCATGCCGCTGGCGTTTGCCGAAACGAACGAGGCCACCGTGCGCGTGCTGACGGCCAACGGCTGCGAGGTGGTTATCCCGGAGGCGCAACGCTGCTGTGGCGCACTCCAGGCCCACGCCGGCGCCCAGGAAGAGGCGCGTCGCGTTGCCCGCCTGAACGTTGATGCTTTCGAGCAGTGGAACCTGGACGCCATCATCATCAACGCCGCCGGCTGCGGCGCTGCCCTCAAAGAGTACGACCGGCTCTTGGCCGATGACCCGGCCTATGCAGAGCGCGCGGAGCGGTTCGCGGAGAAGGTCGAGGACGTCAGCGAGTTCTTGGCGCGCGTCGGTCTCACGGCGCCGCTGGGCACTATCGAGCGCACGATCACCTATGACGATCCCTGCCACCTCGTTCATGGCCAGAAGGTCAGCCTGCAACCGCGGGCGCTGCTCTCGATGATTCCCGGCCTGGAATACGTCGAGCTACGCGACGCGGATCGGTGCTGCGGCAGCGCTGGCATCTACAACATCCTGCAACCGGACATGTCCATGCGCGTGCTGGACGACAAGACCGAAGCGATCATCGAATCCGGTGCCGAGACGATTGTGACGGCCAACCCCGGCTGTCTGATCCAGATCAACGCCGGCCTCCGGCAAGCGGGGCAGACGGCCTCCGCCCAGCACATCGTAGACCTGCTCGACGAGGCCATTCGCGCCGGCCGGCGCGAGCAAGCCGCCGCTTGATGATGTCCGGTATGAGGGAGGCGGCGCGAGCGAGCCGCTATCTACCAGTTGTTGCTGTCGAGGAATGCCCGCGTGCGACACCAAGCGATACCAAGTGTTTCACATGCGGCAGCCATTGAAATCTGAGGTGGCACTTTCCTCCCACAATCTTCGGTTACGACGGCAACAGGCCTTCCGGCGCGCTGGATGTCGAGAGCCTGTGCGAGAACATACGGGTCGGCGTCTTCATGCTGCTTTGTCGGATCTACGACATTCCCGGCGCGCCCCATGACCTCCCTGACAAGCTCGAACGATGGCTCAGTTTCATAAAGAACTAAAGAGATACTTCGAGATGCGAATTCGTAGATATTGTCTTGTTCATGGTACCGTCCTAGCTCCTCCACTATCTTCTTTGGGAAGGCTACTCGGCCTATTTTCACCAGACGCGGCAGGCGAGATTGATAAATCCGCTGCCAGCGATGACGAGGCAGGGTCCGCTTTATTGCGATGATTGCCGAGGCGTCCAATATCCACACATATGGCTCTTCGATCATGAGCCTGACTCATGCTGCTGCCAGTAAGTCTTGTTCAAGCTCCTCCAATTCGGAGGTTGCTACGCCAAGATAATCCAATACGTCATGTCGTTCGAGGATTCCTTGGCGCATGCCAATGAGCAGGGTGGTTGGCAGCTTGCTGCCGTATTCGCGTAGTCGTATCGCGGATCGCTTCTGTCCTGCGCCCCCGCCCCGGCGTGGCGCTTCAGAGACCTGAGCTTGTCGATCAACTAACGTGTAGAGGTCCTGCTTGGCGGCACCCAGACCAATGAGCCGCAACGCTGCCGCGCGGAGGCTCACTTTGTAGCGCCTTGCGACTTTCTCGACATCCTGGAACGTGGTGATGTAAGAGCCGCGGCGCCAGTGCAAGCCATTGTGCAGGAACACCTGTAGGTGCTCACGGGGCAAGAGGAACGCCGCCGCGAATCTCTCGGCCCACTGCTCGACCCCGAGGTCCTCTGCGCGCGTGGGACCGGTGTAGGTGGCACAGACGGAATTAGTACGCAGCACGATATGAGCGTACTCATGAATGAGGGTGTAGATGC
>JAJDZR010000283.1 GCA_022824545.1 Chloroflexota bacterium
CGGCCGACGACAGCGCGGGTATTGTGCTGCGCTTGCCGGATACGGGTGAGGATTTGGTGCTGGAGCTTGGTTACTTCCTCTTGGGGAAACGTGGGCCGGCAGAGCACTTCGCTGATGAGGTCGAGCGCGAGCAGCAGGTCCTCGCTCAGGCAGCGGGCGCTGATTGTAGCCAAGTCGCGCCCGGCGTGGGTGTGGAGCGACATGCCGGCAGAATCGATGACCTCGTTGAGCTGCTCGAAGGTGTACTGCTCAGTGCCGCGCAGCAGGGCGGAGCCGGTGAATGACGCCAGTCCGGCTTGGTCCGGCGTGTCTTCGGTGCTGCCGGCGGACACCAGACAGCGCAGATTGACGAGCGGGTGGGTGGGGTTTTCATGCACCAGCACCGGGATGCCGTTGGGTAGCAGCCAGCGGTCTATGACGAGGCGTGGTGGGGCGGACGCGGTGGCGGTACTCATGAGCGGCCTCGCTGCCGACGGTGCCGGCCTTGTCTCTGTTGCCGGGTGGGGAGGAACCAGCCGACGGTGCGGTTGTCGGCGTGCAGATAGGTGCGGGCAACGCGGATTACGTCGGCCGGCGTCACGGCGTCGAGGTCATCGAGATAGGTACTGTACGCCTGCCACGTATGCTCCACTTCGAACTGACCGAGCAGGCGGGCTTGGCGGCTGACCCCTTCGGCGTTCATCAGGAACCAGGAGCGCACCTGACGCCGGACTTTGGCCAACTCGGCGTCCGAAATCGCGCTCTCACCGAGGCGCTCGACCTCCCGCAGGGCCACCTCCTCGGCCTCGGTTGTCGCGGCGCCGCGGCGCAGGCTGACGGAGACGCTGAAGAGGCCGGGGTCTTTGCGAGCATCGGCGTTGGCGTGAGCGCGAGTGGCCAAGCCTTGATTGACAATGGCCTTGTAGAGGCGAGCACTGCGTCCGGCTCCCAGCACGCTGGCGGCGACTTGGAGAGGGATGGCGTCGGGGTGGGAGAGGGCAGGAATGTGGTAGAGCGCCAACATGGACGGCACCGGTCCCGGCCGGCGGACCGTGACGCGGCGCTCGCCCTCCTGCGGTGGCTCTTCCGAGCGCACCGGTGGTGGCGAGGGGCCGGCCGGAATGGGGCCGAAGGCGTCCTCGACCCGCTGTAACAGGTCGGCGGTGTCGAAGTCGCCGACGGCGACGGCGATGCCGTTGTTGGGCGTGTAGTAGGTGCGGTAGTAGTCGTACAGGTCCTCGCGGGTGATTTGGCGCAGATCGCTCTTCCAGCCGACGACCGGCTGCCCGTAGGGATGGACCTTGAACGCTGCGGCCGTGGTCTCTTCGTGCAGGTGGAAGAAGGGCTGGTTCTCCGCACCCTCGCGCTCGGAGATGATTACCGTGCGCTCGGACTCCACCTCGTCCGGGTCGAACAGGGTGTTGGCCAGGCGGTCGGATTCGATGCGGATAGCGAGGTCGAGGTGCTGGCTGGGGAGCGTCTCGAAGTAGGCGGTGAAGTCTACCCAGGTAAATCCGTTCCAGCTACCGCCGTGAGTTTCGACGAGGTTGCCGATGTCGCCTTTCTTGAGCGTGGGCGTGCCCTTGAAGAGCATGTGCTCGGCCCAGTGGGAGATACCGGTGATGCCGGGACGCTCGTTGCGTCCGCCTACCCGGTACCAGACGTAAAAGCTGACGATGGGCGCATGGTGGACTTCTTTGGTGAGCACCTTCAGCCCGTTGTCCAGCCGAGTCTCGACAATGTCGGTGGTATTTGCCATGTTACGCACCGGAACATTCCTTCGGGGCGGGAATCAACACTGCGGGCAGAGAGTACGGGCCGGCTTGCGCCGCTGCCGGCGCAGTCCCACTTGCGATGATAGCAGGATGGTGGACCTAATCCCCGGCCCCTTCCCTCCAGGGAAGGGGAGTCCGGGCGGCGGCGCAGTCCAGCCCCCCTATGGTCCCCCGTCCCCGACGGGAGGGCAGAGCGCAGGCGGCGGGCTATGCTACACTATCGCATCAAGAGCAGAACGGTCGGTCTACGGGCGGGGGCGGCCCGCTACGGTGAGGCGGAAGAGTAGCTACGCCCCACGGCGTTGTGAAGAGGAACGTATGGGAGTCCAGGTACGCTTACCGACGATGCTGCGGAAGCACGTGGCGGGACAGAGTGTGATCCAAGCCGAGGGTGGGACGGTGGGCAGTCTGCTTACCGAGCTAGGCGAGCATTACCCGGGACTCCACACTGATCTGACCGGTCCGGATGGGGAGTTGCACCAATTCATCAATATCTACGTGAATGATGAGGATATTCGGTATCTGGACGGGCTGGGCACGCCGGTCGGCGCCGGTGACGTTGTCTCGATCTTGCCAGCAGTGGCCGGAGGAAGCGCCGGTAGCTAAGGGCGCGGGCCGGTCGGTGTTCCGGCGCAAGCTCTACGGGATCATGGACGATGGACTGCACACTCTGCACCGGGAGTCGGTAAGGCCGTGGTAGCCGGTAGCATTCTGGACCTCATCGGCAATACTCCCCTGGTCGAAATCCCGTACTTCTCGCCCAAGCCGGATGTGCGGCTCTACGCCAAGCTCGAAGGGCAGAATCCCACCGGCAGCGTCAAGGACCGGGTCGCGTATGCGATGGTCCGGCGGGCCGAGCGCGAGGGCCTGCTGCGGCCGGGCCAGACTATTCTGGAGCCGACCAGCGGCAATACCGGGATCGGCTTGGCGCTGGTGGGGCGCTTGCGTGGCTATCCCGTGACCGTGGTGATGCCGGAGAACGTCTCCGAGGAGCGGGTGCAGCTCTTGCGGGCGTATGGCGCACGGATCGTCTTTTCGCCGGGGGACCGCGGTACCAATGGGGCGATTGAGGTCGCCGAGGAGCTGGCGGGCGATTCCGAGTATTATCTCCCCTTCCAGTACGGCAATCCGGCCAATATCCAGGCGCACTACGACGGCACGGGAGCCGAGATTGCCCGCGATCTCCCTGGCGTGACGGCTTTCGTAGCCGGCCTCGGTACCGGCGGGACGCTGATGGGGGTCGGTCGTCGGCTGAAGGAGTTGAACCCGGGGGTCAAGATCGTCGCGGCGGAGCCGCAGCAGGGTGAGGCGGTGTCGGGCTTGCGTAGCTTGGCCGACGGTTTTGTGCCGCCTATTCTCGACCTCGACGTGCTCGATTCGCGCATGTTGGTGGACAGTGAGGCGGCCTTTGCGACGACGCGCGAACTCTTGGAGCACGAGGGGATTTTTGCCGGGGTGTCGAGCGGCGCCATCGTCCACGTCGCGCGCCGCTGGGCCGGTCGCTTGGACGAGGGCAGCGTGGTGGCGCTGCTGCCGGACGGCGGCTGGAAGTACCTCAGCACCGGGCTGTGGACCAGCGGGTATGCCGAGATCGAGTCCCAAATTCGAGGCAAGCTATGGTGGTAAAACGCCCCGCTCCACCGTTGGCCGACCGGCGTGGATTCCTGATTGACCTCGACGGCGTGCTCTACCGTGGGCAGGAGACGCTTCCTGGCGCTGTCGAGCTGCTTGCGTTCCTAGAGCGCACCGGCCGTCCCTATCGCTTGGTGACGAACGATTCGCGGCGCTTGGCGGCGCAGTACGTCGAGCGGCTGGCCGGCATGGAGATGCCGGTACCTGATGACGCCGTTGTCACGGCCGGCGAAACGACGGCCGTGTATCTGCGGCGCGTGGCGCGGCCCGGCACGCGGGTGCTAGTGATTGGTGGGGAGGGGTTGGTGCGCCCGTTGCTGGCACATGGATTTCGCCTCGATGAAGAGCGGCCGGAGTGGGTCGTCGTCGGACTGGACATTCACGTCACCTACGCGAAACTGCTCCGTGCCATGCAGGCCATTGACCGCGGCGCCGGGTTTATCGGCACCAACCCTGATCGCCGTTTTCCGCTGGAGCACACCTTTGCGCCGGGCTGTGGTGCGCTACTGGCCTTTCTGGAATCGGCGACTGGCCGCGCCCCGCAGATAGTCGGAAAACCCAACAGCACGATGGTTAACATCGCGCTGGAGCGGATCGGAGTAGCGCCGGCGATGGCGGCGTTCGTCGGCGACAGTCTCGGGACCGACATTGCTGCGGGCCGGGCCGCCGGCCTGTGTACGGTGCTGATCCTGACGGGGGTGACAACCGCCGAGGAAGTAGCCGCGATCCGGGGCACGCAGTACGAGCCGGATTACGTGTTCGACAACCTGCCGGCGCTGATAGCGGCGCTGAAGGAGAACGCGCACGCCTGGGGCGGTGCCTCAAGCGGGGGATGAGCACTGGCCGGCCGTTGCTGCTGCTCGCGGCTGGCGCCTATACTGGAATTGGGAGGCGTATGGGCACCTGGAGGGATACATGGCGAGGCGTATGACCGTGGTTTTCGACGACGAGGCGCTCTACACGGCCTTAAAAGTGGAGGCGGCGCGCCGGGGATGTTACGCCAAGGATATTGTGGCCTCCGCGGTTCGAGAGTGGCTTGAGGCTCAGGAGGACGCGGCCCTTCAGCCGGCGGTGGAGCGGGCGCGGCAAGAATGGCGGCGTTCTGGTGGCGTTGAGGCGGGAGCATTCTTCCGTGACCTGGAAGCTAACCAGTGGTGCTTGCCCCCTCCCTAGCCCTCCCCCGGAGCAAGCTCCAGGGGAGGGAACATCCTGTACCTCTGGAGGTTCCCTGCCGACTGGTACGCCACTGTGCGGGTAACGGGAAACGAACGGTACCGTGAAACGGGTTCTTGCAGTCGAGACGCGGGCGCATCGGCAGTTCGTGGAGATCACCGAGCGGGTGCAGGCGATGGTGCGGGCGTCCGGGGTGCGGGAGGGCCGCTGTGTGCTGTTCGTGCCGCACACAACGGCCGGACTGACGATCAACGAGAACGACGATCCCGACGTGCCGCGCGACATGCTGACCGGTCTCACCGACCTGCTCGGCGATGAAAGCCGCTTTCGCCACTACGAGGGCAATGCCGGGGGGCACCTGCTGTCATCGCTGTTGGGCGTCTCGCTGACCATCTTCATTGCCGAGGGCGAACTGGACTTGGGGCGCTGGCAGGCGGTCTACTTCGGTGAGTTCGACGGTCCCCGTCAGCGCGAGGTATGGGTTAGAATAGTAAGTGAGGGGTGACCGCAGCCGAGACTGGGGATTGGGCAGATGCGCTTCCCACTGATGATGCTGTTGCAGCTGGCGGGTGGCGTGACCGGCGTTATCCAGCGCGTCGTGCTCGCCTGGCGCCTCTTCCGCGACGGTCGTGTCCCGCTGCTGACCAAAGCAATCCCGACGGCGGGCGTGGCGTATGCCGTGTCGCCGCTGGACGTGATCCCCGATTGGCTGATCGGTCCGGGCCACATTGATGATGTGGTGGTTGCCTTTCTGGGCGTGTGGTTCTTCGTCGTGGCCTGCCCGCGCTGGCTGGTCGAAGAGCATCGGCGCGCGATGTCCGGCTTTCCGCCGCGTGGCGGCGGTGACGGCGCGGCCGCGGGGAGCAAACCCGAGGGCGAGGTCGTAGACGTAGAAGCCCGTGTCGTCGAGCGGTAGGACCTAACCATCTGCTGGGCCAAAGCCGCACGGATGGTGCCAGGTGTGGTGCGGCTTTGGTCCAGCACCCGGCCCCTTCCCTAGCAGGGAAGCAACTGTCTTGAAAGTCAAGCGGAATGACTGACGACCAGCGGGGACCGGTCGGCCCAGGGCGAGCCGTGCTTCAGCATCGCGTTGAGGATCACCAGCAGCTTGCGCATGCAGGCCGTCAGCGCCAGCTACTTCGGCTTGCCCGCCGCCAGCAGCCGCTGGTAGAACGCCCGGATCACGGGATTGTAGCGACTGGCGACCAACGCGCCCATGTAGAGGGTGGCGCGCACCCGCGCGCGGCCCCCCCAGACCGTGCGTTTGCCCCGCAGCGT
>JAJDZR010000316.1 GCA_022824545.1 Chloroflexota bacterium
AGGGTCTGCGCCCGTGCAGGGTACTGGTAGGCTCATACTTCAGCGAAGCCATCATAGCCTTTTCGTTCGATGAGTTGCTTGAGGTCCGACAATGAGCGGATATCGGACCAATGCTGGCGGAAATGGGCTATTTGACGCACCACGGACTTTTGGTAATTCTGGCGGATCTGGAGCACCGCATCCAGACAAATCAGCACTGGACCGTTGGGACAATTGACATACTGGTGTTCGCGGCCCAACCCATAGTCCAGCTTCTTTCCACGCAAGAAGTCCGCCATGCGCCTTACATCGTCATCACTAATATCTACCATGGATACCACCTCCCTTGAGCTAACCGGCGAATCCAACTAACCTACCCCGCGTAGTAATTCTACCATGGACACCCGATCAATCCTGTCCATCATCTAATCCTGCAAATCCTGATGCTGACAAACAAGCCAGCATCAGTACCCCAGGGCGGCGCCGCCGCCGCGAGGATCGCTGGCGCCTTGCAGGGTGCCGTCTTCGCCGAACATGATGAACTGGAGTGCGCCGGGGCTGCTCCAGGGGCCAGCCCGGCGGACGCGGTGGCCGCGGCGCTCCAGCTCGGACAGCACGTCCGGGTCGAAGCGATCCTCGACGATCAAGCCGAACGGTTCATCCAGGGTCTCCGGGTCGGTGCCGGGGACACTGATCCAGCGCGGCGCCTCGACCGCCTCGCGCACGTTCATGCCGAAATCGAGCAGGTTGGTGATCGCCTGCACGTTCCACTGCGGCTGGTAGTCGCCGCCCGGCGTGCCCCCGACGACGAACGGCTGGCCGTCGCGGCAGAGTAGGTAGCAATTCAGAGTGTGCATCGTCTTCTTGCCGCCGGCGATTACGTTCGGATGGCTTTCCTCCAACGTGAAGCCGCGACCGGCGCGGTTGTTGAGCAGCACGCCTGTCTTGCCGGCCACCACGCCACTGCCGAAGAGGGCGGAGAGGCTATGGATGAACGAGATCGCGTTGCCCTGTCCGTCCGCAACGGCAAAGTAGCTGGTGGCACCGCCATGCTCCGGGAGCACGCCCGCCGTCGGCGCGTCATTCGCCCGGTCCGCACGGATGGCCGCCCGCCGCTCGGCTGCGTACTGCGGGGAGAGCAGGTCGTCCAGCGGATTGGCGACGAACCGCGGGTCGCCGCAATAGCGGTTGCGGTCGGCAAAGGCCAGTTTCTTGGCTTCTACCAGCAGATGCAGCGTGTCGGCCGAGCCGAAACCGAGCGAGCGCAGGTTGTCGCCGGCAATGATGTTGAGCCACTCCAGCACGAGCAGCCCCTGCGATGGCGGCGCCGTCTCGTACACATCCACGCCGCGATAGCGGGTATGCAGCGGCTCGTACACGTCGGTGGTCTGCTCGGCAAACTCCTCCGGCCCGAACAGGCCGCCGCCGGCCGTAGACGCCCGCACGATCTCCGCCGCGACCGCGCCGCGATAGAAAGCCTCGGGGCCGCCCTCAGCATAGGCCCGGATGGTCCGCGCCAGATCGGGCAGTATCCAGCGGTCGCCAGGGCGCGGTACGGTCCCGCCGGGGAAGTAGAGCGCGGCGCTGTCGGCAAACTGACCCAGCTTGCCCGCCCACCCGGCAATGGTCCGGCTCATGTCCTCGGAGACGGGAATGCCTCGCTCCGCGTAGGTCAGCGCCGGGGCCAGCAGGTCGGCGAGCGGCAGGGTGCCGAACTCGCGGTTGAGCGTCGCGTAAGCGTGCGGCGCACCCGGCACGGCCGCCGCGTGCCAGCCGTCGAGCGGCATCGTGCGGAGTCCCTGACTCACGTAGTAGTCGCGGGAGGCCCGCCGGGCGGCCTCGCCACTCCCGTTGATCGCGGCCAGCCGGTCACTGCGCGCATCGTAGAGCACGGCAAACATGTCGCCGCCCAGGCCACACATCGCCGGGAGGGTCAGCCACTCCACGCTGGCGACGGCGATGGCGGCGTCGAACGCATTGCCGCCACGCTGGAGCACATGCAGCCCGGCGGCGGCGGCTCGTTTCGACCGCGAGGCCACCATGCCGTTCGTGCCGTAGCTCACGCCGGGGCCGGGGACAAGGCCATCGCCACTCATAGCGCTTTACTCTCCACGCTCACTACTGCATCGGCAGGTGGATAGTCCGGCCGGCTGCGGCGCTCGACTGCTCGGCAGCGAAGCACACCTCGTGGGTGTTGATCGCATCGGCCAGATTGACGTGCGACTCGACGCCACCGCGGATGCAGTCCACGAAGTGGTCTATCTCCTCCTGGAACGGATGGTGTGCGACGGCGCCGCTGTCCGGAGGGATCGTCGGGATCGTGGCAAAGTCGGTCTGACCGGGCAGCTTGCGCGTGTAGAGCTTGTTCCCGCGGATCGAGCCGTCCGGTCCGAACAGGTCAATGTTGAACACGTAGGGCATCCACTGCGCCGTGCCGGCCGACACTTTGCCGATCTTGCCGTTCGCAAACTTGACAATGGCGACCGTCGTCTTGGGCGCCGGTGTGTCCGGCTCATCATCGTAGGAGAAGGCCGACACCTCGACCACGTCGCTGCCCATCAAAAACCGCGCCATGTCCACCGCATGGCAGCCACCGGCGAGAAACGAGCTCATCGGATGATGCCGGCGATAGCCCCCGCCGCCCGGATACCGCGATTGCACCACGTTGTGCCAGTAGTCGGTCTGGACGAAAAACGGCTCGCCGAACGCCCCATCGGCCAGCAGCGCCTTGATCGTCTCGACCAGCGGGTTCCAGCGCAGGACGAAGCTCACCACGGTCCGCACGCCGGCCGCCTCAACGGCGTCCCGTAAGCCCGGCAAGTCGGCGGCGTCAACCGAGATCGGCTTCTCGATGACCACGTGCTTACCCGCTTCCGCCGCCTGGATCGTCTCCGCAGCGTGCAACTCCGACGGTGTGCATATCGAAAGCGCGTCCACGCGCGGATTGGCCAGCAGATCGGCCAGGCTGTCGTAGAGGGCACAGTCGGCGCTGAGTCCCATCTGGTCACGTTTCCGCCCAGCGCCCTCGAGAGTCCGGCTGCCGATAGCTACCACTTCGGTGTGTGGATTGTTGATATAGGCGCGCAGGTGCTCCGTGGACACGTTGCCCGCGCCCTGGATAGCCACTCCGATGCGTTCTACTGCCATGTCCGGTACCTCCGAGGTCGAATGTCGTTGCGCGTACAGCGAGGGATTGTACACGAGACATTCGGCTCCTCACCCCCGGCCCCTCTCCATCGCCAAGCGATAGAGAGGGGAGAGTATGCCGGAGGCCGGAGGCGCCCCGGACGTTGCACCGGCAGGCCGAGACGCCCATAATCCTGGACCAACGCCGGCGTGTACCCACTAGCAAGGAGCATGACATGAAGATCACCGACATCCTGTGCTATCCAGTCTGGGAAGGCATCCGCAACCTCTTACTGGTCAAGGTCGAGACCGACGAAGGCTACTACGGCTGGGGCGAGTCGGGCGTATCGGGGCGCGAGTTGGCGGTGCAGGGCGCGGTGCGGCACTACCGCGAGTTCCTGCTTAGCCGGGACCCGCGGCGCATCGGCGCCCTCTGGCAGGAGATGTACCGCAGCCAATACTTCGAGGGCGGGCGCATCCTCACCGGCGCCATCTCCGCCATTGACATTGCCCTGCACGATCTCGTAGCCAAGAAACTCGGCGTCCCCGTCTATCAGCTCCTCGGCGGCGCCCATCGCGACTACGTGCCAGGCTTTGTAACCACCCGGTCGCCGATGGGACCACAGCTCGTAGACGAGGTACAGGCGCTGTACCAGGACGGCTGGCAGGCCATCCGCACGACGCCCGGCCACCCCGATACCGGCGGCGACAAGGACCTCTACGAGCCGCGCGAATCGCTGGCGTTCACCGCCGAGTGGCTGACCAAGGTGCGGGAGGCAGTCGGCACCGGCCCAGTTCTCGGCATTGACTACCACCACCGTCTGAGCGTGGCCGAAGCGGCCTCGTTCTGCCAGCGGATGCCCCCGGCCACCCTGGACTTCCTGGAAGAGCCGATCCGCGACGAAACCCCCGCCGCGTATACCGCCCTGCGCCAGATGACCGACGTGCCGTTCGCCATTGGCGAGGAGTTCCCCAGCAAGTGGGCTTTCCTGCCCTACATCGAGCAGGGGCTGACCAACTTCTCGCGCCTCGACATCTGCAACGTCGGCGGCTTCACCGAGGCGATGAAAGTCGCCGGGTGGAGCGAAGCGCACTACATTGACCTGATGCCGCACAACCCGCTCGGCCCCATCAGCACGGCTGCCAACGTCCATTACGGCGCGGCCGTGCCGAACTACGCTTGGCTGGAGGTGCGCGCGCTCGAATTCGGCTTCTCCGACGACATATTCCCCGTGCAGCCGCAACTGGAGGGCACCGGATACGCCGTGCCCACAGAGCCGGGGCTGGGCGTCGAGGTCAACGAGGCGGTCCTGGGCGAGCCGTTCCGCTTCTGGGAAGCCCCCCACCTCCACCGCCGCGACGGCTCCTACACGAACTGGTAGACGGCTTGACGCATTGTCTTACATACCCGATGATGCTATAGTTGATAGCAGAAACGCCATCACACCGGGAGGGCAGAAGTGGCCGCTGAGACTGTTCGCACGACTGTCTCCTTGCCGACTGATCTCTTGACCGCGGCTGACCGAGCGGTGAGAGCAGGAGAAGCACGGAGCCGGAATGAGTTAGTGATCAATGCACTACGTCGTGAATTGGCAGCTATCGAACGCGCCGCTATAGATGCTGCCTTCGCCGGCATGGCCGACGATAAGGAGTATCTCGAGGAAGCGCGAGTCATCAGCGAGGAGTTCGCGCAAGCCGACTGGGAGGCGTTTCAGATCGGCGAGCGAGAGTACGCCGGGAAGCAGCGATGAGGCGCGGAGAAGTCTATGACGCCTTCCTCGACCCTACCGTCGGGTCAGAGCAGGCCGGCAGAAGGCCCGTCGTCATCATGAGTCGCGATGCCCTCAATGCCGTCCTCTCAGTCGTCATCGCCGTGCCATGCACTACTTTCCGGACCGGGCGTCGTGTATATCCGAGCCAAGCGGTACTGCGCGCTGGCGAGGGTGGGCTGACTGTAGACAGTGTCGTCCTGTGTGAGCAGGTCCGAGTACTATCGAAGAACCGTCTCAAAGGCCGCCGAGGCAGCCTGTCGTTGCAGGCACTCGGGATGATTGAGCAAGCACTCCAGATTGCATTGGATCTACCCTCCTCCGAATACACGCAGACAAGCTCAAGAATCCAACGAGTTCTATCATAGCCCTCTGCCGACGTGCCGCTCGCACCGCCCTTCAGCCCTTGCCCTCTTGTGAGTATCACCACGCCTCGGCAGCCTGCCGGCGGCCCGTCACGGTAGACTCCCTGCCGTAGGGGCGGCGTCTTACCGTTCAACTTAGGAGATACGCTCATGGATAAGCTGGAGTTCGTTGATCCGCACGTCCACTACTACGACATGCAGCACCCGGAGCTAGTGTACGAGCACTGGCAGCCCGGCGTCCCGCATCCGGCCCTGGGGTGGCAAAATCAGAAGCTCGCCGAGCGGAACTACCTCGCCGAGGACTATATCGCCGAGACCCGCAACGCGAACGTCATCAAGGCGGTCCACGTGCAGGCCGCCATCGGCAGCCCGGACCCGGTCACGGAGACCGAATGGCTGCAAGAGGCGGCGGATCGCACCGGGTTTCCGCACGGGATCGTCGCGCACGCCGACCTGCGCGATCCCGGCGTCGAGGCGGTGCTGGAGCGGCACTGCGCGTCGCCCAACATGCGCGGTATACGCGACTTCTCCTACGGCGACTACCTCGTCGAGCCGGACTACCACCGCGGCTTTGCCCTGCTGGAAAAATACAACCTGGTGTCGAGTATGCCCGTCGCGTGGCAGGACATGGAGCAGCTCCGCGACCTGGCACACAAGTTCCCCAACGTCATGATCGTCGTTGACCACACCGGCTTACCCGCCGAGCGCACGGATGAGTATTTCCGGCTATGGAAGGGCGGCATGGCCGGCGCGGCCACCTGCGACAACATCCGCTGGAAGATCTCCGGCCTCGGCATGGCCGACAACAATTGGACGGTGGACAGCATCAGGCCCTACGTGCTCGCATCCATTGAGACGTTCGGCGTGGAGCGCTGCTTCTTTGCCACGAACTGGCCGGTGGACTGGCTGTGGAGTACCTATGACGAACTCGTAGACGCCTACACGGAGATCATCTCCGGCTTCAGCCGGGACGAGCAGACCGCGCTCTTCTCGCAGAATGCCGAGGCGCTCTACCGCATCTGACGGGGGTAGCCGGTGCATATGAAGCCATGCGATCAAAGGAACATGTATGATAAGCAACTTCACCGCTGCCGATGTCCCTGACCAGCAGGGAAAGACCTTCCTCATCACGGGCGCCAATACCGGCATCGGCTACGAGGCCGCGAAAGTCCTTGCGGAACGGGGCGCCCGCGTCCTGCTGGGATGCCGCTCTCCGGCGAGGGCCGAAGCGGCGGTCGAGAACATCCGCGCCGCTCATCCCGCCGCCGACCTCGGCATTGTCGAATTGGACCTCGGAGACTTGGCATCGGTCCGGCAGGCGGCCGAGGTCGTGGCCGCCGAACCGCGCCTGGACGGACTTCTGAATAACGCCGGGATAATGCGCGCACCGTACCGTCTCACGAACGACGGCTTCGAATCGCAGTTTGGCGTCAATCACCTGGGACACTTCGCGCTTACCGGCCTGCTCCTGCCCACCCTGGAGCAAACCGCCGGTTCGCGGATCGTCGTCACCAGCAGTGTCGGTCATCGCCGGGGCCAGATACTGTTCGATGACATCAACGCCGTAGAGCGCTACAACGCCATGGAGCGCTACTACATGAGCAAGCTCGCCAATCTCCTGTTCATGTACGAACTGGATCGGAGGCTAAGGGCCAAGGGTTCGGGCACCATCGCGGTAGGTGTGCATCCGGGTATTTCGAACACTGAACTCATGCGGCACATGCCGAGACTGACCCGCGTTATATTCCTCCCGCTCACGTTCTTGCTCAGCTCGCCCGCGGAGGGTGCCTGGTCAACGCTGCTCGGTGCGACTGCCTCCGGGGTAGAAGGTGGGCAGTACTTTGGGCCAGGCAAGCGCTTCGAGTGGGGCGGGCCAGCCAAGCAAGTCGACTCAACTGACCTGAGCAAAGACCCCGCGCTCGCGAAGCGACTGTGGGACCTGTCGGTAGAGCTTACCGGAGTTGATCCCGCACTGTAGCCGGTCATCCCATCCGGTTGACGGCTATCGAGTTCCGGACCCACGCCAAGCTCTCGGCTAACGGTGCGTGCTAACCTACGAGTAGCTGCTGAGACGGGTCTGGGGCGTGGCGGTCAACGCGGCGCCCCTCGGCGAGTACCCCCTTGACACGGCGTGCATCGCTATCTATACTGACGCCCGCTAGTTCACACCCCTCTCCACCACTGCTCGCGGCATAACCCTTAGATTGCGCGACCGACTCACCCGGATTCCCTCATCCCGCTATCTCAGCCACGAGATATCCCCTCTCGGAGCGATCAATGAACGACGTTGTACTGGAAGGGTTTGTCAGGAATTTCACCGCCTCCCGCGGCTTTGCCCATCTCAAGCCAAACGAGCTGTTTGAAGCCTTTGCCGCTTCCTCGATCCTTCGCAAATACCATCAGACGGACATCACCGACTACGAGGACGCAGTTCTCGTAGGGGGCAGCGGTGATGGGGGACTCGATGCTGTTGCAGTTATCGTTAATGGCAGGCCTGCACGCACCAAGGAGGATATAGATTTCTTTGTTGAGAAGCTCCGTCGCCTAGACGTCGAGTTCGTCTTCTTACAGGCCAAAGATTCACCGCACTTCAATGCGGCCGACATAGGGAACTTCGTCTTCGGCGTTGAGCAGTTCTTCGCGGCAGTACTCGACTCCGACCCTAACATCGAATTCAACTCGGAGGTACAACAGCTCATTGATTTAGCTCGTGAGGTATACAAACAGAGCATCCGCATGCAAGAAAATCCCAAATGTTTCATCTATTACGTAGCATCAGGAATATGGCATGATGCCCCTGATCCAAGTGGTCGGCTATCGAATGGCAAAGATCGTCTTACTGAATTGAATATATTCTCGGCTGTCAACGCATCTCCGGTCGATGCAGATTTACTCAAAGCCACCTATCGTGAGTTGGAGCGAGGTGTAGTCAAAGATGTTGAGCTTAAGCGAACAGCAGTATTTCCCAGAATTGATGGCGTTGATGATGCCTACATTGGATTACTTGCTGGAGAGGAATTCGTTAATCTGATTTCCACTGATGATGGGGAGCTAAACCGGGAGCTATTCTTCGATAACGTGAGGGATTTCCAGGGTAATAACCCCGTCAACAGCGAAATCGATCATACACTTTCTGACAATGCACTAAGGCATAAGTTTCCACTATTGAACAATGGTGTTACCATCGTTGCACGCGAGCTGAGGAGAAAAGGTGATACATTCACAATTTCCGACTTTCAGATTGTAAATGGCTGTCAGACTAGTCACATCGTTTTCCAAAACAAATCTAGCATTGATGAAGACACTTTCATTCCTGTGAAGTTAGTAGCTACTACCGATAGGCAGGTCATTGTTGAAGTCATAAAGGCAACGAATCGCCAGACGGCAGTCCTGTTAGAGGCTCTCGAATCATTAACACCCTTCCATAAGGAGCTTGAGGATTTCTATACTATCCGGGAGTCAAATAGATCACTTTCGGAACGAATCTACTACGAGCGACGTTCAAAGCAGTATGTTGGTGAGAACATAAGTCCGAGCAGTGTCGTCTCACTGACTGGACAAATCAAATCATTTATAGGGATGTTCCTTAACGAGCCACATAGCCACCCGCGTTATTATGGAGAACTCTTGAGGGCTTATGAAGGGAGAATCTTTGCTAGTGATCACAGGTCAGAGCCATACTATGCCAGCGGCATTTCGCTTCTTACGGTCGAGAAATGGCTCAACTCACGCCCTTCTTGGCGTGATCTTCGGTATTATAAGTATCAACTGCTAATGCTGTTGAGGGTATTGATCAGCGGCGCAGAAGTCCCACGGCTAAACAGTAATGCGATTGCAGAATACTCACTCAAGATTGCTGATGCGTTGCGAGACCCAGAGCGCAGGGAAAGGGAATGCACTAGAGCGGCGGGGTTGCTGCGAGATGCGTTGAGTAAGGTAGACAGGCGCCGGGGAGAGCGAAATCCTCCGCATCGTTTGAGACGCTTCACTGAACGGCTTCTCGACGAACTCTCTTCAGGTCAGCACTCACAGAACACGCGGCGGATGCAGACTAGCACATCACCTAGGGGCCTAGAGGTGGGGCGTATCATATGGTTTGATTGGCAGCGGGGTTACGGGTTCATAGAGCGGGGAAGCGGCGTTGATATCTTCGTGCATGAAAGCGAGATTGGCTCAATTCCTTGGCATCTGAGGAGTCCCAATAGGAGAGTTCGGTACCGAGTTATTCCGAATCCACGGTCACCGGGAATGCAGATGGCCAGCAAGGTTGAATTGGATCCCGATTAGGTGCGGCCGTCTCTGGAGGGGACATTGCCGGTGGGTCGTAAGTGCAATTGGCCTGCCAGCGTCCCTGACAGAACCCGAATGTCCGACTGGCAACTGTGGCTCGTGCCGTTCATCTCCGATTCCACGGCACGTCAACGCCGAACTCCGCCGCGATGGCCTCTAGGTCGCGCCGATGCTCGGGGCCGACCGGAATGTCGTGTGCGCGGAACTCCGCCTCGCGCTCGCCCTCGATCCCGCCGGCGTAGCTCGCCTGCTCGAAGCCTTCGAGCGGGGCCAGCTCCCGCAGGCGCGCGGCGAGGGCGTCCATCTCGCGCCCGTACTCGTCCGGGTCGGTGAACAGGCCCACCTGGAACATGAAGGCGAACCCGCACTGGCCGGTCGCACGGTAGCGGCGGCGGTGCTCCCGCCCGGCGGCGGACGCCGTGCCCGCCATTAGGTACACATATTCCAGCATCAATATCAGGCGAGATGGGTCCATAGACGATCCTCCGGAGAAGCTGGAGGAGATCAGGGTATGGATGCTCGATCTCCTGCCCAAGCTCAAGGAAGTCTTCGATCCGCGTGTGGCAAAGATACTCGGCGGGTAGTCAGCCTGGGATGACTCTCAGGCGATGGCTACTGGTCTTAAGCCTATGCACTGCCGCCGCCACGTGACGGCTGCCCAGCGCGCCCTACTTCTGCTACGCTCGACCCGTGGCCCACCTCTCAACGGCTTAACGGCAGTCGGCCCGCTATGCCCAGGCGGTGGTGGCTGGGACCAGCCTGCCATGAGCCGGGTCCACCACTAGGCGTAGCCCTTCCAGCGTGTAGGCCCCCAGCAGAGCACGAGCGCCGTCCTCCCCAAAGACCACCAGGGTGGGAATGCTCCGCCCGTTGATGGTGGCGCGAGCTTCTCCGATGTCGTATTCCGCGGACCGACCGTCGGCCAGCACGAGGCTGATCTTGTCGATGGGCGACACCCCCAGGTTTTTCAGTTGGTGTGCCGGCACGATGGTGTAGCTGGCTCCGGTGTCAACCATCGCCTCTATCTCCAACGACCGTTGGCCGTCCATGCTGTCCAGTCGAATGGGCCAGTTGAAAACACCCAAGTCCCGCGCCTCCCTTCCAAGTGGCGTCTCGAAGGCATACCGCTCCAATTGGCATCCTACTACAGGGAGACTGTTCCGTCGCCGAAAAACCAACATACATGGGGACGAGCGGTGAGAACTCGGCTCACCCACTCTTGGCCCACGGCACGTCAACGCCGAACTCGGCCGCGATGGCCTCTAGGTCGCGCCGGTGCTCGGGGCCGACCGGAATGCCGTGCTCCCGGAACTCCGCCTCGCGCTCGCCCTCGATGCCGCCGGCGTAGCTCGCTGTCTCGAAGCCTTCAAGCGGGGCAAGCTCCCGCAGCCGCCCTGCAAGCGCGTCCATCTCGCGCCCGTACTCGTCCGGGTCGGTGAACAG
>JAJDZR010000228.1 GCA_022824545.1 Chloroflexota bacterium
CTGCACCGGTGATCCAGTCCACAAACGCATTCCACGCTCCATGCTCCTCAGTGAGAACCAGGTCCCAGTCGTCATGATTGAAGTGCGTGGCCAAGAAGGATTCGTCAATGCGCTCGGTCAGGTTGTACAGCCCCCAGTAGGCCCCGTTCAGGTACACCTCTACCCAGCGCCCCCGCGCTGCTACCTGGCCCATCGCCGCGTGCAGGTCCCGGACCAACTGGTCCCGCAGGAACACTGCCTGCTCTCTGTAACAACCCGGCGTGTCCCGGCACAGCCAAAGCCAACTGTCATCCGCTCCCGCCCGCAATACTAGCCGATCATACGTCTGCCCCGGCTCCGGCCCAAATAGCGGGTAAGCCAGTTCGGTTGGGCCATAATCCCCCCGGAAGTACAGCCGGAACGACTTCTTGGCTAACCTCCGGCTAGAATAACCATGGATACGGAGCCCAACTCCCACATTGAAGTCTAGTTCCCCTGCTGGCGACAGCCACTCCACCGTCACCGGCCGCTCCCACTCTCGGCCGCGCTCATTCGGGTTGCTGTAAATGCCAGTTGTCTCGCCCCACAGATGCGCCGGGTCCGTGACCAGTGAAATGACCGGCAGTGTGTCCGGCTCGCCGACGAGATACGTCGCGGTGGTCACGGCACTCACCGGTATACCCTCGTCCATGGCCACTGCCCGCAGCACCGTCGTCTCCGTCACTTCCAGGGGTGCCGTAAACGCCTCGCCGTCCACCGTCGGGTCGGACCCATCCAGCGTGTAGTAGACGCCGCTGCCCGGTACCGGTGTGTAGAGCAGCACCGTCACCGGGCCGGCAAAGCGTCCACTCCCCGGCGTGACCTCGACTGGCGGTGCGTCGGGTGGTGCTCGCAGGCGGTGCCGGGTCGTATTCGCCGCGCCGGGTGTTGGGAAGGGGAAAGGCACCCACTGGTTGGACACCGTGCCCAGCCGGCCCAACGAGAAATCCGCTACCTGCGAGCCGAACGTCACCTCATCCACCAGTTGCCCGTCCGGACCGAACAGGCCCACGTACTCCCCACCGCGGCTCAACCGGAAGCTCGTGTGCCAGTCTTCCGGCGTCACCTGGTCGAGGCCGGAGGCCCAGACCACCAGAAAGGCTCCGGGCGCCAGCGTGGCAACTGGCAAGGACCACTTGGCCGGCTCGGCAGGATCGTCGGTGAGGGTGTAGCCGGCGAGGGGGATGGGCGTGTCGGTGGGGTTGTGCAGCTCGATCCAGTCGGAGTAGCCGCCTTGGTCATCGGCCACCGTGCGCGTATTCGCCGCCTGGACCTCGGTGATGAGGATGTCCGGCGTGGTGGCCTGCGCCACTGGTGTGCCGATAGCCAGCAGGGCCAGGAGCAGCACGGGCACCAGAGCGCGACCAAGGAGGGTCAGCCGGCGCATGGGGACATCCTCGCAACCACGCCTGTAGTGGGGGTCTAGAGTCCGTCCACTCGCAGGAGACGATGGCTCCGAGGCTAACGGTCCGCGCACTGTACCACCAAACGACGGTGTGGGTGAATACCCGCTTGTTCAGGAAACACCATGGCCTTGACAACGCCACCACCGGACATGAAAATGGTATCAGGCAGGCCGTGCATTTCGCCTCCCCCCTCCACGTGGTGGGTGAGGCGCTAAGGCGGCTTCATTTTTTCTGCGACGAGGGTGATGCCGGTGCTCTCGCGGGTTAGCTCGGCGCCGGTGAGGCCGCCGTAGGCGGCGACCAGCCGCAAGCCGGCGGCCTCAAGCATCCGAACAACCTCGGTGGGGGTGTACATGCGGGCCTGCCACTCATATTCCTCGGGGCCGTGGCCGGCATCCCAACGGTAGTGTCTGCGTTGGATGCCGCGTACCAAGTCGTAGGAGTACTCTTCACGGACGCGAAAGCCGGCGCCTTCCAGCCACCCGCTCGACCACCCCCGAACCAGCCAACCGTCTCGGTTGACGACGACATCGAGGAGGTACCGCCCGCCCGGTGTGAGCACACGCGCGACCTCCGCCAGCACGCGCCGGTTCTCGGCTTCCTCGGCAAAGCAGCCGAATTCACTGAGGGTGTGGATCACGTAGTCAAAGCGCCCGGTCCAGGCGGCGGGCAGATGACGCATGTCGGCGCGTTGCCAGGCGATGGTGACGCCGGCCTGCGCCGCGGCTGCCTGTGCTTGTGCGAGCATCGCCTGGCTCAGGTCGCAGCCGGTGACGATGAAGCCACGCTGCGCCAAGGGTACCGTAAGCCAGCCGCGCCCACAGGCGAGGTCGAGCAGGCACGTGCCCGGCTGCGCTCCGAGCAGCGTGACGATATTCTCGACGTGGAGCGGCTCCTGCTCCGGGTCAAAGGCGGGTGGCCAGAACCACGAGAAGCGGTCGTCGGCGTACATGACCTGCCACGACAACGTGCCGGTCACGATGCGCTCCTTCTTTACTGCGGCGACGCGGCGCGGTTGAAAGTGCCCACTCCGCAGCCACTTGACAGCACTGAATCCCCTCGCTACGATAACCTGGCTTGTCAAAGTTTTATGTTCATGCATTTTGCTGTGTTTCTCTGGCAGGTCTGCTGAGGGCGGAGTCCCAGAATGCCAGTGAATGAGGAGGAAGCGATGACCTTGCATACACCTTTTGGCGCACGGACAGTAGTTTGGCCGCTCGCCATGGCCGCTGTCGTCGTCTTTGCCGCCCTGCTCTTTGCGCTCTTTGGCGGCGGGCGGGCGGCCGCGGCGGCGGACTGCAAGTTCGTGCTGGGCTTCAAGGCCCTGCACACCATGATCCCGGACACGGTGGGCGACTGTCTGGAGAACGAGCTGCATCATCCTGGCAAGGGCGTCACGCTGCAGCGGACGAAGAACGGGCTGCTCACCTGGCAGAAAGCGACCAACCATACGTCTTTCACCGACGGCTCCCACACCTGGGTGCTTGGCCCGCTCGGTCTGCAGAAGCGGCTCACTACCGAGCGTTTCGACTGGGAGCGTGAGCTCACGGCCGCACCGGAGGCGGCCACGGAGGCGGAGGCGCAGACGATTGCGTATGTGAAGGCGGCCATCGCCCGGTACGAGCAAGATGGCTTGGCGGCGACCGCTGCCTACTACAACAGCCCAGCGAGTATTGAGGGTGATCGAGCGATGGTCATCGTCAGCGAGGGTGAACGGACCGTATTGGCATCGGCGCTTTTCCCGAGCCTGGCGGGCAATCCAGCTGGCCCCCGCAGCGTGCTGGGAGCGCTGATCGGAAAGGTGACCGAAGAGGGGCTATGGACTGATCGGTTGGCGACCAGCCCAGTTACCAACCAGAAAGAACCGCGGCGCTTCTACTATCTGCGCCATGACGGGTTGATCTTCGGCGCCGGCCATTCCGTCCTGCGGGAGAATCTGGCGGATGTGGTGGTGGATTACGTCAACAACGCCATCGCGTATTACGAGCGCGAAGGCCTGGAGGCGACGGTCGCCTATTACAACAGCCAGGAGAGCGTGGACGGGCCGCTGTACTTGTTCCTGATGGACGCGAATGACATCTACCTCGTTCATCCGATCTTTGCACACTTGATAGGAACCGACATCAAGGACGTGGTCGGGTCGAACGGGTACGAGCTGGGTAAAGAGATCGCCAAGGCGACGGAGGCCGGACACTGGGTCGAATACCTGTGGCCCAACCCGGTTACCGAGGTCGAGGAGGCGAAGACGACGTGGGTGATTCGGCACGACGGGCTGATCTTCGCGTCGGGGTATTACACCGCCGATACGGAGGCGGAAGAGCCGGCGTGGAAGACCGCCGATCCGCGGGAATACACCGTGGAGTACGTGCAGCGGGCGATCGAGCGGTATGACCGTGACGGTTTGGAGGCGATGGCCGCGTACTACAACAGCGTGGCCAGCTTCGAAGGGCAATTCTACCTGTTTGCGACGGACGCGAATGACATCTACTTCGTGCATCCACTGTTCGCACGGCTGCGTGGCACGGACATCAAGGACGTGGTCGGGTCGGACGGCTATGAACTGGGCAAGGAGATCGCCAAGGCGACGGAGGCGGGGCACTGGATCGAATACCTGTGGCCGCATCCCGTGACGCTGAGGGAGGTGCCAAAGATTGCTTACGCCATCCGGCACGACGGCCGGATCTTTGCCTCCGGCTACTATCCCAGCATCGAGGATCCGGCCGGGCGCACGCGGGCTTACGTGCAGGAAGCGATAGACCGCTACGAGCGCGACGGCCTGGCGGCGACGGTGGCATACTACAACAGCCCGGAGAGCGTAGACGGTCAGTGGCACCTGACGCTGCTTGACGAGAACGACATCTATCTGGTGCATCCGCTCCTCCCGGTGTTGGTTGGTAAGGACATCAAGAGGGTCGGGGACCGCATTCTGAGCAGCGAGGTCCGTAGAGCACTGGTGGGAGCGACGGCAGAAGGGCAGTGGGTTCGATACCAGGTGCCCAATCCGCGGGCCA
>JAJDZR010000229.1 GCA_022824545.1 Chloroflexota bacterium
GACATTGCCCGGCCATTCCCGCGCCCGCGCGAATCCCCGTCCCCCCGTCGCAACGGGGGACCATAGGGGGGCACACAAAAGCCTCCGCTGGCAAGAGTATAGGCGACTGACAGCGTGCCGGCGCAAGGGCCGGCGCATGGCGGTGCGGGCGCCGACGGTAGCATTGCCTGGGCAGCGGCGGTAGGCTGAGAGCCATGGATCCTTTTCTGCCGCTACAGGTACTCCTGTGGGCCGCTGCCGGCGCCGCGGTAGCCGGTGAAATCGCGGGCTGGCGAGCACGGCGGGTACAGCGCCGCTCGCGGTGGCAACGCCGGCTGCGTGGGGTGGCCGTCCTGTTTCTCGTGGCGGCGGTGCTCTGGTTTGGGATCGTAGTGCTGGATTTCCTGACCTTTGTGCGGTCGCCGGAGCCTTGATGCAGCGGTACGGACGCCCAGCACAGGTTACAATCGGCTCCGTTATCCGTAATCTCGCGGCCGCACCTATGGCCGGCCGCGCGGCGGCACGCTTGGTCCGCACCGACCACCCGGTCTGCATCATCAAAGCTCCATCGGACCGCGCAGACGGGTCATGCCAACGATCCATTGGGGTTTTATGACGCGCCAGGACGAGAGCGGCAACGGCTCGACAGGGCAGCCGCCGCCATGGGCGGTACTCACCGCCGAAGAGTTCGCCACCTGCCAGTTGGAGTGGGCCGCTGACGAGCCGCCACCGGCGCGGCGCGGCCGACCGTCCCCACCGGCCGGTGAACGGAGCACCGCCGGCCCGGCCGGGGCACCGTGGAATATCGTCGCGCTCGGCGATTGCCGCGACGTGCTGCCGATGGTGCGCTCCGAATCGGTGGACACGATCTTCGCCGATCCGCCGTACAACCTCCAGCTCAAGAAGGCCCTGATCCGGCCGAACCAAACGCTGGTCGAGTCGGTGGATGCAGAGTGGGATCAGTTCAACACCTTTCAAGACTACGACCGCTTTACCTATCAGTGGCTCCAGGCGTGCCAGCGCGTGTTGAAGCCAACGGGTGCGATCTGGGTGATGGGCACCTACCACAATATCTATCGCATCGGGCGCCTCTTGCAGGACCTCGGGTTTTGGATTCTCAACGAAGTCTGCTGGATCAAGACTAACCCGATGCCCAACTTCCGCGGCTCGCGCTTCACGAATGCCCACGAAACGCTCATCTGGGCCAAGAAATCGGAGACGGCGAAAGGCTACACTTTCAACTATCAGGACATGAAGGCCGCCAACGGGGGCAAGCAGATGCGGAGCGACTGGGTGCTTCCGATCTGCACCGGCAAGGAACGGCTGCGCGATGAGCACGGCCGGAAAGCGCATCCAACGCAGAAACCGGAAGGCGTGCTGGAGCGCGTGATTGCGGCGAGCACTCAGCCCGGCCAGTTGATCCTGGACCCGTTCGCCGGCACCGGCACCACCGCCGCCGTCGCCGCCCGCCTGCACCGGCAGTGGCTGATGATCGAGCGCGAGCCGGATTACGTCGAGCTGATGCGCGCGCGGCTCAGCGCGCCGCTCGGCCCGCCGCGAACCCCGCCGGTGCGGGGGAGGTAGCCGGGTTGGGTCGGGCCTCACCCCCCGCGCGGCCTTCGGCACAATGATGGGTGCGCTCGGCAGCCATACTTCGGTACAATAGACGCTGTTAACTTGCGATAAGCCGACGAGTAAGGAATGGTCTCACCCTGGGAGCAGCGCCCGTTAGCCCGGGGGGAGCACGTGCGAGGGAGTTCACAGCATGGCCAATACCGAGGGTCCGCCGGCCGAGGGTGGTGCAACCGGCGAGTCGCCGGCACCGGCGCCACCACCACAACGCCTGCACCCCTACATTGATCCACCGCGGTACGAGCAGCATCTCGAAGAAGTGCATGGTCTGGTGATCCGGCCCAAGGTCGGGGAGATTGTCGCTATTCCGGAGCACCAGATGTGGATGCTGACCGTGAAGGAGCAGTATCGAACCAAGAAGGGGAAGGTGCTGCCGGCGGACACGGTGCTGCGTGAGGTGCGGGGCAGACGCCCCTATGCGCTGGTGGAGTTGTATCGCTTTATTCACCCGGACGACAGCACCAAGGAGCAAAGCCCGATGCGGCGTGGCCGGCGCCGGCCGCCACCGCGACGCTGAGGCAGTCACATAGAGGAGCCGCCCCCGCTGCGGCGGGGGGACGTTGTGTTCCCTCTCTGTTGCGGGCAAGGATGGGTGCCACCAACGAGCTACCGGAGTGATGGGCGCCGCGGCGCCGGCTCCCGGTCGGCTATACTACTGCTGCCGGGTCCTCTCACCTCGCTGGCACGCACCGGCTGTCCGGCACGAGAACTGCGATGGCAACCAGAACCGCCCTCCGCTCTCCCTCGCCCGGCCCTTATGCACACCTGGAGCCGCTGCCCGACCCGCCGCGGATACCCGATATGCAGCAATACAACCGGCTGGTGGCGTTCGACAGCATCCTCCGCGCCCACTTTGCCGCGCGTGCCGACGTGCTGATCTCCGGTCAGGGCTACCTCCGGCGCGAGGCCGGCAACGACGCGGAGCGACTGGCGCCCGACTGCGTGGTCGCGTTCGGCGTCAACCCCGCCGCCATCGTGGCCCGCAACGGCTACGTCATCATTGAAGTGGGGCAGCCGCCGGACTTCGTGCTGGAAGTGGCCTCACGGAGCACCGGCCGGCGGGACTACACGGTCAAGCGGGCCGGGTACGCCGGCTATGGGGTGCAGGAATACTGGCGATTCGACCCCACCGGGGGCCGGTATCACGATGCGGCGTTGGCCGGGGATCGGCTGGTCAACGGTGTGTACCACCCCATCGCGATCACTGAAGAGCCGGACGGTACGAAGTGGGGCCACAGCGCGGTGTTGGGCTTGGACCTGTGCTGGGACGAGGGCGAGTTGCGGGTGTATGACCCGGTGGCCGGGAAGTACCTGCCGACAGTGCCGGAGCTGCACGCCGAGCGCGTTGCTGTTGCCGCCCGTGCTACGGCCGCTGAGGCGGAGTTGCGACGGCTGCGGGAGCGGCTGCGGCGGCTGCAAGCGGAATAATCCCAGCGGCGCAAGACTGCCGCAGTATGACCACTCCGCTCCGCAGGGGGACGGTGGTGTGTGAGCCTGGATATTTTTCGGCGTAATGACGGGAGGGGAAGATGTTACTCGAGGGTCGCACCGGGCTGATTGTCGGGCTGTCGGATCGGCACGGGTTTGCCTGGTCTATCGCGCAGGCGCTGGCCGGCGCCGGCGCCGCGCTGGTCTTGAGCCACGAGCCGCGTCATGCCCGCCGCGCGCCGGAGTTGGCGGCCGCCCTGCCGACGAGCGCGACCACGGTCCAGCTCGATGTCACCGACGACGCCGGGATTGCCGCAGCCGGCGAGCAGATCGGCGCCGAGCACGGCGGCCTGGACTTCTTGGTCCACGCGGTGGCCTTTGCGCCACCCCAAGCGCTCTTGGGGCGCTTCGTAGATACGGAGCGGGAAGCGTTCCGTATTGCTCACGACATCAGCACCTACTCCCTCATCGCGCTGGCCCGCGCGGCCGAGCCGCTGTTCGCGCAGCGCGGCGGTGGCAGTATCGTGACCCTCACCTACTACGGCGCGGAGAAAGCCGTGCTCGGCTACAAGGTGATGGGCGTGGCCAAGGCGGCGCTAGAGGCGACAGTGCGCTATCTGGCTGCCGAACTAGGGCCCCACAGCGTCCGCGTCAATGCGGTCTCGCCCGGACCACACCGCACGATCTCTGCGCGCGGCATCCCCGGCTTTATGGACATGTACCGGGCGTTCCCGGAGCGCGCGCCGCTGCGCCGGCACATCGAGGGGGCCGACGTAGGCAACACGGTCCTCTACCTCTGTAGCGACCTCGCCCGCAGCGTGACCGGCGAAGTGATCCACGTAGACTCCGGCTACCACGCGACGGGAATGTAGCTGGCGCCTCTACCCCTAGTAGCGGCTGGGGGCGTAGATGTCCTCGCCGCGGTGCAGGCGGAGCGCAATGTCGTAGGTCTGCGTGGTCGCGCGGCGCGTCGGACTGTGGGCCGCCTGCCAGCGCGCAATCGCCACGAGCACCTGCCAGCTTTCCTCGCGGCGCCCGACCGCCACCAAGTCGTGGTAGAGCCGCAAGCCCTCCTCCAGCATTTGGAAGTCGTGGAAGTTGGCGTCCTCCCGCAGCACCGACCGGCCGAGGGCGGCCAGCAACAGCGGCGGCTCGTGGCCGAGCGTGAGATAGCGGTAGACGACGGCGCCGGCTTCGTCCACCTGCGATTGTCGGTCACAGAGTGCGAGCAGCTTCGCGGTCAGCGCCTCCGGGTCGGTCGGCTCGGCGGCCAAGTCGCGCTCGCTCGGTAGGCGGGCCGGCGGGATATTGAGGAAGCGGCCCAGGTAGACCACCATCGCACCGTGCAGCACGCCGCGCCCCAGCTCCGGCGAGGGTGCCCGCTTGGCCATCTGGGCCACCGACTGGCAGTAGGTGAAGTGGTGCAGCACCGTGTCCCAATCGCCGAACTCATTGCTCGTCGGGAAGCGTGTCAGCCGCAGCGCCGAGGCGTAGGCGACGGCTTGCGCCGCGTCGGCCAGCGCCATCCCATCGCGGAACGCGGCCATGAGCGCGTCAATGGACGCTGCTGGGTCATCCTCCAACAGAGTGTCAACCAGGGCGGTCTCCCATTGCCCGGTCGGGGTAGCGTCGAGGTCGAGCACTGCCGGGAGTTGCGCGGTGGCCGGTTCGACGAGAGCAACCAGATTGACCGGATGCTGCCAGGAGTTGCGCTCCTCCTCGCGGGAAGAGGAGGCGATCTGCGGGACGATGTTGGGCAGCACCTCCGTCGCCTGTTCCCAGCCGACGAGATCGAGTAGCTCGTAGGCTTTTGCAATCGTGTCCAGCACGTGACTGAAATCGCGGTAGTAGTGGTCGGTGCCGGCAGCGCATAGCATCGTCGCCACTTGCTGCGGCGTCGCCCCCTCGGCGATGGCAGTACGCAGCGTGCGCTCGGCCGCATCCGTGCTCCGCACCTCGATAAACTCGCGGAACCACGCCTGCAAGCGCTCGATGGATACCTGGTGTACCGACAGCGGCTCGAGATCGAAGGTCGTGCGCTGGCCACTCGCGTCGGCGCCAACGCGGCGGACGCCGTGGTAGAGGGCCAGGCACCGATCATCCGGCTCCAGGTCAGCGAGGACGTGCGCCATGGCGGTGAGGATCGTCAGGCCGTCGCCCCAGCCGTTGGCGTTGCGACTAGAGCCGAAACGGAGGCCGTGACGGGCCGCGCGGCCCACGATCTCGGCCGGCGGTGTGTCCAAGTCGTGCAGCCCCAGCACGGCCTTGGCCTGCACCAGGGAGATGTTCTGCTCCAGACCCTCGTCGAGCCGCCCGAACCAGCGCTCGCGCTCCTCGTCCGCACCAGCGCCGTTGGGGTAGACCCATACCTGGCCGTCCTCGATCTCTACCGGATAGGCACGCACGTTGTCGGCGAACAGATCGAACGTCCCGCCACTCTGGAGATCGAAGCGGGCGTAGTGCCAGTTACAGGTGAGGACCCCATCCTTGCAGGTGCCGCGGGCGAGGGGGAAGCCCATATGGGGGCAGCGGTTATCCACGGCGTAGGCCCGATCTTCATGCCAGAACACGGCAATGCCGTGTCGAGCACCGATGGCAGTGCCGGAGACGGTGAGCACCCCGGCAGCCTGGAGCTTGGCAACGGTACCGGCGGCGACCCTGGCGGCCGTGTCAACGGCCGGCGATGCAACGGCAACCATGATCCTTCTCCTTTATTCGTCCGGCAGCCCCGCGCTCGGAGACCTTTGCAAAAGTCGTCATTCCCGCGAACGCGGGAATCCACCTGCCCTCTCTACACCGTACCAGTCGGTCTCGCACCGCGTCATCTGCCATTGGGCCGCCTTGGCCGCTTGCAATAAGCCGGGAAGTATAGTAGTCTGCCTGCAAAGCGAGGGTGATATGGCTAGTGAGGGAGCGGGTGGCCCGGCTGCGAAATACTGTCGGAACTGCGGACAAGTCAACCCACGTGCCGCGGCGTTATGCTCGCGCTGCGGCGGCACGACCTTCAGCGACGTGCCGGCCGACGAGGGCGTGCAGCAGGTTGCGGAAGAAGAACGAGAACAGCAGGTCTGGGGCACCTTCGGCACAGTAGTCCGCGTCATCGCCATCCTCGTCTGGATCGCGTTACTCAGTTTCTGGGGAACGCTGTGGATGATCGGACCGATCTGGAAGATTGCGGGCTGGGCCCTCATCGGCGGCATCTACTTCTTTGTCCTGCACGATAGAGTGGTGGGGCTGATCGCCCGTCTGCTCGGCCGGCAACCAGAGGAAGTCTGAGGCTACGCTCCCGCAGCGTGTGTCTCAAGGAAGCGGCACGACCGGACGCTCTATCCACGGAAGCAGTACCCTTGCGCCGGCTCCGGCACGTCCTTCTCGTTCGTCTATTCTTGTCGGTCTATCCTGCTTCCCGGCCCCCTCGTTCCCCTCGCACTACAGGCAGCAGACATGGTATAGACGAGGGATACACGCCCCGCTCATACTGAAACTACGCTGGGAGCCGCATGACGCACGGAGCGCTGACTTCTCCCAAGGTCTGGGCCATCGGCGCCGTGGCGCTGGCTACGGTCCTGACGAGCATTCCCTACGTCTACGGTGCGCTCTATGCGGACGCCGACCACCAATTCACCGGTGTTGTCGCCTGGCACGGTGATGTGTTCTATTACCTGGCCCAAGTGCGCCAATTCGGCACGGCGCTGCTCATTGCCAATCCGGTCACCCCTGAAGAACACGCCCCGGTCCTGTTCAATGGGCTGCTCGCACCGCTCGGCTGGCTCGCGCAATGGACGGGGACGCCCCCGCACTTCTGGTACCTGCACGTGGTCCGCGTCGGTGCCTTGGTGGCGATAGCGCTGGCGGTCCTGGCGCTGGCGGCGACCGTCGGTCTCACGCGGCGCGCGCGCATCGTGGCGCTGCTGCTGGCGCTGTTCGCCAGCGGGTGGCGCTGGCTTGTCTGGGTGGCGCCGCCCGGCTCAGTTCTGGACGGACTGCCGTACTGGCCCAAGATTCACGAGGGGAGCACGCTCCAGCAAGCGATGACGCTTCCCCACTTGGCCCTGGCAAGCGCCTTGGTCTGTGCGGTCCTGCACTTCTTTCTGCGGGGCTGCCAGACCGGCTCCCGGCGCTCCTATATCGCTGCCGGCGCCGCGTTGGCCTACTTGTGCAGCTTTCACCCGTTCGAGTTCTTGCCGTTGTGGCTGACGTTGGGACTCTTGGCCGGACTGCTGGCGTTGGGCGCGAGAGTACCGGTTGCCGCGGCCGGGGGTAGTGGCGGTGTGGCCGGAGTACGGCTTGGCCTGTCAGCCGGCGTGCCGCGCGTGCTGGAAGGCCTCTGCTGGCTCGTACTGCTGCCCCTGCCGGTGCTGGCCTTCTTTGCCGTCGCGTCGCGGGCCAGCCCAGTCCTCCAGAACGTCAGCACGCAGATGAGCGGTGGCCCCACGGAGGTCTTGTTTCTGCTGGTGTATTACGGCCCGCTGCTGCCCCTGACGCTCCTGCTCCCCTTGTTGGCACCGGGTCTGCACAATGCCCAGGACGGCAGCGGGCCGCGCATCGCCCGCGCCACGCTCATCGGGTGGGTCGTGATCGTGTTGCTGCTGGAGGTGTTCCCGGTGGTACCCATGCCCTCGCATTTCCGGGTGGGACTCCATCTGGTGTGCGCTATCCTCGTCGCCTGGCTGCTCGCTGACGCCTGGGCCGCTGCCCGCGTGCGTCGGTGGCTCGGTCTACTCGCGCCGGCGCTGCTGCTCCTGCTGTCGGTCCCGGCCTCGGCGCTCTACTTCGAGCAGCTGCTTGGCGACATCCGGTTGCAGCCGCCAAACTTCTACCTGACCCGCGATGAGCACGCGGCGCTGGCGTGGCTGGAGACCGCCGGAAACACACCCGATCCGCCGGTCGTGCTGGCAGACAGCACGGCTTTCAACGTCTACATCGCGCCGTATACGGGTGCGCGCCCGGTCCGCGGCCACAATGCGATGACCGTGCGCGTGCGCGAGAAGGACGGGGCAATCAGGCGCTTTTTCGACCCGGACACACCCCAGAGTGAGCTACGCGCCATCGCCGGGCATCTGGGCGTGACCCACGTCGTCGGGACGGCGGAACGACCCATCGTGCGCCGGATGATGGAGGAGGCGTGGCCGCTCGCCTTCCGGAGTGGGGGTATCGGCATCTACGAGGTCCGCGGCGATGCTACCAGGTGAGACGCTTGGGGGTGCCCGGGCCGCGCGGCTCAACCGCCTCGCGCCGCTCATCAATGATCGCTGGCCGCTGTACCTCACGCTCTGGCTGGTGCTAGTCGCGGCGGCGCTGTTTCCGGTCGTCGCAGACCGGCTCGCCGCACCGGACGAGCCATCACTCGCCCGTCTTCCGAGCCTCACTGGTGAAGCCGGCGCAATCCGGCTGGCGTGGAGCTACGATCTCTCCCGCACGCCCCTCGCCACCAACCGCGCCTCGCCCCTACCCCAACATCCGACGCTCTTGCACCCCTGGTGGTGGGCCTTGGCGCAGGTTGGGCGCGGTCTCGAACATGCCGCGCCGGACCTCCGTTGGGCCACATTTACCATCCTGTTGGCAGCCATATTGATCCTGGGGCTGAAAGCGCTGCTGCGTGCGACCCTGCCGGACGGCGGCACGCGCGCGCTCGCTGCCGTCTTGATTGTGCTCGGTGGCGGTTGGCGCTGGCTCCACTTTACCGGCGATGCGCTCGACCTCGTTGACCGACCGTGGTTCTATCGGCAGTTCTGGAGTGCGCCGCTCGACGCGCTGAAGCAAGGGACCGCCTTCGGCAGTCCCATCGTGGACACGTGGATTGCGCCCGAGCGGCTCGCCATAGTGGCCACACAGGCCGTGCTACTCGCCTGCACGGCCTGCGCGCTGCGCGCCGGCTCATGGCGCACTGCCGTCATCGGCTGGGTGGGCGCCGGCGTCGCGCTCGCCGCCGCCCAGCCGCTCACCCCGGCCACCTTCCACATCGCAGCGCCGGCCACCATCCTGGCCGTGCTGGTGGCGGCTGGCTCCGGCGCACCAACAGCAAGACAGCGATTGCGGATCGTCTTCGGTATCCCCCTAGTGCTCGGCCTGGCCTGGCCGGTGTACCGCTGGTACCTGGACCTGCCGCCGACAGAGCCGGCGTGGACGTACCTCTGGGGGCATCCTCCCGGGGGGAATCCTCAGGACTTCTTGATACCGCCAGGGTTTGTGCTGCTGACCTTGGGCACGGCGGCTGCCGGCGGGCTGGCCTGGGCTATCGCGCGTGTCGCCGGCACCCCCACGCGGCTGCATCCACACATCGCGGCGCTCCTCTACTGCTGGGCACTCTGCGGCGTCTTCCTACTCGCGGTCCCGCTGGGTTACTCTGCCTTGCGTCCCCTCGACATGGCGACGCTGGCCGGCCTGCCGCTGGCCTTGCTCACCGCCGATCTCCTGGCGATAGGCTTGGCCGGCCTGTTGTCGCGGCGCAGTCACTTGGTGGTCGTGGGCCTGGCGCTCCTCGCCGGTGCGCCAAGCATTGGATTTTACGCCGCAGCTGTCCACTACGAGGCGAACGCCGGTGGCCTGGGACTATCCGGGGCGGACGCCACCGTCATAGCCGAGCTGCACCGGCGCGGCTCGCTCGGCGATCTCGCGTTCAGCAACGATGAGCAGCTTGATCGTCTCATCCTGTCAGCGACCAACAAGCGTATCGCCAGCGGCTGGCTGACCGAGCTGCGGGGCCATGCGAAACTGCTGCGTCGCCAATTCTTCGTCGAGCCGGCCACGCTGCAACGCCAAAGCGAGCTGCTCGAGGGGCTTGGTGTGCGGTTTGTCCTGTACCGTCCGGGCCGCGGCCGGCCGCCGCATCCCTCTTCCCTGCTAAGACAGGTCGCCGCCGGGGACGCATTGACCCTGTGGGAGGTGCAGCCGCCGCCATTCGAGCCGCTCGGGCTGGCAGCCGGCGATCTCGTGCGCGATCCGTTCGGCCAAATCTACGTCTACGACGGTCGCCACCGGCGCTGGATACGCGACATCGCCACCTTCACGAGTCGCGGCTACCGGTGGGAGCACGTCCAGCAGGTTAGCGGCTGGCAGTTTGCGACCATACCGGAAGGCTACCCGCTCCCCAAAGCCACACCCCCTCCCGACTAGCGCCGGGAGAGTGGCGGCCCGGTCGTCAACGCGCCGGGAGCCGCACTACCGAGCGGGTGTCCGAGGCCTCATAGATGGCAAGTGCCACGTCTACGGCCGTGCGTCCCGATTCGCCCGTGATCCCCGGCTTGCCATCCTCGTCAATGGCCCGGATGAGGTCGGCGACATGCGCCGCGTGGCCCACCGGCCGATCCGACTCCGACCCGTCCGCCAGCGGCACCGGCTCGCCGCCGATCTCGACCAGCACCTCGCCACGGCGGTCATCGAGGTGAATGTTGCCGTCCGTGCCGTGAATACCGATGTGCGAGGGCAGGCCACGACGCGAGAGCGAGGTGGTGTACGACACCGTGGCGAGCGCGCCGCTGGCAAAGCGCAGGGTGGCCGCGAGCGTATCCTCGGACTCGATGTCGTGCCGGAGCGTATCCCAGAACCCGGCCACCTCGACGACCGGCTCGCCCATCAGCCAGAGCAGCAGGTCCAGGTAGTGGACCCCCTGGTTCATCAGACAGCCCCGGTCGAAGGCGATCGTTCCCCGCCAGCCGGCGCTCCGGTAATACTCCGGGGCACGATAGTCCTTGCCCACGAGGTCGGCAAAGACGATCTTGCCGAGCTTGCCTTCCTGGAGCAGCTGCCGGAGCTGGCGGTTGACCGGCTCGGTGCGGCGCTGGAACACGCAGCCGAGCTTCACTCCGGCTTGCTGCGCTGCCGCGATGGCAGCGTCGAGCTGGGCGTGGGTGATGCCGAGCGGCTTCTCGCAGAGGATATGCTTGCCCGCCTGCGCCGCGGCAATCACCCCGTCGCTGTGCGCGCCGCTGGGCGTGCAGATGCTCACCACGTCAATATCGTCCCGCGCGAGAAAGGCGTCAATATCATCCGTCGCAAATGGGATGTCCAGCTCGGCCTGGCGCTCCTTGGCGCGGTCCAGGATCAGGTCATACAGCCCGACGACCTCGGCACGAGCGTCGTTCGCTCGCACGCCGTTGATGTGGCTGGGGGCAATCACTCCACAGCCAATGATGCCCCAGCCGTAACGCTTTACCATGCAATCGCTCCCCTCAGACTCGATTTCCCAGGAACCTGGGCCGTGCGCTTGGCAGCCGTCCACACGGTTCCGGCGTTGCGGACCCAGTGGTGCCCGCGCACTATGATACACCCCTCGCGGTCGCCATCAGCTTCCGAGCGCGTGTCGGAGCCGGCCGTCGTGCGTGGGCAGCCGGCGCGCTACACTGATGAGGCCGGGGCACAGTTCGGAAGGAGCATCCCGTGAGACCTCTCTCGACAATTCCGGCGGTGATCGGTGTTATCTTGGTACTCGCCCTCACCGGCTGTGGGGGCGGCGAGCACGAGTCGGGGGAGCACCATGCCGGCGAAGGCAGTGAAGAATCCGGCACCCGGCTCGCGCTGAACGAGACCTACGACGCGGTGCGAGCCGGTGCCCGCCTGATCCTGTCGTATGACGTGACCACCAAGGCCTTCACAGGCACCGTGCAGAACACCACCAGCGCCACGTTGAGGCGGCTCCGGGTCGAGGTGCATCTGTCGAACGGTACCGAGCTGGGGCCGACGACCCCGGTTGACTTGGCGCCCGGTCAAGCAACGGATGTCGTGCTCCCGGCGGCTGGCCAGTCGTTCACCTCTTGGAGTGCCCACCCGGAAGTCGGCTGACTCCGCACCAAGAGGAATGACATGCGCGTGTGCCCGACGCTTGGAGCAACTGCCGGTGGCGTAGTGTCTCGGTAGCCCAGTCAGGGCACGGCCGCGGTTTCGGCAGTCGCGGGAGTTGCCACGCCGTTGCGATGGAAGGCAACCGTCTCGGTGCTGCTGCGGAGCGTCTCCTGCTGATAGGCGAAGGCATTGTGGGCGTGGATCGACTCGGCGGCCTCGCATTCCGCAGCAAACCAGGCGATGTCCGGTGCCTGCCGCAACGCGACGACGGCGTCGCGTAGCACGTCTTCGACGAACTTGGGATTGTGGTACGCACGCTCGGTCACGTACTTTTCGTCCGGCCGCTTGAGCAGCGGGTAGACCTCACAGCTTCCATGCGTCTCCAAGTCGG
>JAJDZR010000122.1 GCA_022824545.1 Chloroflexota bacterium
CGCCCGTTTCGACACCCTGGCCCGCGCCCCCCGCTTGCAGCTCCCGACGCTCGTCATGGTCGCCGAGCGCGACGACGTGATCCCGCCCCAGCAGGCTCGGCAAATCTTCGCAGCCCTCCCCGGCCCCAAGGAAATCTGGACCATTCCCGGCGCCCACCACAACAACACCTACGTGGCCGGCGGCACCGCCTACTTCGAGCAGATGACCGGCTTTATCCGGCGCGTCACCGCGACTGCCAGCGCGTGACTCGACGCCGAGGCGCAAGTGTAGGGGCGCAGCATGCTGCGCCCTTCAGCGAGTAGGCAGAGTTCCATCCGGCTTCCCTCACAAGGATGCGATTTCCCCAGAAAGGCCGTACCATGACCGACCGCAAGCAGCGACTCTCCAATGACACGACCACGCTCACCCCCAGCATCGTCTCGGACGCCCCGCTGCTGGAGTTCGACTTCCCGGCGCTCCGTATCGGCGTCGCCGAATACCCCGAGGGACCCACCGGCTGCACCGTCTTCTACTTCCCCGACGGCGTCACCGGCGCCGTAGACATCCGCGGCGGCGCCCCGGGCGTGCTGCAGCATCCCTGGAGCTACTACGATGCGATCTGCTTTGCCGGCGGCTCGCTCTACGGCCTGGAAGCAGCTTCAGGCGTCGCCGCCGAGCTACTCGCCCAACGGGAGTACGCCGTGTCGTTCACTACCATCGCCAGCGTCGGCGCCGCCATCATCTACGACTTCTCGCGCAAGAACTCCGTCTATCCCGATAAGGCGTTGGGACGCGCCGCGTTCCGGGCCGCCCGCAGTGGACGGTTTCCCCTCGGCGCGTGCGGCGCCGGAGCCTCCGCCACGGTGGGCAAGGGGGTGCGTTTCGCCTACCGCGAGCTGGCCGGGCAGGGCGGCGCCTTCCGCCAGCTCGGACCGACCAAGCTCGCCGTCTTCACCGTCGTCAATGCCATTGGCGCCATCGTCAATCGGCAAGGGCAGGTCGTCCGCGGCAACCTGAACCCCCGCACCGGCGAGCGTCACCACCCCCTGGCTGCCGTCGAGCACCGCCTGGCTAATCCCGATGCCCCGCCGACGCCACCACAACGCAACACGACCATCACGCTGCTCGTCACCAATCAGCAACTCCACCTCAACGCGCTCCAACAGCTCGGCCGCCAGGTCCACAGCGCCATGACTCAGGCCATCCAGCCCTTCCACACCATCAACGACGGCGACACCCTCTTCACCGTCACCACCAACGAGATCGAAAACCCGGCACTGGATGCCATGGCCCTTGGCCTCATCGGCTCCGAGCTAGCCTGGGACGCCGTCCTCACCTCCTTCACCCCCCGCGCTCCGTAGTCCCCGTCCCCCCGCTGTGGCGGGGGGACCATAGGGGGGCCGTCATTCCGGCGCCGGCTGGCGGAGGGCGCAAGGATCGCCCCCCATTTGACACAACGTGCCTTATTTTTCATAATCCTCGCTCACACATAGATATAGCTCCACTGCCTGGCAATCCAAGACACCAGGACAGTCTCGCCAGAGACACAGAGCATGTATTGCCCAAACTGCGGTACCGAAAGCGATGAGAGTGCCAAGTTCTGCCGGGACTGCGGCCAGGCCCTATCCAACGCGAGGGAAGAGGGCAAAGAAGATTCCAAGGTCACCGCGATACTCACGGCGATTCGGAATTTGGACGGAGTGGACGACAAGCTGCTGAATCATCCTGCGATCGGCTATTTGTCGACCGTATTGGAAGATGGCGAGCTTCCTGACTTCGTAGTGATGAGGTCCGGCCATAAATTGCTAGCCTTTAAGATGACCCTTACAACTTTGCTAGTCGCTACGAACCGGGGGGTCATCTACATCATAGAGTCGTTCTTTGGATCCTCTTTCAAGTTCAAATCGTTTTCGTATAGCGAGGTGCTGTCGTTTGAGCCTAATCTTGTTGCCCCTGGGATACTCGGCGGCCAAATGATAATACGTAAGTCCGATGGAAAGATTGAAATTGTCGTCACAGAAAAAAGCAGCATTCGTGCGTTCGTTGACCATGTGAACGCCAAAATCCGACCAACAGAAGACATAGGCCAAGAGCAACCGGGACCAGAATCTACTGAAGAGAAAAAAACATCCGATAGTCAGCCGGAGCGTAGTGACAAGTCTGAGGAATCACCTGCCACCCTTGCTGATTATATGAGTGCTAGAATTCAGCGAATGGAGACTAGAAGCGAGGATGCACCTTCATTCCCAATTCCATCGAATATCGAGGAGTCTGAGAAGCACGGTGCTGACATTAGGCATCGAGATAGACGGAGTTCCTTCTCAAGAACAGAGACTAACAGTGAATCACGCGAATCATCAAAGTCTTCCGGGGAAGTGACGACAAAGCAGGCAGCAGGTTGCGTCATAGCGATTGTCGCAGGCATCATACTTTGGCTAGGTTTCTCTGCTATCCTTGACATTACCGGTTGGGAACCTTCTAAAGACTGCTTTGGTTCCACAGGAGAGCATATCTTTGAGGAAAAGATAAGAAGCAGGCTGTCCAATCCCGATAGCATGCAGGTTCATATGATCGAGACTGAAAAGGTTGAAGATCAACCGCGCTACGCTGCCGTTGCCGAGGTTAGCGCGGAGAACGCTTTTGGAGGTAGAGCCAGGATACGTGCAGTTGGCTACCTAGAAGAGACGGAAGATGCTTGTGTAGCCGTCATTGTCTCAATGGGCTGAGGAGGTGAGCAGTCGTGGGGCTGCGGAAACAGGACGATCCGGATCTAACGCCGCTGACGGACGCGGACTCCCTCGATGATTGGGAGGGCGTAGCGGCGCCTGGCCCGGTCCGTCTCGGCTTCCGCCGCAATCCAGGGCGATGCATAGTCCCCGGTCCGGGCACTACTCCCCATCTCTATCGCTCGGCGGTGGAGAGGGGGCCGGGTGACGGGCTAAAGCCGCACCACACCTGGCACTATCCGTGCGGCTTTGGCCCGGCAGAGGGTGAGGCGCAAGTCACCCCGCCAGCGCAATCCGCGCCTGCTCGATCCGCTCGGCCGTTGCCTCAAGCCGCACGCGCACCAGCAGCAGCGCCACGTACAGTAGCGTCATCCCGCTCAAGGTGACGATGATGCTGATGAGCATTTCCGGCGGCATCTGCGGCCCTTCCGGGGTGATGAACACGGGGCCGGGGTGCAGGTTGCGCCACCACTCCGCCGAGAAGTAGATCAGCGGCACGTCGAAGAAGCCCACAATGCCGAGCACCGCCGCGGCGCGAGCGGTCCGCGGACTGAGCGCGCCGCGCCGCGCAAAGGAGCGCAGCATCACATAGGCTGCGTAGATCATCCAGAGCACCAGCGTGGTCGTCTGTTTCGGGTCCCACTGCCACCAGACACCCCAGATCGGCTTGCCCCAGAGCGCCCCGGTAATCAGCGCCAGGGTCGTGAACAGCAGACCCACCTCCGCCGACGAGCGAGCGATGGTGTCCAAACGTGCCGAGCCGCGCACGAGATACCCGATGCTGGCCACGAAGACCACGAAGAAGGCCAAGAACCCCACCCACGCGGTCGGCACGTGAATATAGAAGATGCGCTGCGGCGCCTTCTGGATTGCGTCTTCCGGCGCCCAGAGCAGCCCGGCCAGCCCGCCGAGCACGAGCACAATCACGGCCGCCACCGTGATGATCGTGGTATCCCACGCCCGGCCATTTCCCACGGCCGGCCGGCGTGGATCAAGCGCGATGGCGTCGTCGGCTCCGGGGGCCATGCGAGTTGTAACGGTCATGTGTGCAGTCCACTTGCGGTCGTCCTTGGCTCGCACCGCAGTCTACACGAGGCCCTTAGCCGGCGGTGGCTTGCCGAGTCTGAGCCTGGCGGTTGAACGGCCACGGCCGGCGCGCGAAGATCTCGATACTGACCAGGAAGCCGATGAAGATCAGCGTCAATCCCACGAACTGACCGAGGTAGTACCCGTCGGTAAAGCCGAAACGGTGCAGCCCATGGGTCATGCTGGGCACGAAGGCGCCGAACGCGATCAGGGCATTGGACACGACGCGGTACGAATAGAGCCGCCGACGCCACCACACCCACGCGCTATAGGCCGCGCCGAACACGAGTGCCATCGCGCCGGTGATGTTGAAGAGCGGGGTCAGGAGCCGCACGTCCTCCGGAAATCCCACGCCATGCACGATACCCGTGTCCGGGTGCAGCATCGCCGCCGCATCCACCGGCACACCGAGTATCTTGGCGAGGCTGTAAAGCGTCCCCACGGCTAACAGGCCGAACGTCACGTGTCCGAGCCGCTCCGGGCGCCGCCAGGATACCGCGGTCACGAGCAGCGCGGCGCCGATACCGACGGCGCCGATGGTCAGGGCGGCTGTCGCCAACGGATCGCCGTCTGCCAGCAGCCGCCGGCCTTGCAGCAGACCCGGCAGCGAACCCAACACCAAGCCCGTGGCGACCAATAGGCCAAAGCCGCGCGTCCTCAGCAGATAACATTCGCCCTGACCGAGCCAGGCCGCCGTCATAATGGCGCCGAGCAGGTACCAGGCGCGGTAGGGGACCTCGCCCCAGCCGAACGCATTGCCGAGGAACTCCGTCCCGGAAGCCAGCCCGTACCAGAGCAGACCCAGCCCCCAGACAAGCTGATACGGCTTGCGCCGTTCAAGCCATTGGGCGAGCAGCATCGCGGCAAAGAACAAGCCGAGGGCAGTCGTCCCCAGCGGCAAGAGTATGGACAGGCTCACTCATTTTCCTCCGGGCGTGTGACCGACGTATGACGCAGCTCTGCCGCGCGCGAGCGTGCGCGTAATCCGTGCCGGCCTCCCTGCGAGGGTAGCGGAAAGGCACACCGGGGGCTATAGGGGACTATCCCTATTTCCGTGGGGACAGCAACCTACCCTCCTGTCGCTGCGGCTTTCGCCGCAGTCCACACCACCGACCACTGGATTGCGGCCTGCGCCGCAATGACGGGTGATGGGGGACATGGTGTGCAAACCGCCGTGCTGAGACGGCCCCGCTCCTGGTATGGTCAGGCACTCGCCGCGGCGTCTTCAAGACGGCATCGCGGCACGGACGAACCGGAGAGTGTAAGGATATGTGGACCAACCGCGCCAAAGCCAAGCTCCAGGCCGGAGAGTCGATTCGCGGCGTGTTCATCAACCTGGATTCGATCCAGGCCGTCGAGCTATGCGGTCTGCTCGGCTTCGACTTCTGCCTCATTGACGCCGAGCACGCGCCGTTCGGACCGCAGTACGTCGAGCAAATGGTCCGCGCAGCCGATGTCAGCGGCATGACGCCGCTGGTGCGCGTCGCCCAAAACGAGCGCCAGGTCATCCTGCGCTACCTCGACGTTGGGGCGCAAGGCGTCCAAATTCCGATGGTCAATACCGCGGCTCAGGCCCAGGCGGTGGTCGAAGCGGTCAAGTACACGCCCCTGGGCAAGCGTGGCTTGGCGAGCGTCACCCGCGCCTCGCGCTGGGGCGTCGGCATCAACGTGCCCGACTACGTGGCCCGCGCGAACGAGGAGACCATGGTGATCGTCCAGGTCGAGACGCAGGAAGCCCTCGATAATCTCGACGACATCCTCGCCGTGCCCCACATTGACCTCGTGTTCGTCGGGCCAACCGATCTGTCACAGTCGTTCGGCGTCCCCGGCCAGCCGACTCATCCGCGGGTCGTCGCGGCGCTCGAAAACGTCGTCGCGCGAGCCGGCGCCGTCGGTCTACCCGTCGGCACGGTCGCGCCGGACGCCCAACTGATGCAGGAGCGTTTTGCCCAAGGCGTGCGCTCCGTCGCCACCAACACCACCGCCCTCCTCAGCCAAGCCGCCAGCGCCTTTCTCGCGTAATCGTGCTACCCCCATGATTCCCCCGCTTGGCAGGGGGACAATCGCTTACCTCCCTTGGAGCGTGCTCCGGGGGAGGGCTAGGGAGGGGGCAGACCGCAAGAGTAACTGTGTGTGGACCATGAATGACAGCACAGCGCGGTTACTCAAGGTAGCGCGGCCGCTACGGCGGCAGAGCAGCCGGCTGGTGGTCGCCCTGTACGGCCGCGGGCTAGGCCGGGTCGTGGCGAACTGGCTGCTCCTGCTCACTACCCGCGGACGCCGCAGCGGTCGTCAATACACCACACCCATTGGCTACATGTCCGCTGATCCATCGAGACTGCACCCTTCGCCGGGGACAGTGGTCTACCTCTTCCGGGCGGCGCCCGGCGGAGCGGATTGGCTCGCCAACCTGCGGGCGCAGCCGGCGGTCAGGGTGCGGATCGGGCGATGCCACTACCAAGCTCAGGCCAGCATCCTGCGCGGCGAGGGGCAGCGCCGCCAGGCCCTCGCCGGCTATCTGTACGGGCACACTCTACCGGCACGCGCAGCCCGCCGAGCCTTCGGTCTGGACCGCGCCCGGCCCGACGAGAGCATCGCGCACGCCGCGCGTGCTACCCAGCCGGTCATCGTCGCGCTGCGCCTCGACAACCCCACACCGGCGCACGGCGCCTGAAACCGCTTACCGGCGCACGAACTTCTGCATCCGGTTGTCGGCCTCGACCTCGATGATGTAGAGGTCACCGCGAGAATCAAACCACATGCCGTGCGGCGAGCCGACAAATTGGCCGGGCGCCGTGCCATATTCGCCCCAGCGGGTGATCAGCTCACCGTCCAGCGTCATCATCGTTACGTGCTGGGTACCCAAACGCCCGCCGATGACATAGACGGTGTTGTCCTCGTCAATCAACATCTCCTGGGGCATCGCAATATCGCGCCACTGGTCCAGATACTCGCCGTCGCGGGTGAAAATCTGCACGCGGTCGTTGCCGCGATCCAGCACCAGCACCCGCCCGCGCTCGTCCACGCAGACGTTATGCACCGGCCGCGTGAACTCGCCCGGTCCGGTGCCCTCGGCCCCCCACGACAGCTCCAGCTCGCCATCCGCGCTGAAGCGATGCACGCGATGATTCCCGTAGCCGTCCGTCACGAAGACCTCGCCCGACGGCGCGCGAAAGGCCCGCGTCGGCCGGTTGAACGGCGCCTCCACACCCGGCTGGCCACGTGTACCCCACGTCGCCAGGAGCGTGCCGTCACAGGTCCACTGTGTCACCGTATGCCCGTTCGTGTCCGTGACGTAGAGGATGTCGTCCTCGCTCATCCAGACCCCGTGCGCCTGCTCGAACGCTCCGTCGCCCCAAGTGGTAATCAGCCGGCCGTTCGGCTCGAACACCATCATCTCCGACCTGGGAAAGCGTTGGAACACATAGACGCGATCCTGCGAGTCGCAGGCAACACCGGACACCAGACCGAACTCCGGCCGGTGCGGTCCCCGCCCCCAGTTCCCCTCCGCCTCATAGCTAAAGTCACCGCTGCCTACTATCGCGCTCATACACGCTCCTCTCCGTCATCACCCGTCCCCGTCATTCCGGCGAAAGCCGGAATCCAGATCGGTCGTCACTGGCAACACCTCTGCAACTCGGAATCAGATCGAATCGAAGAACCCCTTATCCACTTCCACGACCTCGACCGTCCTCACGCTCACGCCAAGGCCCAACTCTTTCAACCTTTCCATCAGTAGCTCGCCATCAATCAGGTCTATCGGCGGTACTCCGTCCCTAGTGGCTTCTTTTTGCGCGTCGCTTGTGAAACCACCTGTCGTCAGGATTAACCCTCTATCGGCCCGGCCGGCCATTGCGCCGCGGAAGTCTCTGACTGTGCCGGCAGAGACGTTGTTGGCATAACGCTTGCACTGAAACAGAATGGGGAAGCTAATCAGTCCATCAAGGCGTTTGATGCCACGCCCGTCAATCCCACCGTCACCCGAGCTGTTCGTGACAGTGACTTCATCAAAACCCGATTCACGCAATAATCTCATACACAATCGCTCGAATGCGTCAGGAGACATGCTCAGGAGTACTGCCGCTAACGTCTCGCGCCATGTGGGCGCTAGTTCGCCAGCAGGCACCAGTTCTCCGGAAGGTGTCTCATCAGTTGGCAGTTCTTCACCCACGGACGCGACTTTATGCCGGTTGGCGCCATCGCGGCCCGATTCTGCGAGATAGTATCTCGCCGTGTGGCCGTGCGGCTGTGTGTTGACAAGACCTTGCTCGCGGAGCAAGGTGAGAATCCCCCGCGCCCAGCGTTCCCCTTGTCCGCAAGCGGCGGCGATCTCAGCGGGAGTCTGGCCGGGATGGTCACGGAGTAAGGTGTAGACGGCGAAGGCCACAAGGCGCTTCTCCTTGCCAATGCGAGCCATGGTGGTGTTCATGTCGCTGCTCCCGAAAATTGCGGACAGGCCGCCCGCGGGGCGATCTGTCGCAGTTCGTCTTCCGCCTGTCGAATGGACCACCGGCTGATTTCCAGGTGCTCGTTCGCAATCGTCATCCCTAGCGCCTCAGATTGAGTATACCGAGTTGCAACGGGGTGCGATAGGTGTCTTTTGTCACCTGTTTATGGCTAGTACCTCGGATCAAGAGCATACCGAGTTGCAGCGTTACGCTCTCCATGACCGCACTAGATTCCCCCTCTCTATCATGGTGAAGAGGGGGCCGGGGGTGAGGCCCGTCGCCGGGGGGTGAGGCCTGACCCTACTCAGCAGCCGGAAGCGCAGGCTGCGCTGCCGGTTCGGGCGTGGGGACGGCAATCGGCGGATGGGGCAACGGCTCGCCCGGCACCGGCGGAAAGCCCGCCGCCACCGGCAGTGGCGCCCCGGCCGACTGTCCGGGGGCGTGCGGCTGCACGATGTGGCCACCGATCAGCCCGGTCTCGCGCAGCAACTCACCGCCGAGCACCGGCACGATAGTCTCCGCCGGAAACAGCCCCGTCGGATGGTCCACCAGCCAGCGCTGCAAGGTCTGGCGCTGAAACCGCTGCACGATAAACGGGCCACGATGGCGCGGCTGTGACGTCGGCAAGCCGTAATAGTTGATCGCGTCGAGCACCGACCACGGCCCGGTGACGCCCTCCGGTGCCCGGAAGAAGACCGCCCGGATCGCCGGATCGCGCAGCCATGCAATCCGCTCGGCAATCGCATCGTCGAAGGCCACGGCATTGCCCTCCCGCGGCGCCGGTATATCGTGAACCACCAGCAGCCACGGGTCCATCCCGGCAGCCGTCAGCAGCTCGAACGTATTGGCCAAGCGCGTGCCCTGCCCAGGACAGGCCTGCAAGACGACCCGCTGGAACACCTGATAGGCACAGCCGTCGCGGCCGAGGAAGGCGCGGCTGATCGGATCGCCCAGCCCTTCAACTCCACCATACTCTCGGAACAGCGTCCCGAAGAGCGCCGGCCCGGCCGTCGTGTCGTGCAGGTCCCGCACGTCAAACCCCTGGCCTACCACGCCGGCCGCCTGCCGGACATACCGGCCAGCCGGCAGCGGCTGCGCCGGGCCTTGGCCGCCCGCCATGGCGCCGCCCGGGCCAGCCAAGAGCAGGATCATCCCCAGCAAGAGAGAGCCTAGCCCTCCTCGCAACAGCAGCCGGGAGGATGGATTCCCGGGTTCGCAGACATGACGGTCGGCGCGGCGCTTTCTCCCTCTCCCCGTGGGAGAGGGCCGGGGTGAGGGCTGCCGGGGGGTGAGGCGCCATCCTAACATCAGTCGCATTGAAACGCTGCTGTCCATTTCGTTGTCACACCAGGGAGAGCCGGCCGCGGCGGCCGAGCCTCCGAGCGATGCTAACGCTGCCAGCGGCAGACGGCAAGCTGCACCGGCTACCCGGACACCGGCGGCCGCATTCAGACGGTACAATCAACTATGTCGCTGTGGGAAGAGCTAGTCGGCGCCCTGCCGGAGTCTTGGGACCAGATCAACGTATCCTGGGACCAATTCAATGCGGTTGACATCGCCTTATTGGTGATCGCGGCGCTCCTCACTATCCACGGCATGCGACGCGGCTTCATCGCCTTGATCACCGGCCTCGCGTCCATCGTCGTCAGCGTGGTGCTGGCCATTCGCTTCTACCCGCTGGCCGCCGGCCTCATCCTCGCACAGTGGGAGCTATCGCCGCTGCTTGCGAACGGCGCGGGCTTCCTCGCGGTCCTAATCCTGTCTCAGATCGTGCTCGCCGTCACGCTGAATATCATTGCCGGCATGTTGCGCCCGCTACGTCCCTGGCTGGCGCCCTTGATCGCGGCCGACCACCTGCTCGGCGCGATCCCCGGCTTTGTGCTGGGTATCGCCGTCGCCGCACTGCTCCTCACACCGCTCCGTGTCCTCCCCCTCCCCAGCACGGTCCAGCAGTCGGTCGAGGAGTCCGCCCTCGCCGGCCACCTCACCCGGGCGACGGCGGCAGCCCTTCCGCAGCTAGAGTCGCTCTTCGGCCGAGCCATCCTGAGCACGATGGGCTTGCAGCGCCAGGGCCTTGTCGAGTACGGGGAGAGCTTCCGGTTCGGTCCGTTCCCGCTTTCGGACCTACAGGTAGACGCGGCAGCCGAAACCCGCTTGCTCGCGCTGGTCAACGCCGCCCGGGACCACGAGTCACTCCCGCCGCTAGTGATGGACCCCGCTCTGCGCGCGGTGGCCCGTGCCCACAGCGCTGAGATGTTCCGGCTCAACTACTTCTCACACCGCTCACCCGTTACCGGCAGTCCGGCAGATCGTATCCGCCAGCACAATATCCCCTATCGGGTCGCCGGCGAAAACCTGGCCTATGCCCCATCGGTAGATGTGGCGCACGCCGGCTTGATGAATAGCCCCGACCACCGCCACAATATCCTGGCCACCGAATACGGCAAAATCGGCATTGGCGTGGTCTCGGGCGGCATCTACGGCAAGATGTTCACGCAGAACTTCACGAATTAGTGCCAGCGCCGGCCACCTCCCCCGTGCTCCATCCTCACGCCTCGATCAACCACGCTTTGACAGACGGCGCGAGAGATTTATACTCGACATACCCTCCACTCGCCGGCCGGCGCCGGGCACGGGGAACCTTATCTGCCGCCGCCGTCCGCACTGCGCCGGTCCAACAACGGGCGTCTGCACAGGATAACGGAATAACCAAGCAACAGGAGAGCTTGATGGTGATAGCAACTGCGGTGAGATTGGCTACCCGCATGGCCGACCTCGGCACGGAATCGGCCTTTGAGGTGCTCGCGCGTGCCCGCCAGCTGGAGCGGGAAGGGCATCATATCATCCACATGGAGATCGGGGAGCCGGATTTCCCGACGCCACAGCACGTGAAGGACGCTGCGAACAACGCCCTCGCGGCCGACGAGACCAAGTACGGCCCGTCGGCCGGCATCATGCCCTGCCGCGAAGCGATTGCGGCGCACGTGTCCGAAACACACGGCGTGCCGATCTCACCCGATCAGGTCGTCATCACACCCGGCGCCAAGCCCCCGATTTTCTACGCCACCCTCGCCCTCGTGGACGCGGGTGACGAGGTGCTGCTGCCCGACCCCGGCTTTCCGATCTATGAATCCGTGGTCGCGTTCGTGGGTGGTCGGCCCATCTCCGTGCCCCTCAGTGAAGCCAACGAGTTCCGGTTTGAGGTCGCAGAGCTGGAACGGCGCATCACCTCGCGGACGAAGATGATTGTCCTCAACTCCCCGCAGAACCCCACCGGCAGCGTGCTCACCGCCGAGGATGTCGCGGGCATTGCGAATCTCGCCCGTGAGCACGATCTCTGGGTCATCAGCGACGAGATCTACTCGCGGCTGCTGTTCGAGGGCGACGCGCCGAGCATCCTGTCCGAACCAGGGATGGCCGAGCGGACGGTGTTGGTGGACGGCTTCTCCAAAGCGTACTCGATGACCGGCTGGCGCTTGGGCTACGGCGTGATGCCCGAAGACTTGGCCGAGGCCATGGCCCAGCTCCAGAACAACTGCTCGTCGTGTACCACGACCTTCGTGCAGCACGCCGGTATCGCCGCGCTCCACGGACCGCAGGACTCGGTAGACGAGATGGTCGCGGCCTTCCAAAGCCGGCGTGATCTGGTCGTCGGGCGACTGAACGAAATGCCCGGCGTCCACTGCCTCTCCCCGCACGGCGCTTTCTACGTCTTCCCGCGCGTCGAGGTCCCGGGCCTCACGAGCAAGGAGATCGCCGACTACCTCTTGGAACGCTCCGGTGTGGCCATCCTCGCCGGCACCGCGTTCGGCGCCGCCGGCGAGGGCTACCTGCGTCTGTCCATCGCCACGGCTACCGAGCAACTAGAAGTCGGCCTGGATCGGATCGCGCAAGGGCTGACCGAGCTACGCGCCGGCCACCGGCTGTAGCTCGGCCCCCGTCCTCGCCCTCCTTCGTTGCGGGAGGGGAGGGAACACGCCGTCCCCCCGCCGCAGCGGGGGGACCATAGGGGGGCTATTTGTACGGCGGCTGGCAATGGTGTTAGGATAAAGGCGGGCGAACCGCGTGTCCGGTGCTCAGGGCCACCTGCCTGTGACGCGCGCCTCTAGTAAGTAGTCCGCTCGGTCAGCAACTGACTTTCGCTCGGCGGTGACCGCGCACACGCGCGTAGCTCCGGGGTAGCGGTGGATCAACCGCCGCCATTCCCTCGCCGATATGGGCCGGTCCCACCACACGGGGCCAAAGTAGGCAACCATGGCGACAGAAACCGCACCAGACTCTACGGATACCATCACGGACAAGGCCGCACAGTATTTGGAGGCGATCTACCTGCTGATCTCGGAGGATCGCCCCGCCATCGCCGCGCGGGTCGCCGAGATCGTCGGAGTCACGCCGCCGACGGTGTTGGGTACGCTCCGCCGCTTGCAACAGCAAGGCCTCATCCGCCTGACCCAGCGCAAGGAAATCCGGTTGACCGAGGAGGGACATGCGTTCGCCGAGCGGCTCATGCGCCGGCATCGCCTGATGGAGCGCTTCCTCACCGACGTACTCGGCTTGGATTGGCGGCAGGCACACGAAGAGGCCGAGCGCCTGGAGCACGCCGTATCCCCCGTGCTGGAAGAGCGGCTGGCGGCCGTCCTCGGCGATCCGGCCACCTGCCCCCACGGCAATCCGATCCCCGGCAGCCGGAGTGCCAGCCTGCTCGACCTCTCGCCCCAAATGCGGCTCAGTGAATGCAACGTCGGTCAAGCCGCCACCGTGATCCGCATCGAGGAAGCGGCCGAGTGGGACCTCGACCTGCTGACTTTCCTCGAACGCCATCAAATCAAGCCGGGCAAGACGCTCGACATCCGCGACGTGGCCACCTTCAACGACACCATTACCGTAACTAGCGCAGACGGCGACGTGGTGCTCGGCAACAAGGCCGCCGAGCGCGTCTGGGTCCATCCCACCACCATGGCCGCCGAGGATGCCAGCGTCGTGCGCGAGCCGGCCGCCGTGGCCGGGTAGCACCGACGACCGGTGGCATGGCTGCCGGGTGCTCCTATCCCTTCCGATGACCCCATATGAACGCCGCCAGTAGTTCAGTTGATCGGCCATGGTGGTGGCCGGACTACCGTCAATTGCTGCGGCTGAACCGGACTTGGATCGCGGCGGCAGCGGCAATCTTCCTCCTCGGTTTCCTGCTCGGGTTCGCTGGTGCCCGCGCCGCGCCGGAGCGGACTCTTGAAGTCGCGGAACCGGTCTTCAGCCAGCTCGAAACGCTCGCGGCGCAAGTCCTGGCAAGCGATAACCCGCTCGTCCGCTCCGGACTGATCTTCGCCAATAACGCTCGCGCCTCGGTACTGACCTTACTACTCGGCGCCGGCTTCGGTCTCGTGCCACTCGGCGTCCTGCTCACCAACGGATCCATTATCGGTCTGCTCATCGGTTTCAGTAGCGGCACACCACTCCCTGAACTGCCGGACCTGCCGCGCGATCCGCTGTTTTTTGCTGCGGCGCTCTTGCCGCACGGGATTATCGAGCTACCGGCCGTGTTGGTCGTCGCTGCGTGGGGACTTAAGCTCGGTCTGGCGCCGTGGCTCCCGTCCGCAGCGGGCACTCGCGTCGCCATCTGGCGAACGACCGCCCGCGAATCCCTCCAGATTCTTGTGCCGGTGCTCGTCCTGCTGCTCGTCGCTGCGGTGATCGAAGCAAACGTCACATTGGCCCTGGTGCAATGGCTACAGGGCTAACGCCTGTGAGGCGTGCCTATATCTGGTACATACCGCGCTCGAAACCATCGAGCAGCAGCAGGTAGCTGGTGCCGACCACCCCCTCCTCGGGGTTGCGAACCCGCACGCGCACTCGGCCGCCGGCGTAGCGAATCAGCACCTCGCGGTCGCCGATCTCCTCCAGCACCGCCACTGGGTCATTGGGATACCGACAGAGCAACTCCGGTACCCGCGTGTCCCCCACGTAAATGCGGCCCACATTCCATTCGGGCAAATCGGCAACGGCACCTGTCGTCGCGGTGTCCTGCTCCGTACTCATCATTCCCCTCCATCACACTCCGACCCGCAGCATTGCCCACGGCAACGGCTTTCTATGACTCTAGCGGTTAAACAATAGCATCCATGCCGCTGCACGTATGACCGCAACGGACCTGCGGACGCGCCCTAGCTCCGTCTACCCAACAAGTTGTACCATGGCAAAACACCGGTACAGCCCGCTATCAAGAGGAGCGCGAGCGATGAACAAGCCAACGAAGACCGGACCCATTGCATTGTGTGTAGGGTTGCTGCTGCTCTGTGCGACCCTCTTCCTAGGGGCACCATCAGCGTGGGCTGCGGACTGCAAGTTTGTCCTCGGTTTCGCCACGCTCAAGGCCCTGATTGACGAGGTGGAAGGGCCGGATACGGTCGGGCAATGCCTAGAGAACGAGCGATTCAACCCTGAGAACGGCGATGCCCTCCAGCGGACCACCGGCGGCCTCATGGTGTGGCACAAAGCCGACAACTGGACCGGCTTCACCGACGGCTATCGCACGTGGATCAACGGCCCCTACGGCTTGCAGGTACGGCTGAACACCGAGCATTTCGACTGGGAAGTGCCGGCCGCCTTGAAGCTAGAGGTGCTGAAGAACGCCGAGTACCTCTCCGATTGGCCGACCGGCGGGAAGGCCAAGCTGACCGACGGCATGTTCTTCGAAGCCCATGAGCCGGGATCGGCCAGCGGCATATACCTCTTCCTGAGCGAGGACGTTGCGTATGGCGACCTGAATAGCGACGGTGCTACCGATGCGATCGTCATCCTGGACGCCAGTGGTGGCGGCAGTGGCACCTTCCGGTACCTGGCTGCCGTCGTCAATGAGGCGGGGCAGCCACGGCACGTCGCGTCGGCCTTGCTCGGTGATCGCGTCAGGATCGAGTCCCTGGCGATTCAGGCCGGCCGGATCGTCGTGGGGCTGATCGGTCAGGGGCCGGGCGACGGGGCTTGCTGCCCGACCCAGGAACAGACCCTCGCGTTCCAGCTGACTGGCGATACCCTGGAGGGGGTGCCCCTGACGCTACAGCAGCTCAAGAACGCCGAGTACCAATCCGAGTTCCCGACCGGCGGCAAGGCCAGGCTGACCGACGGCACGTTCTTCGAGCCTTACGAGCCAGGTTCGGCCAGCGGTGTCCGCCTCACTCTGAGCGAGCACGTCGCGTTCGGCGATCTGAATGACGACGGTGTTGACGATGCTGCCGTCGTCCTGATCGCCGATCCTGGTGGCAGTGGCACCTTCCGGCACGTGGCTGCCGTCTTCAACGAGGCGGGCCAGCCGCGGCACGCCGCCTCAGCTTTCCTCGGTGATCGCGTCAGAATCGAGTCCCTGGCGATCCAGGACGGCGAGATCGTCGTGCAGCTGATCGGTCACGGGCCGGACGACCCACTCTGCTGCCCGACACAGCAAGTACGCCGCACGTTCCAATTGGTCGGCGACACCCTGGAGGAGGTCCGATCAATTGTGGACGTGGTGTGGCGCTGGGAGCGCTTCGAAGACACGCGCGGCTCGTCTTGGGACGTCACCGTAGCCGATCCGCACAAATACACGCTGCGGCTGCTGCCCGGCGGCACCTTCCAGGTGAAAGCCGATTGCAACACTGGGAGCGGGTCGTACACACTTGCCCGCAGCAGCATTACCCTGAAGTTGGAAATACTTACCCGGGCCGCGTGCCCGCCAGAGTCGCTCTCCAACACCTTCCTGACCCGGCTCGGCGAGGTAGTGACCTACGTCCTACACGAGGGCAAGCTGTTCCTGAACTTGAAGATAGACGGCGGCAATATGGTCTTCGCCAACGCCGAGTCGGCGCCGTAGCACTGATCGTCTGCTACCCGTCGCGCGGCTGCGGTCAGCGGCAGCGACCGGAGCCGGCGTGAGGCGTAGGTATACTGAGCCAGCCCTGCTCGCTGGGAGGTATGCACGCCCATGGCTGCCAACGACCGGCCCAACCTACTGCTCATCATGTCCGATGAGCACGCGCCCATGTTCAGCGGCCCCTACGGCCATCCCTTGGTTCAGACGCCTAACCTGGATCGCCTCGCCGCCGATGGTGTGGTCTTCCAAAACGCCTATTGCAACTCGCCGCTCTGCACCCCTTCCCGCATGTCCTTCATGACGGGGCGATACGTCCACCACATCGGCGCGTGGGATAACTCCATGCCCATCCCCTCCGACGCAGTGACGTGGGCACACCGGCTCCGCGCCATCGGCTACGATGCCGTCCTGTCCGGCAAGCAGCACTTCTACGGCCCGGACCAGCTACACGGCTTCCAGGCACAGCTGGCCCGCGATCTGCACGCCGAGCGCCACCATCCCATCTTCGACTGGTCCGCGGGTATCCAAGAGGCGCCGCAGCCCTGGGGAGCGTTGGACCGCGCCGGGCCGGGTACCACCGAGGAGATCGAGGTGGACGACCAGGTGGAGGCCGCCGCGCTCGACTACTTGCGCGATCCGGCCCGGCACCGGCAGCCCTGGGCGCTCAACGTCTCCTTTATGGCGCCCCATTTCCCGTTCGTTGTTCCGCAGCGCTTCTGGGACCTCTACCCTGAAGCGGAAGTAGATATGCCGACGATCCCACCGGGCCACCTCGACAATCAGCACCCGGTCTACCAGCGCCTACGCCGCATGTTTGGCATGGCGGACTTCTCGGAGGAGCTGGTGCGCCGGGGCCGCGTCGGCTACTACGGCCTGATTACCTACCTCGACGAGAAGATCGGCCGGCTGCTCGACGCGCTGGAGGAAACCGGACAGCGCGAGAACACCCTGATCGCCTACTTCAGCGACCACGGCGAGATGGCCGGCGAGCATGGCATGTGGCGCAAGTCCAACTTCTACGAGCAGTCGGTGCGGGTGCCGCTCCAGCTGGCCTGGCCGGGGCGCCTCCCGGCCGGCCGGCGGGTCAACGGCGTGGTCTCGCTGGTGGACCTGGTCGCGACCATCGTCGAGGCGGCGGGTGCCTCGTCGGAGGGCATTGATGGTGATAGTCTGCTCGCGCTGGCTAGAGGCGACACAGAGGACTGGAAGGACGAGGCCTTCTCGGAGTATCTGGCGCACGGAGTAGCGCGGCCGATGGCGATGCTGCGGCGGGGACAATACAAACTGAACTACAGCCTAGACGACCCGGTGGAGTTGTACGACTTGGTAAGCGATCCCGGGGAGTTTCACGACTTGGGCAGCGACCCGGCGTATCAAGGCATCCGCGAGGAGCTACGGAACGCGCTGTTAGGATACTGGGACCCGGTAGCCTTGGAGCGGCGCGTGCGTCGGAGCCAACGAGACCGGATGCTGATCCGCGCCGCCGAGACCGGCGGGGCGGACGAGGGGAGCGCCCAGCAGCAGTGGTATGCTTCCGACTCGGCCGGCGGCCCACCGAACTGAGGGGAGGTTGACCTACCCCCCAACCCCCTCCCTAAAGGGAAGGGGCTAGAGGCCGTCGTGCCGACTGTCTTCCAGGGAAGTAAGGAGCTTGCCCGGAGTGCCATGACCCCCCTTCCCTGGAGGGCAGGGGCCGGGGGTTAGGTCCAACCAGAAACCACCATAAGGAGCAGACGACGATGACCGTACCTGCCAGCGTTCTCACCGACGAGATCACGATGGACTTTGCCGATGCCGTGCGTACCGCCGCCGATGCCGGCCTCGGCTATGTAGACATTCGCGGCGTATGGGGCGGCTTCTTGCACGCCGTGCCGCGGTCGCGTTGGCCGGAGATTCAGTCCATCCTCGACGATCACGGCGTCAAGCTGGGCGCTATTCAATCGAACTTCGGCAAATGTCCAATCGAGGGCCCGGAATACAACGAGCATCGCGCCTTCCTGCCGACGCTCATCGAGCAAGCGCACTACTTCGGCACGTCGGTCATCCGCACCTTCCCCTTCTGGCAGCCCGACCGGGAGAGCCAGGCTGCCGTGCGTCCCAACCTGGAGCCGACGCTGCCCCAGATCGTCCGCCAATTCCGGCCCGCCGCCGAGCTGGCCGAGCGGGAAGGCGTGACCCTCGCGCTGGAGCCGGAGCGTTCGACCTACGGCGGCAGTCCCAGCGAGGTGCGGCGGATCATTGACGCGCTCGACAGCCCGGCGGTCAGAATCGCCTGGGACGTGGACAACGGCTGGCCCTACGAGCCGATCTTCCCCAACGCCTGGGAGCAGGTGCAGGGCTACGTCGTCAACGTCCACGTCAAGGACCGGACGTTTGCGCCGGAGCATCCCGAGGGACGCAATCGGGGGCTGAAGACTCTGCTCGGCACGGGCGCGCTGCCGTGGCCAAGAGTGATTCGCTCCTTGCACGATTCGGGGTATCGCGGTCTCTACAGCATCGAAACACATCTCGGCAAGACTGGCACCTACGGCTACCAGAAGCTCAAGGCCGCGACGATCTGGTACATGTATGCCCTGCGCGAGCTATTGGAGGAGGCCGGCCTCGACGCCGGGTAGCAGGCGGAGGCTACCCCTCTCCCGCTGGGAGAGGGCCCGGGGTGAGGGCAGCGGCCGGAGAGTGAGGAGCGAGCAAACATGGAGGTAATCGGTGCTGTCCTGGTCATAGCAACCATTTTCGGCGGAGTGGGCTATATCGTGCGGACTGTCATGACCGAGCGCACCAAGCGGCTTTCCATGAGCCAGGAAACGCCGCCGGAGGTCCACGAGCGCCTCGGACGGATCGAAGCGCGCCTCAGCGACATCGAGGCCAGGCAGCATCAGCTCCAAACCACGCAGGAGTGGCAGCAGAAGCTCTTGGAGCGGTCGGAGTAGGGGCCGCGGCCCCCCAATGGTCCCCCCGCAGCGGCGGGGGGACGGCGTGTTACCTCCCCCCTCGGGACGGGAGAGGGTCAAACAGCCATCACCACCGGGCGGCGAGACATATAATCATGACCCGACAACCCTTGCAGCTACTGCGGCAAACGTTCGGCTATGACGACTTTCGCGGCTCGCAACGGGAGATCATTGAAGAGGTGATCTCCGGGCGCGACGCGCTGGTGCTGATGCCGACCGGCGGCGGTAAATCCCTGTGCTATCAGCTTCCGGCCCTGGTGCGCGCCGGCGTGGGGATCGTCATTTCGCCGCTGATCGCCCTGATGCAGGACCAGGTAGCCGCCCTGGCACAGCTGGGCGTGCGAGCCGGCTATCTGAACTCCACCCTGGAGCGAGATGCTGCCCGGCGGGTCGAGCAGGCGCTGCGGGCCGGGCAGCTGGACCTGCTCTACGTTGCCCCGGAGCGCCTGACGCAAGAACGCACGCTCACGCTGCTGGAGCACGTGACGATTGCGCTGTTCGCCATTGACGAGGCCCACTGTGTCTCGCAGTGGGGGCACGATTTCCGAGCCGATTACTTGCAGCTCAACCTGCTGCAAGAGCGGTTCCCGCACGTGCCTCGAATTGCGCTCACTGCGACCGCCGATGCCCGCACGCGCGCCGAGATCGTCGAGCGTCTTGCGTTGGGAAACGCCAGCCACTACATCAGCGGCTTCGACCGCCCCAACATCCAATACCGCATTACCCACAAGCGGAACTCGCGCCAACAACTGCTGCAATTGCTACGCCATGAGCACGGCAGGGATGCCGGCATCGTCTATTGTCGAACCCGCAAGAGTGTGGGGAACGTGGCCACTTGGCTGCAAGGGCAAGGGTTTTGCGCCCTGCCCTACCACGCCGGTCTGCCGGCAGAGGTACGCCAGCAGCATCAACAGCGCTTCTTGCGCGAGGATGGCGTCATCGTGGTAGCGACGATTGCCTTCGGTCTGGGCATTGACAAGCCGGACGTGCGGTTTGTCGCCCATCTCGACCTGCCCCAGAGCGTCGAGTCCTACTACCAGGAGACCGGTCGTGCGGGTCGCGACGGGCAGCCGGCTACAGCTTGGATGGCTTATGGACTGCAAGACGTGGCGAATATGCGGCAACTCCTGATGGGATCAAGCGGCTTTCCAGAGCACGTTCGGGTGAAGCTTCAAAAACTGGATGCCTTGCTGGGGCTGTGCGAGATCACCACCTGCCGCCGCCACGCGCTACTACGCTACTTTGGCGAGCACAGCCCCGATCACTGCGGCAACTGTGACACCTGTCTCGCACCGGTGGAAACCTGGGACGGTACTATCGCCGTCCAAAAGGCGCTCTCCTGCGTCTACCGCACCGGGCAGCGGTTTGGCGTCAACCACCTGATTGACGTGCTGCGCGGCAAGGAGACGGAGAAGGTGCAGCAGCACGGCCACCAGCGGATCAAGACGTATGGCGTTGGCGCAGAACTTGACGATACGCAATGGCGCTCGGTCTTTCGCCAGCTGGTGGCGCGGGGCTACCTCCAGGTTGACGTTGCCGGCTACGGCGCACTCCAGGTCACGGCGCGGAGCCGGCCGCTGCTCCGCGGCGAGGAGTCGATTTCGCTGCGCCGCGATCTCCCGGAGAAAGCCGCGCCGCGGCCCCGCCGGGAGCGCCGCGAGCGGCAGCTTGCCGCCGGCGATCAGGCGCTGTTTGAGGCCCTGCGCCAATGTCGCTTGTCCATCGCCCAGGAGCAGGACGTACCAGCCTACGTGATCTTCCACGACGCCACGCTCATGGACATGGCAAGCTCTCGTCCGCTCGATGCGGCACAGCTGCTGGGGATCAACGGTGTTGGCCGGCGCAAGCTAGAACGGTACGGCGCGGCCTTCCTGGACGTGATCCGCGAGTTCGACGCGGCGCCGGCCGTTGCCGGTCCGGAGCGGAGCGGCCAATGACGACACGGAGCAACCTGCTGGTCATCTTCGGGGACCAGCATCGCGGCGAGGCGCTCGGCTGCGCCGGCAATCCCGACGTGCAGACGCCCGCGCTGGACCGCCTAGCGGCCGAGGGGGTGCGATTTACCCATGCCTACGCCAATACGCCGGTCTGCACGCCGAGCCGCGGCAGCCTGTTGACCGGCCAGTGGCCGCACCGGCACCGTGCCCTCAGCAACGACCTGCCGCTCGATGCCGGGCCGGACACCCCGGCTATCGCCCGGTCGCTGCGGGCCGCCGACTACCGCTGCGGCTATATCGGCAAGTGGCACATCGGCGGCTGGCCCCGCGACCGCTTCATCCCGCCGGGGCCGGAACGACTCGGCTTCGACGATTTCTGGGCCGCCTGGAGTTGCGCCCACCGGTACTTCGAGCCGCGGTACCACCTGAACGACTCCGCCGCCGTCATCGCGCCCACCGGCCGCTATGAGCCGGAGGTGCAGACCGACCTGGCCCTGTCCTGGCTGGGCGAGCACTTGGGGGACTATGACGAGCAGCCATTCTGCTTGTTCCTGTCCTATGGCCCGCCGCACGACCCTTATTGGCCGGCACCGCCCGGTCTCGCCGACCGCTACCGGCCGGAGGACCTGCGCCTGCGCCCCAACTGCCCGGATACCCCGGCGGTGCGGCGCGATCTCGCCGGGTACTACGCGCATATCACCGCTCTCGACGCCCAGATCGAGCGCCTGCTGTCGTTCCTGCGGGACGGCGGCGTGCTGGACGACACGCTGGTCGTCTTCACCAGTGACCACGGCGATATGCTCGGCTCCCACGGCCGCCAGAACAAGCAAGTGCCGTGGGAAGAGTCGGTCAATATCCCGTTCCTCCTGCGTTTCGGCAACCGGCTGCCCCAAGGCTCGACGGACGACCTACTCATCGGCCTAGTGGACGCCGCCCCGACCATCCTCGGACTGCTCGGCATACCTGTGCCGGAGACGATGCAAGGCGCAGACCTCTCGGACGCGATCCGCGGCCGCGGCGGCGTGCGACCGTCCTCGGTCTACCTGCAAGAGGCCCTTTCCTGCGACCAAGCCGTGCAGGTCGGCGTCGCGGCCTGGCGCGGTGTGCGGACGGCACGCTATACCTATGCCCGTGACCTGAACGGCCCTTGGGTACACTACGACAACGTGGCCGATCCTTACCAAATGCACAACCTCGCCGGCGATCCGACGGTAGACTCGCTGCAAGCGGCGCTCGAAACGGAGCTACAAGCCTGGATGGAGCGCCTCGATGATCCGTTGGAAGCACCGGCGGCGCTGCTCGCTCGGCACGGCCTGACCGAAGCGTGGGCCGCGCGCGAGGCCCATTTCGGGCGGGGGTGAGGGCGGTGAACGGGGTGTCCCCCCTATGGTCCCCCCGCTGCGGCGGGGGGCGACTCGAAAGGAGCGTAGACGCCAATGACTGCCAGCAATCCCCGGCGCGGGCGGCCCAACATCCTGCTGATTGCCATCGATTCCCTGCGCCGCGACCACATGAGCTGCTACGGCTATCAGCGCCTCACCACGCCGCACATTGATCGTTTTGCCGAGGACGCCACGCTCTTCGAGCAGACTTACTCCGCCCATATCCCCACCACGCCGGCCTACGCCTCGATGCTCACCGGCCGCGACTGCTTCGGTACGGAGGTCGTGGCGCTCCGGCATCGCGGGGGGCTGACGGAGCAGGTCACGACGCTCCCCGAAGTGCTGCGTGAGCAGGGCTACAACACGCTTTGCGTCGGGTTCAGCGGCAATCCCGCGTCGCGCGGCTTCGACCGCTACCTCAGCTATCCGGCTTGGGGCGGCGACCGCGCGCGCGGCGAGGCGCCCAAGGCGCAGCGGCTCAACGACGTGACGCAGCCGGAAATCGAGCGGCTGACGCAAGAGGCGGAGCCGTGGTTTATTCTCCTGCGCCACATGGACCCGCACTCGCCCTACCTCCCGCCCTCGCCCTTCAACCGCCTCTTCTATCACGGCGACGAGTGCGATCCCGGGAACACGTCCATGGAGCCGGTCTTTGCGTTCAAGCCGTTCGCCGACTACTTCCGGTCGTGGATGCCGGAAGGGATCACGGATCGGCACTACATGGACGCGCAGTACGACGGCGCCGTGGCCTACATGGACGCCTGCATTGCCGCGCTCTTCACGCAACTCGAAACGCTGGGCATCCTCGACGACACTATCGTCGTCATCAACGCGGACCACGGCGAGACGCTCTATGAGCATGAGTGCTGGTACGACCACCACGGCCTGTACGATCCGACGCTGATGGTTCCGCTCATTATTCGCTATCCGCGGCGCTTGCCCCGTGGCGCGCGCGTGGCCGGCTTCAACCAGCACAAGGACCTCATGCCCACCCTGCTCCAGCTCGCCCGGATCAGGACGGACCTGCGCTTCGACGGCCAGTCGCTCTTACGTTTGGTGCAGGGCCGGCGGGCGAGCTTCGAGTCCGAGCTATACATCACCGAATGCACCTGGATGCGGAAGCATGGCTGGCGCACCTCGCAATGGAAGCTGATCGAGGCACTAGAGCCGGACTTCCACGCCATGCCGCCCGTGGAGCTTTACAACCTGATCGAGGACCCGCTGGAAGAGCACAACGTGGCCGACCGCAATCCCGAAACTGTGGCGGCGCTGCGGGCACGCATGGCAGCCCACGTCGCCAAGCGCGAGCGACAGACGGGCACCACAAACCCCATGCTCACGCAGGGCGACTGGCACGGGCACGAAGGGCTTGGCACCTTCACCTCCAGCGAGCAGGCCTACAACACCCTCCACCTCGGCGATGCTTCAACCGCCCGCCGCATCCAGGCCGAGTCGCGGAAATAGGGTGCCGGCCCCCCCGCTGCGGCGGGGGGACGGGCGCAACATGTTGCGCCCCTACG
>JAJDZR010000243.1 GCA_022824545.1 Chloroflexota bacterium
GCGTGGCGGCGCGTGGCGCGGTATGGACGTTGCGGTCACCGATCCGGTAGCCATCATCTTTTACTGCCTCGCACACAGTATAGACATCCGGCCGAGGCGGGGCTGCCGTCAATCCGGCGGCACCAGCGCCCGCGCGTAGACCACCTCGCGCGAGAAGACCAGCCCCTCTCCCTCTCGATACGGCTCGGCGAGACGGGTGAGTTGCTTTTGTAAGCGGGTTTGGGTCGTCGCCGGCAGGTCCCGCAACGGCGCGCCCATGCGCGGCCACGCCGTATACCACTGCCAGAGGTCCGCAGCGTTGCGCCAGTGCAGCTTGTCGCGCACACGCTCGCTCTCGATGGCCTCAAAACCGGCGTGTTGGAGCAGGATTTCGACTGCGCCGGGGCTGCCGAGCGAGAATACGTCCGGCCGTGGCCGGGCCAGGCGCTGCCCAGTCGCCCCGGCCGCGCGTGCGACCAGCGCGGCCCACGGATTCTGCGCCGCCCGCCCCCACACCGCCAGAGCGAAACGACCGCCCGGCGCCAAGACACGCTGCACCTCCGCCAACGCCTCGTCCGGTCGGGCGAGATCGTGCAGCAAGTGGATGGAGAGCGCGGCGTCGAAGCTCTCGTGCGCGAATTCCAGCCCGGTGGCGTCGCCCACCCGCCAGCGAACGTGCTGCGCCCCGGCCAAGTGCGAGCGCCGCTCGGCAATGGCGAGCATGGCGGACGATGCATCCACCCCCACGACCGGAGCGTCCCGCCCGGCTTGGGCAGCGGCCAGAAACGCGGCCAATCCCGTCGTGGTGCCGAGATCCAGCACCGTATCGCGCGGCTCGACGGCGGCAATCCGCACGACGCGCACCGCCACCGGCATCAGCGTTGGCACAACGTAGCGCGCAAATTGGGCTGCCAGTTCGGCTGTGGATTCGCTCGTCATGGCGCTGTATCGGCCGAGGCGAGGCGTGTACGCACCAGGGCCAGATCGCCAGCTACGGCCGCCTCGGCCGCGGCGCGTTGCTCGCTGCGGAGCCGCAGCAAGTAGGCCGGATTGTAGGTCGGCAGCACGAGTATACCGCCCGGCCCGGCGGCCCACCGACCCCGATCCCGGTCCAGCTTGAAGCCGCGGCCCAGGAGCACGCGCCCCGGTGTGGCGCCCAGGCATAACACGACCTCGGGAGCCACGAACGCCAGCTCGATGTCCAGCCAGTACCGGCAGGCCGCGATCTCACTCGGCCGCGGTGGCCGGTTCCGCGGGCGCTGCCCCAAAAGCTCCGCCGCGCGGCAGCGCACCACGTTGGAGACCCACACCGCCGCCCGGCTCGCGCCCAAGGTCCGCAGCCAGCCGTCGAGGACTCGTCCCGAGGGCCCGCTGAACGGCTCCCCGCTCGCGTCGTCGGCCTCCGACGGCCCCTCGCCAAGCACGAACAGCCGCGCCGGCGCCGCCCCGGCGCCAAAGACCACCCGCTGCCGGGTGCGTGCCAGTCCGCACCGCGTACACGCCAGCGCCGCCGCACGCGCCTCGTCGAGCGCAGCAAAGGCCGCCGCCGGACGTGCCGCTGCGGTATCGGGAGAATCGAAGAGCGGAAGCTGCATGGCCGACTGTACCAGCAAGGAGCGCGGCGAGAACAAGCCGTCCTCCTGCGGAACGGGGTGGCCATAGGGGCTGACAGAGGTAGATTATTAGGCGTGGGAGCGCGATTCATCGCGCCCAGGCGCTCAGTCATTCCCGCGAAAGCGGGAATCTACTCCCCGTCCCCCCGTTCCGACGGGGGGACCTATAGGGGGGGCCGGGGGTAGGTCCAATCCCCCCAGCCCGAAAAATCCTGATTCTGACAAACTCATTCCCAAGGCCGTTGTCATCTCCTCACCCCCGCCCGATATGTCCCCTCGACGGGAGTGGCAAATGCAAGACCATCCTGCAGCGCCGGGCAGCGCCCGGCAGAGGAACTCCGGCACCGACGGGCCGGCCGCGTGCGGTGGCGCGGCCGTGCCCGCGCCCCAGGCATGGGACCATGTCCGGTCCCACGCCGTGCCCTTGCACTTGCCCTTGGCGCTGGCCCACGTCCGGGCCGGTGCCGTGTCCTTGCCCTTGGCGCCGGCCCATGTCCGGGCCGGTGCCGCGTCCTTGCCCTCGGCGCCGCCAGGCCAGCCTGGCCCGGCCAGCGCCAACCAGTCGGTGCTACGGTCCACCGACCTCTCGCCGGCGTACCTAAGCCGGCGGCTCCAGGCTGTCTTGTGCCATATCGCTGCCACTCCCCGTCATCCTGACTGCCCGCTCGCCCACCGTCTCAACCGGCATTCCCACACCAGCACATCCGTACTCTGCTACGGAGCAGGAATCCCTGTCCCCCCGTCGCAACGGGGGGACCACAGGGGGCCCACGCACCGCCAACCCGCCGATCCCGATCCGTCACCCATCGCGTGCATCCTCCCATCCAGGTACCGAGCCGCCCGCCGCCGGCCACCGCGGGCACGGGCGATCCCGCACCAACACCTCGCGCGCGCCCCGCCGCCGCCCGCCCGCCGAAAACCTACCCTTCTCAGGGGCCATAGAAATGTGTCGCAATGACGAGGGGCGGCGGCCAGCGCAGCAGTAGGTAGACTTGTACTACTAGCACTGGTGTATGGAGGCGCTTGACGCCCGATGACCGAGACAGTCGCTCGCCCCGCGCGGAGACCCACCCGCTCTCGTCCGGGCGGGGGAGCGAGCGTGCTCGAAACGGTGCGGAAGGTGCTGGCGTTGGAATCCCGCCAGTCCTACCGGAATCGCTCCGCCCAAGGGGGCTTGGCCGCCTTCATCGCCGCGCGGCTGGACGAGTCCCCTCCCGGCAGCCAGCTACACGCCCGTCTGCAACGGCTCCACGCCCTCCTGGCCGGCTACGCGGACCTGGCTGCCGACGCACGGCCGGCTGCAATCCGCCACGCGGCGGCGCTGGCTGCTGCCGATCCGTCCGCCGGTCAGTCACACCGCGCCACCGGCACACGGAGGCGCCGCCCGGCCCCCGCGGAAAAGCCGGCCGCAGTGCGAGGGCGCCGCCCGGCCCCGCCGCGCCCTCCCCCTACCGCCGCGACCAAGCCGCCCGCCGCCCAGGCGCGTCAGCAGTCAGCGCCGCGTGCCGCTCCCGCTACCTCCGCATCGCCAGCGGCGCCGGCCGCAACCCGTCGTCGGTCGGACCGCCCAGCCCCTCGTCGGCGCCCACCGGCCCTGCAATTGGACGACCCGGTACAGCACCTACCGCGGCTCGGCGCCAAGAACGCCAAGCTCCTGGAGAAGCTGGACATTCACACCATCGAGGACTTGATCTTCCATTTCCCCCGCCGCCACGCGGAGATCCGCCCCATTGCCGCCCTGTCGGTGGACGACGAGGTGGCTGTCAAGGCTACGGTCCGGCACGTGCAGATCATCCGTACCCCCAGACAGCGTTTCCCGATCACCGAGGCGCTCATTCAGGACGAGACCGGTGCGCTCCGTGCGACCTGGTTCAACCAGCCCCACATGAAGCAAGTGCTCTCGCGGCCGGGCGCCGTGTTGCTCATTGGCAAGCCCCAACCATCCTACGGGGGTGGGCTGGAAATGGCCTCACCGGAGGTCGAGTTCGGCGCCGACGAGTTCCGTACCGGCCAGCTCATACCCGTCTATCCGAAAACCGCCGGCCTCACCGACCGCTCCCTGCGCCGCTGGATCAGGATCGCGCTCGACCGGATCGAGGAGCAGCTTACTGACTACCTCCCGGAATCGATCCGTACCGACAAGCAGCTCGTCCGCTATGACCAGGCCGTGCCGGCGTATCATTTCCCGTCCGAGCCGGCCGCCTACGCCGCGGCCGTCCGCCGGCTGGCGTTCGACGAGCTGTTCCTGCTCCAGCTCGGGCTACTCCGCCGCAAACGGGAATGGCAAGGTGCCGTGCCGGGCATTGCCATCCCGATCACGGCCGACTTTACGGACCGCTTCACCGCCCAGCTCCCCTTCACCCTGACCGCCGCCCAGCAGCGCGTCCTGAAGCAGCTACTCAACGACATGGCGCAGCCCGTCCCCATGAGCCGGTTGCTCCAGGGCGACGTTGGCTCCGGCAAGACCGTCGTCGCCGGCGGTGCGCTGGTCGCCGCGACTGCGGCCGGCTACCAGGGCGCGCTCATGGCACCGACCGAAGTCCTGGCCCAGCAGCACCACCGCACCCTGACGGAATTGCTGGCACCCTTCGACCTGCGCGTCGAGCTGCTCATCGGCAGCATGAAGCGGACCGCCAAGCGCGATGTCTGGGCGGCCACGGCGGCCGGCGAGGTGGATGTGCTCGTCGGCACCCACGCCCTCATTCAGGACGAGGGCCGCTTTCACAATCTCGGGCTGGTGATTGTGGACGAGCAGCATCGGTTCGGCGTCCGCCAGCGCACCACCCTACGCGACAAGGGCTATAACCCCGACATGCTCGTGATGACCGCCACGCCCATCCCGCGCACCCTGGCCCTGACCGTCTACGGCGATCTCGACGTCTCGGTGATTGACGAACTGCCACCCGGCCGCCAGACCATCGTGACGAAGTGGGTCCCGCCGCTCGGCCGCTCCGGGGCCTACGAGTTTGTCCGCAAGCAGGTCCGGCTGGGCCGGCAGGCGTTTGTGATCTGCCCACTGATCGAAGAATCGGAGCAGGTCGTCGCCCGCGCCGCCCGCGCCGAGTTCGAACGTCTGCAACGCCAGTTTCCTGACTTGCGGCTGGGCCTGCTGCACGGCAAGCTGAAGCCGAAAGAGAAAGAGCAGGTCATGCGCGACTTCCGCGACGGCCAGCTCGACCTGCTCGTCTCCACGTCCGTCGTCGAGGTCGGTATTGACGTACCCAACGCGACGGTCATGGTCATCGAGGGCGCCGAGCGGTTCGGACTGGCGCAGCTACACCAGTTCCGGGGCCGCGTCGGTCGCGGCGCCCACCGCTCCTACTGCCTCCTGTTCAGCGAGACGACCGACCCGGAGCAAAATCCGCGCTTGAAAGCCATTGAGGATATTCACGACGGGTTTGGTCTAGCTGAAGAAGACCTCAAACTCCGCGGCCCCGGCGAGTTCTTCGGCACGCGGCAGAGCGGTATGCCCGACCTCCATGTTGCCAACCTGTCCGACCTGAAGGTGCTTTCCCTGGCGCGGGAGGCGGCGGACCGGATCGTCCGCGAGGACCCCGACCTGCTGCTGCCGGAGCATCAGGCGCTCCGCGCCAAGCTGGAGAGCTTCTGGGAGCGCGGCGCGGCCGCCGCGTGAGCCGACCATGCGCGTGATTGCCGGCGCGGCGCGTGGCACTCGTCTCTGGGCACCCCCCACCCGTGAGACCCGGCCCACCCTCAATATGATGAAAGAGGCCATCTTCGCGGCCTTGGGGCCGGCCGCCGCCGCGGAGCGCGTGCTCGACCTGTATGCCGGCAGTGGTCAGCTCGGCATCGAGGCGCTCAGTCGGGGCGCCCACCACGCCGACTTCGTGGACAGCGGCCGCCTCGCGCGGCGCACCATCGGCCGCAACCTGACGCATACCGGCTTCACCGCCCAAGGGCGCATCTGGCGACATCGCTTGCCGGGGGCGCTCGCCATCCTCGCCAAACGGGGCCGCGGCCCTTACGATCTAGTGCTCATTGATCCGCCCTACGAAGCGCCGGAGCTTGACGCCGTGCTGGCCGAGCTGGGTACCGGCGCGCTGCTGGCGGACGACGCCTCGGTGGCCGTGGAGCACACGAAACGACGCACGCTGGCCGAGCGGTACGGCGAATTGGTACGCACCGGCGGCCGCCGCCACGGCGACAACGTCTACGCCATCTTCCGCCGACAACCGCCGGCGCGTTGATGCCTCAGCCCCACCCGTCTGCGTATCCTCTGCGCTTGCAATACCGCACACCGCGCTCAACCTGATATAATCCCCCGCGTGAGCGGTCGCTTGCGGATTGCGCTTTACCCGGCGACCTTCGATCCACCGACAAACGGTCATCTCGACATTGCCCGTCGGGCGGCGCGGTTGTTTGATCGAGTGATTGCCGCGGTGTATGCCGAGCCGAGCAAGAACGTCTGGTTCGGCTTGGATGAGCGAGTGGCGCTGCTGCGTGCGGCGCTCGAACAGGAGGGTTTGGACAACGTCGAGGCTCGCCCGTATCAAGGCCTAACGGTGACGCTGGCCCGCGAGGTAGGCGCAGGTGCCATCGTGCGGGGCATGCGGGCGGTATCCGACTTTGAAGGGGAGTTCCAGCTCGCCAGCATGAACGAGCAGATGGCACCCGATGTCGAGACGGTGCTCCTGATGGCCGGAACGCGCCACTTCTACCTCAGTTCGACGATTGTCAAGGAAATCGTGTGGGCCGGCGGTGACGTGACGCCATGGGTACCGGTGCCGGTTGCCGCGGCGCTCACCGAGCGGAGCGCCGCCTTGCGAGCGCGAGCGACTGACCGTGCCTGAGCATGGCAGGCACGGCACCGGAGGCATGAAGGATGACGGGCGTGTATTGGCCGGTCGTAAGGGGGTGAGCCGCCGTGGACATTCTCTATCTCGTTGATCGGTTGGAAGCCGTCATCCACGCGGGGCAGCGCATGCCGTTCACCAACAAGATCATGGTGGACGAGCGCGAATGTCTCGACATCGTGGATCAGATGCGTATTGTCGTGCCGGAGGAGATCAAGCAAGCCCGCCGCGTGAGCCAGGACCGTGATCGCATCACCTCCCAGGCGCGCGAGGCGGCCGAGCGGATCACAGTGCGGGCGCAGCAGCGCGCCGAGGAGATCATTGCGGAACGTGGCCTGTTGCAAACGGCCCAAGATCAGTCGGCAGAGTTGCTGCACCAAGCCGAAACCCATTCGCGCGATATCCGCGAGGGCGCCGACGACTATGCCCTCCAGGTGCTCCAGGCGCTCGACCAGCACTTGGAGTCTATCCTCGACGAGGTGCGTCACGGCATGGAGGCGATCTCCGGCCGGCCAGCGCCATTGCTGGAAGAGGGAGAGGAGCCGGTAGCCGAGCCGGAGCCGGTCTCCTAACGCACGCTGCCGACGGCTGCTGCTTGTCGTCCCGTGTTGCTTCTGTGCGGACGTGAATACCCATGAACGAGTTGCGCTTTAACGTTGCCGCCCTGCTCAAGGAGCCGACCGGCGCCTCGCGGGAGCGAGTCATCCGTGTGTCACCGACGACCATCGGTGACCGCACGCTCATGGCCCCCCTCCAGGGAAAGGTCAAGCTGCTGCGGATCGTGCCGCGACGCAATCAAGCCGGTGCTGTCCTCGCGTTGGGCGAGCTTACGACCGCAGCAGCCGCCGAATGCAGCCGCTGCCTCGCGGCAGTCGCGCTCCCGGTCTCGTTCGCGTTCGAGGCCACCTACTATCCGCAGGTAGACGTTGTGACCGGCCGTGCGGTAATGCCGCACCAAGATGACCTCGGTTTCGACCTGAGCGCCAACCACGAGCTTGATCTGACCGAGGCCACGCGGCAGCATATCGAGTTGGCGCTCCCGATGCAGCCGCTCTGCTCCGCGACCTGCGCCGGTCTGTGTGCGACGTGTGGGCGTAACCGGAACCTTGAGCGGTGCCAGCACCAGGCGGCGGTGATTGACCCGCGCCTTGCTCCCTTGCAGGCACTCCTCACTCCCGATACGCTCCGGGAGATGGTGTGAGTGGGCCTAGCGGGGTCATTCCCGCGAAAGCGGGAATCCATGTCCCCCTGCCGCAGCGGGGGGCCATGGGGGGCCGGCCCCCCTTGATGAAGCAAGAGCCGTAATCGGCCAATAGAGAAGGAGGCCAGTTGTGGGCGCTCTACCCAAGAAAAAGGTGTCGAGACGGAGACGTAACAATCGGCGACAGCACCATGCGCTGCGGCCGCCCCAGTTGGTAAGTTGCCGCAATTGCGGCGAGTACCGGCTTTCGCACCATGCCTGTCTCAGCTGCGGTATGTACCGCGGCCGCGAGGTCCTGTCCAGCGACGAGCTTGCGACCAGCGCCCTCTAGTGCCGACGAGTTTGCCCGCGTAGCCGAGCGACTACACCGGACTGGGAAGCCAAGCCTCGAACATGGGTCTGCAACGCCTCGCCTGGTTGTTTCCCGGACAGGGAACCCAAGCCGTTGGCATGGGACAAACTCTCTACGAGCGCTCCCCGGCAGCGCGCTCCCTCATGGATGTGGCCGACGCCGCGCTCGGCGGCGACCTGCTGCGGCGCTGCTTCACCGGGCCGGCCGATGAGCTGCGCCTCACCCTCCACGCCCAGCCCGCCATCGTGGTGGTGAGCTTGGCCTCGCTGGCTGCGTGCGTCGAGGCGTTGGCCGAGGGGGACTTGACCGGCGCCCCGGAAGAGTGGTTTGGTGCTCACCTCCCCCGGGAGTTGGCACCGGCCTATGTTGCCGGGCATAGTGTCGGGGAGCTTGCGGCCCTCATCGCTACCGGCGCGCTCTCCTTGGTGGATGGTCTCCGCCTGGTGCAAGCGCGCGCACAAGCGATGCAGGCCGCCGGCGCTGCTCGCCCCGGTACGATGGCGGCGGTGCTTGGTCTGCCTTTTGTCGAGGTGGCCGCGGCGTGTACTGCGGCGCTGGACGAGGTGCCGGGTAGCTACGTGACCGTCGCCACGCACAACGAGCCAACCCAGGCCGTCATCGCTGGCGACCCGGCCGGAGTCGCAGCGGCCGGCGCGGCCGCCCGGCAGCGCGGGGCCAGGCGGGTCGTGCGCCTAGCGGTGAGTGCGGCCTTTCACTCAGCAGCGATGCAACCGGCCGCCGCGGCATTGGCCGCGCCCGTCGCAGCGTTGGCTATCCGGCCACCACGAGTGCCGGTGGTGCTCAATACCTCGGCGCGGCCGACGCGCGATCCCAACGTGATCCGCACCGCCCTGACCACCCAGGTGCGCCAGCGGGTGCGCTGGGCGGATACGGTAAGCTATCTGCTTGCACAGGATGTAACACTGTTTCTGGAGTGTGGGCCGGGCCAGGTTCTCACTAATACGGTAAGCCGTCGCAACGCCACTGCCGAGACGTGGGCAGTGGCTACCCCGGAAGAGGGAGCGACCGCGACGGCGGGCCTCCGGGCACATTGGGGTTGAAAATGGGAAACTTACGTGATCGTGTGGCCGTCATTACGGGCGCGTCCAGCGGCTTGGGCGAGGCGATGGCGCGTCGGTTTGCAGCCGCCGGTGCCAGCGTCGTGGTCAACTACCGCGGCAATGAAGTCGGTGCCACCGCCGTCGTTGCGGCAATCCACGCCGACGGGGGGCAGGCCGTCGCTCACCAAGCCGACGTCACCCAGAGCGCGGCCGCCGACGGCTTGATCGCTCGTGCGGTGCAGGAGTTCGGGCGGCTCGACATCCTGGTGAACAACGCCGGTATGCGCCAGGACGCGCTCATCTTGCGGATGAAGGAGCAGGATTGGCAGGCTGTACTGACGACCAACCTCACCGCTGCCTTCCTCTGTACCCGTCCGGCGCTCAGAACGATGGTGCGCCAACGTTATGGCCGCATCCTCAACGTCGCCTCCGTGGTCGGAGTCACCGGGAACGCCGGCCAGGCCAACTACGCCGCGGCGAAGGCCGGCCTCATCGGCTTGACCCGTGCGACGGCCCGCGAGGTCGCCACCCGCGGGATTACGGTCAACGTCCTGGCGCCGGGATTCTTTCATACCCGGATGACCGCCGACGTCACGGAGGAGATGCGGAAGTTCGTGATGAGTCAAATCCCGATGGGCCGCTGGGGTGACCCGGTGGAGACCGCCGCCGCCGCCGCCTTTCTGGTCAGCGACGATGCCGGCTACATTACGGGCCAGGTACTCAACGTAGACGGCGGGCTGGTCATGGCCTAGGGCAGTTCTCGGCCGTCGGCTTTCGGCACGTTTGGAGATCTTTGCATAACTCGTCATTCCCGCGAAAGTGGGAATCCCAACCCCCTCTCCCCCTGGGAGAGGGCCGGGGTGAGGGGTTACCCCTCTCGTACTCCATCCGGGTAGTTACGCAAAGGTCTCCGCAAGCGAGATTCTTGCAGGTAGGTAGACTGACGGAGCGGAACGGCCGAGCTTCCGGCGCAGCGTGGATTACCTCCCGCTTCAGGACGAACACGTTATGCTCCGCAAGGTACTCATTGCGAACCGCGGCGAGATTGCCGTGCGGATCATCCGCGCCTGCTGCGACCTGGGCATCGCCACCGTTGCGGTCTATTCGGAAGCGGACCGCGATGCCTTGCATGTGCGCCTCGCCCATGAGGCCGTCTGCATCGGCCCGGCCCCGACGGCCCAAAGCTATCTCCACATCCCCAACATTGTCAGCGCGGCGCTCATCACCGGCGCCGACGCTGTCCATCCTGGTGCCGGCTTTCTGGCCGAGAATCACTACTTCGCGGAAATCTGCGAGAAATATCAGCTCGTTTTCATCGGTCCACACCCGGCCGTCATCGAGCGACTCTCCGATAAGGTAACTGCGCGCCGGGCCATGCGGGAAGTGGGGCTGCCGGTACTGCCGGGATCCGAAGGGTTCGCGCCGGACTTGGCCGCGGCGGCCGATACGGCGGCCGCGATTGGCTATCCCGTTATGCTCAAGGCGGTCGGCGGCGGCGGCGGCCGCGGTATTCGGTCCGTCGCCAGTGAAGCCGAGCTGTCCCGCTTTTTCCCTATCGCCCAAGCGGAAGCCGAGGCCTCGTTCGGCAGCGATCACCTCTACGTCGAAAAGCACTTGGTCAACGCCCGGCACGTTGAGGTGCAGGTGTTGGGAGATCGCCACGGGAACGTGATCCACGTCGGTGATCGTGACTGTACGTTGCAGCGTCGCCATCAGAAGATCGTCGAGGAAGCCCCCTCCCCACAGCTTTCTCCGGCGCTCCAGCACCGCCTGCGCGAGGCCGCGGTCATCGGCGCCGAGGCGGTCGGCTACACCAGCGCCGGAACGTTTGAGTTCCTCGTTGATCGCGCCGAAAACTATTACTTTATGGAAGTCAATACCCGCTTGCAGGTCGAGCACACCATTACCGAGATGATCTCCGGCCTCGATCTGGTACGCGAGCAGCTCCTGATCGCCGGTGGCGAGCAGTCGGTGCGCCGCCAGGAGGACATCGTGCTGTCCGGTCATGCGCTGGAGTGCCGCATCAACGTCGAGGATGCCGAGCACGGCTTTGCTCCGAGCGCCGGGCAGGTCACCGCCTACCTGCCTCCCGGTGGACCGCAGGTGCGCGTCGATTCGCACCTCTACACCGGCTATCATATCCCGCCCCACTACGATTCCCTCGCCGCAAAGGTCATCACCTGGGGCCAGGACCGCGCTGAGGCGATAGCAGTCATGCGGCGGGCGCTCGACGAGCTGACGATTGAAGGCGTTGCGACCACGGTGGCGTTTCAGCGGCGGATCATCGGCGATCCGCTGTTCGAGCGTGGGGAGCTTTCGACGACCTCCGTGGACGAGTACTTTCTCGCGTAGCCGGCCAGGACACATGGATGGCAGCGGGCGGCAGAGGATAGCGTAGCCGTGAGTGCTCCGGCCCCAGTCACCACCATCGAGCGCCCCCGGCGCCGGCAACGCCGCTGGACCGGCCGGCGGCAAGCGCGCATGTTGGCCTTTCAGGTGCTCTTCGGCCTCGACCTCAACCCCCACCCGCCCGAAGTAGCCGTTCGCCAGCGTCTGGTCGAAGCCGGTGAGATCAGCACGCAGGTCGCGGACTACGTGACGGTGCTGGTGGAGGGCACGTGGGCCAGCCTGCCCGACATTGACACGCGCTTGGCCAGCGCAGCCCCAGCCTGGCCTTTGTCGCAGATGGCGCGCGTAGACAAGAGCATTCTGCGTCTGGCAATCTACGAGTTGCTGTACCGTGCCGACGTGCCCGACCGAGTTGCCATCAACGAGGCCATCGAGCTGGCCAAGGTCTTCGGCCACGATACGTCCGCGCGGTTCGTCAACGGTGTCTTGGGCACCATCCAGGCTGAGAAAGAAACTGCCGCTGCCGCTACCGGGGGGAGTGAGGAATTGCCGACGCCATGAATCCGTCACAGGCCGCGGACGCTCCCACCCCCACTCCGGTCCCTCCTACCCCCACCCCAGCGCCGCCGGTCAGCGCCCAGGAGCTATTCCAGGGATTCTCTCTGTTCGAGGGCTGGACCCCCTACATCGTGTTCCCGGCGATGGGGGTGCTGCTCCTCCTCATCCTGCTCGCGGTGTCCCTGGTCCTCAAGTGGCCTGCTTGGCTCCCCTGGGGCCG
>JAJDZR010000255.1 GCA_022824545.1 Chloroflexota bacterium
GTTCTGATGTGTTACTAAGCGTTCACGACTACCCGTTTGATGGTTTACCTCTTGACAAGTTTAGGCACATACAACGTCGTCTGGACTTGCTTGAGCAAGCTATAGGGGTCTATAAGAAGAATGATAGGCCTTCACTTATTAGAACAATCAACCCTATCTGGTGGCTATTGCAAATTCTCCATCTGCCGTTCGTTGTCATAGAAAGTATTGTAGGTTCTGGAGTCAGGGGGATAGAATATAGCTTATTAGGAAAGATCATAAAAGTAGTAGTGGTAGTGTTGGGTGTAGAGGCTTCTACGAAGGGGCTGTTTGGATTTACACTAACAGGCTCTGTTATAGAGCGAATAATTGGTTTAGCTGGTTAGTCCTAACCCAAAGAGTGGGCGACCGCAAACTGCCCACTTTCTGTCGTTGGTCACTTAGGGTTATAGTTCCCGGCCAAGCAGTGATAACGGCTCCCTGCGCTGCGGTTAGCGATCCTGGCGACGGACGACCCGGCCGGCGCGGGCGCTGGTGTGCTCGCCGTCGCGGACGGTGACGGTGCCGTTGACGGTGACGTGTGGGATGCCGGCGGCATACTGGTGAGGATCGCTGTAGGTCGCCATCTCGCACACGGTGGCCGGGTCAAAGACCACTAGATCGGCGTCCATGCCGTAGCGGATGAAGCCTTTGTGCCGGAGGCCGAGCCGCGCTGCCGTGGCCCCGCTCATCTTGTGGACGGCGCGCTCCAGCGTAAGCAGTCCGCGCTCGCGCACGTACTCCTGCAGCACGCGCGGAAAGGCGCCGTAGTTACGGGGGTGCGGCTTGCCGGCGCCGAGTGGCCCGTCCACACGCAACGACGAGCCGTCGGAGCCGATCATGGACAGCGGATGGCCAACCACGTGGTCCACGTCGTCCTGAGCCATGATGAAGTGCAACATGCCAGCCTGGGCCGCTTCCTCCAACAGGATGTCGCAGAACGCCTGCACCGGCTCGACATGCCGGTCGGCGGCAATCTCGGCGATGGTGCGGCCTTCCAACTGGCGATTCGCGTCGGTATGTACCGCCGTAATGTAGATGCGGTCCCATTCCCGGCCGGCCGCCTCGACATCGGCGCATACCTCCGCGCGTGTTGCCGGGTCACGGAGGCGATCCAGCAGCTTGGTGCGCCCGCCCTCGTGTGCCCAATCCGGCATGATCTGGGTCAGGCCGGCGCTGCCGGCGGTATAGGGGTAGACATCGAAGCGGGAGTCGACGCCGCGTTCCTGTGCCCACACACTGAGCTGCGTCACCTGCGGCATCCGACCCCAGTTCGGTCGAAAGGCGGCCTTGTGGTGGGCGATCTGCACGGGCACGCGAGCACGCTCGGCAATCTCGATGGCCTCGGCGGTGGCCCGGAAGACCGGCGCGCCCTCGCCACGTATGTGCGTGAAGTAAAAGGCCTCGTGCTCGTGCAGCGTTTCGGCGAGGCTGACCAGCTCCTCCGTCTCGGAGTAGTTGCTCGGTGGGGTCATCAAGCCCGACGACAGGCCCAAGGCGCCGGCATCGAGCGCCTCGACCAACAGCTCACGCTGCCGCGCCAGCTCCTCCGGCGTGGGAGGCCGATAGGCAAAGCCCATCGCCGTGATCCGCAGCGTGACGTGCCCGACGAGCGCCAGCACGTTGACCGAGGGCTGCGCCGCGCGCAGCGTATCGAGGTAGCTGCCGAACGTCTTCCACGCCTCCGCCGGCTCCGGCGGGCTGCCGTCGCCGCTCTGGCCGCGAATCTCGTCGGCAAACGGCCCCACGCACGGCGCCGGGCTGGCGCCGCAGTTGCCGATCACCTCGGTCGTCACTCCCTGGCGCACTTTGCTGTGCGCCTCGGGGCTGACGAGCAAGGTGCGGTCCGAGTGCGTATGGGGATCAATGAAGCCCGGCGCGACGACGTGGCCGGTGGCGTCGAGCCGGTCGGCGGCCACGGCGGCGCGGAGATCGCCAATCGCCGTGATCGTGCCGCCCGCGACACCGACATCGGCGCGATAGCCGGGCGCCCCGGTTCCGTCTACGACCGTCCCACCGCGAATCACCAGATCAAACATCGCTGGCCTCCTACCGGACCATTCTAGCCATCAGCCATTAGCTTTCAGCCGTCAGCCAGTGGGTGACATAGGCACGAAAATAACACCTATCCGTCATTCCGGCACAAGCCGGAGGGTGGATTCCCGCGTGCCCGAGAATGACGGTGCTGCAAAGGTCTCACACGTGGAGCGGGAAGGCGGGAGTGAGGCCGACTAGTCCATGCTGGGGCCGGCAGCTTGCAGGCGACGGGCGTCCGGGTCGGAGGCAAACTGGGCATAGTTCGCGTGGAAATCGCGGGCGAGGCGCCGCGCTTGGCTATCGTAGGCGTCGGGGTCGTCCCAGGTCTCGCGCGGGCGCAAGAACGTGTCGGGGACGCCGGGACAGTGTGCTGGTACCTGGAACCCAAAGAGTGGCTCGGTCCAGTGTACGGCACCCGGCCGGTCCAGATCGCCGCTGATCGCCGCACGCACCAGGGCGCGGGTGGCACCGATAGGCAGGCGCTGGCCGACGCCGTAGCGGCCGCCCGTCCAGCCGGTATTGACCAGGTAGCAGCGCGAGCCGTGTTCCGCGAGGCGCTCGCCCAGCAAGTGGGCGTAGGCCGAGGGCGGCAACGGGAGGAACGGAGCGCCGAAGCAGGCAGAGAACGTCGCTTCGGGTTCCGAGCCAAGCCCGGCTTCGGTTCCGGCTAGCCGCGCGGTGTAGCCGGAGAGGAAGTGGTAGAGCGCCTGTTCGGGGTTGAGCCGCGCCAGGGGCGGCAGCACGCCGAAAGCGTCGGCCGTCAGGAAGAGCACAGTCGTCGGGTGCCCGGCCGTCCCGGAGGTCAGCGCGCCCTCGATGTAGTCTACCGGGTAGGCGCAGCGGGTGTTCTCGGTGATCGAATCATCATCGTAGTCCACCTGGCGCGTGGCCGGGTCCACGACGACGTTCTCGACGACGCTGCCAAAGCGGATCGCGTGCCAAATCTGCGGCTCGTCCTCCTGCGAGAGGCGGATACACTTGGCGTAGCAGCCGCCCTCGAGATTGAAGATGCCCTCATCCGACCAGCCATGCTCGTCGTCGCCGAGCAGGTTACGGGCCGGGTCGGCGGAGAGGGTGGTCTTGCCCGTCCCCGACAGGCCGAAAAAGAGGGCGCTGTCGCCAGCGTGTCCGACGTTGGCGGCGCAGTGCATGGACAGCACACCGCGCTGGGGCAGGAGATAGTTCAGCAGGGAAAACACCGACTTCTTCATCTCGCCGGCGTAGCGGGTGCCGCAGATGACCACCAGGCGGTGCTCCAGGCCCAGGACCACCGCCGCCTCCGACCGCGTACCGTCCTCGGCGGGCACGGACTGGCAGTGGGGCGCAATGAGGACGGTGACACCGGTGGCGCTAGGCTCGTCGCCGGCCGGCGCTTCGTCACGACGGAACAGTTGTCGTGCAAAGAGCGCCTGCCAGGCTTCCTCGGCAATCACGCGCACCGGCAGCCGGTAGGCGGGGGGCGCGGCGACGGTGGCGTCGGTGACGTACAGAGCGTCACGCTCCAGCAGGTAGCCGCTCACACGCGCCGCGAGGCGAGCAAACCGCTCCGGCGGCAGCGGCTGGTTGATGTCTCCCCACCAGACCACTCGCTCGCTCGCCGAGCCAGGATAGCGGACCACGAACTTGTCATGCGGCGAGCGGCCCGTGCGCGCCCCGGTGGCGGTAACGAGCGCGCCGCTGGCGGCGAGTGTCCCTTCTCCGCGCTGTAGCGCCACTTCCGCCAGCGCAGCGGGGGCCAGGTTGGTGTGGACCATGGGGGGCCGACCGCTGGCGGGCGCCGCGGCCACGTCGAGCAGACGGGCCAACGAGTCAAGCTCTCGGGGATTGAACTGGCCGGAAGGGCCCGGCGGCCCGGCGTTGCTCATCATTGCGGCCTCCTCCGCCTGACGGGGACCGGTCACGGTTCACAAGCATAGAAGCTAGTTGAGAGCGCTACGGACTCTCGGGGCACTCGGCGATCCGGCAAGAGAGCACAAGCGCCAACAGTGGCTGGACTGCGGCGATTCAACCGACTCTTCCACGCCCCGCATAGGCCAGCTCATACCCCGCTTGGAAGCCGGGACATAACCAAGCCTCCCGCCAAGTGAGACTACCGCTCGGTGACGGGTTGCGTCAATCGGCAAAATGCTTGCTGATGCACGAACTCTTGTGTTACCGTCCTTCGGCCGGCACACAACTTGTAGATATTCAGTATACTGTACCCCTGCAAGGCAACTCTTTGCCGACTAGGCAGGCCAGCTTCGTTACCACGCAAGGAGCTATAGAAGGACGATGAGACCCATTGGTGAACGCAGGATTGCGGTCCTAGCCGAGGGCGGCTTTGACCTGCTGGAGGCGAAGACCGCCGTCGGCGTCATCCGCTATGGGCGCGATCCGGTGGTGGCGGTCGTGGACAGCCGGTACACCGGCCGGACTGCCGCCGACATCGTTGGCGTCGGGGACGACGTGCCAATGGTGGAATCGGTCGCTGCCGCGCTGGCCTACAAGCCGAATACGCTGTTGCTCGGCACGGCCCCGCGTGGTGGCGTCTTGCCGGCAGCGTGGCGCCAGCAGGTGGTCCATGCCATGCGCGAGGGTCTCGACGTTATCAACGGCCTGCACCACTTCCTGGAAGAGGACGAAGAGCTGGCCGGCGTGGCCCGTTCCTGCGGGGTTGACCTCTGGGACGTGCGGCGCGTACCCGACGAGCATCGCGTCGCCGACACGCGGGCGCATCAACTCGACGCGACTATCGTGCTCACGGTCGGCTCGGATTGCAATGTCGGGAAGATGTCCGCCTCCCTAGAGCTTGACGCCGCCGCGCGTCGGGCCGGGCATCGCTCCGCGTTCGTTGCTACGGGGCAGACCGGCATTATCATCGCCGGCTGGGGCGTGGCAATTGACCGGGTGATCAGCGACTTTGCCGCCGGGGCCTCGGAAGACCTCGTGATGCAGGGCGCCGAGCAGGGCGATCTCGTGTTCGTCGAGGGGCAAGGCTCGCTGGTCCATCCAGGCTACTCCGGCGTCACGCTGTCCCTGATCCACGGGAGCGCGTCGGATGGGATGATCCTCTGCCACCAGGTCACGCGCACGACCATCCGCCGCTACACCCTGCCGGTGCCGCCACTGCGCGACCTCGTGACCCTGCACGAGCACGCGACCGCCCACGTCAAGCCGTCGCGCGTCATCGGCATCGCCCTCAACACCTTCGGCTTGGATGAGGCCGCGGCACAGCAAGCAATCGCAGCAGCGGCCGACGAAACGGGGCTACCCGCGACCGATCCTGTTCGGTACGACGTGCAACCGCTGCTCGCCGCGGTCGAGGCGCTCCACAACCGGCGCAAGCAGGAGCGAGAGAAGGCCGCCGGCGGCTAGGCCCAATGCCGGCCCCCTCAGGGCAAGCGCAAGGGTGGGAGTTTTCGTGTGGGGAGGGGGTTTGGACCTAACCCCTGACAGACCAAAGCCGCTCCACACCTGGCACTATCCGT
>JAJDZR010000008.1 GCA_022824545.1 Chloroflexota bacterium
CGATTTGCCGGAGCGAGCAGCCCTGGGCGTGTAGACGGGCCAATTCACACCGGTCTTCAATACCAAGCTGCGTGTATGCTTGTCCCATGGCAACACCTTACTCTGGTGTTGCACTTCGTTTGTGAGTCTAGGGAATCCAGGCCCCCCTTCCCTGCAGGGAAGGGGCCGGGGGTTAGGTCCACTCCCCCTCTCCAAATGTTGGAGAGGGGGCCGGGGGGTGAGTCCCAGCCCTACCCCTCGCCGAACCGGAACGCATAGAGACTGGCATCGCGCAGGTGGAACCGCAACTGCACCGGCCGCCCCGTCCAGCCGCCGTCGCCGCGCCGGTCGCCCCACTGCACCGCGTGCCGCAGCGCATCACCCGTTACCGGCGTACAGTCGGCCGCGCCAAACCCCGGTAGCGCCGCTCCCCGCTCGTCCTGCACCTCCACCGTCAGCGCCCCACCGTCCGCCACCGCCGCGTTCACCTCCAACCGGCTCCCGCCCGGTTGCAGCAGCCGCGTCGTCAGCGTGCCGCCGTCCGCCCCGGCGTCGCGCGAGACGAACCCCTCGCGCCGCACTTTCGCCAACCCAATCGCCGGAAAGTGGCGCCGCCCCGCCTTCACGTCGGCGTGATACTGCTGCCGCATCGCCTCGTCGTAGCACCAGCGCGCTGCGTGCCCCTCGTTGAACCCCACGTAATACACCCACCACTCGTCGCCCACCGCCAGCGGGTACGAGTGGTAAAAGATCATATGGCTATCGAAAGCGTCCGGGCCGCCCCGCGCAATCACCGGTTGCCGGCCCCCCAGCCGCTTCCAGTGCAGCAGGTCCCGGCTCGCCGCCAGCTGCACCTCCACGATCGCGTGCTGATTGTTGCTCCCTAACCGCGCGCATTCATAGGAAGCATCGTAAATCCAGATCAGCCCCAAGAAGGTATCACCGCTGCGGAAGACCACCACCCCATAAAACTCGCACCGATGGTCCTCCGGGTGGTCCAAGAGCAGGATGGACTTGGCCGCGGCCAGCCGCTCCTCCGCCATCTCGTCATCGCGCAGGTCCGGCGCCAGTACGAGCTGCGGCTCGGTCCATTGCGTGAATGGATTACCCCCCAGGTCGTCCTCCGACGTACACATCGCAAACGAGCGCCGCTTGAACCGTCCCAATTGCGGAAGCACCTTCGGGAAAAGCGCGTACTTGGCATTTGGCAGCCCCGGAATGTCCTCCGGGAACGTCGCCTCGCGCAGCTTGGCGGCGGTAATCACGTCACCCCGGTCAAAGCCCCGGATCACCGGGTTATCGTCGTACCGCTCCCAATGGATGCCGTCCCCCGAGAAGCTCACCCCATGGCATCCCTGCCCACTGTCGTCGCGTCCCGCCGAGCCACACGTCTTGAACCGCCGTTCCGCCGGCTCCAACCCCACCATCTCCAGGCTATCCAGCACCCCGCCGTTCGGCGACGCCGTCCCGTTCATCCCCACGATGTTATTTGCGGTCGAGTCTTCATGCGCGAACAGCCCCAGCTCCGGCCGCTCCCAATTCAGACCATCGGTAGACGTGGCGTAACAGCTATAGGCCGGCTCCCGCTGCTGGTTGCGCCCCGGATACGTGCCCAGGCTGTTGTACCAGAGCTTGAACAGGCCATCCTCCGGGTCATAGATCGCGTTCGGAATACCCCACAAGCCCCCCGTCTCCGGCCGCTCCCACGGCGCCGCCGCTTGCAGCACCGGCTCCGGCAGCTTGCTCATCGGATGCAGCGTCGTCGCCAGTCCCTCACTCGCCCCAATCAGGTAGTCGTCTACCAGCAATTGCACGCGCGTCCCCACCGGCACCGGTCGCTGCATCATCCCCTCCCCCCTCGAAACCTCTGCGAAATCGTCATTCCGGCTTTCGCCGGAATCCAATGGTACTCCCTCAGTCGCCGCCGCCCCTCAAGTATGCCACCGGTCAAGCCCCCGCCCGCCGGAATCCCCGTCCCCCCGCACTGCGGGGGGACCATAGGTGGGCTGACAGGAGTAGGTTTTTTGTAGGGGCGCGATGAATCGCGCCCAAGCGCCCGTCATTGCGGCGCAAGCCGCAATTCACCCCCTCTCCAAATGTTGGAGAGGGGGCCGGGGGGGTGAGGCCCGCACCCCGGCCTCTGCCAAGACGTGGTAGCATGGTAGGCGTGAAACAACCATGCCTACCGGTGGCCCGTGATACGTACCGACACAGCCCGGCGTAGTGGCACCTGGCGGCTCTACCTGATTGTCTTCCTCGCCAGCGCCGCCAGCCTGTCGCTGGAGTTGGTCGCCGGGCGCATGCTTGCACCCCAGCTCGGCGTCAACATCTATACCTGGACCAGCATCATCGGCGTGGTGCTGGCGGGTATCAGCTTTGGCAACTTCCTCGGCGGCCAGTTGGCCGACCGTTTCCCGGCGCCTAGCACCATCGGCGTCGTGCTCCTCGCCGCCAGCGGCGCCTGCTTTGCCAGCCTGGCCCTCCTTCCCTGGCTCTCCGAGGAGCTTGGCTACCTCCCCCTCATTCCCCAAACCCTCGCCCTCAACGCGGGCCTGTTCTTCCTGCCCAGTTGCCTCCTCGGCATGATCACGCCGCTCGCCAGCAAGCAGGCCCTCACTACCCTCGGCACCGCCGGGGGTGTCGTCGGCCGCCTCTATGCCGTCTCCACCGCCGGCAGCATCCTCGGCGTCTACCTCACCGGCTTTGTCCTCGTCGCCCTCCTGGGCAGCCGCCACGTTGTCCTGCTCGCCGGCCTCATCCTCCTCGCGCTCGCCCTCCTCTTGGGCCACGCCCACCGGGCGCGCTGGTGGGCGGCGCTGGCCCTCATCCCCACCGTCGGGCTACTCGCCTATGCCTTGCAGCCCCACCTCCGCCTCGGTTCCTGCACCGTCGAGTCCCAGTACTACTGCGTCCAGGTCGAGCAGGTCGAGTTTCCCGCCGGTCCCGTCAAGTTCATCAGGCTCGACCATCTCGTGCATGGCCTCACGGTCGTCGGCGATCCCGACGTGCTCGTCTACAGCTACACCCAAATCCTCGCCGAAGCCGCCCAGTATCGAGCACAGGCCCGGCCCGACTTCCGGGCGCTCTTCCTCGGCGGCGGCGGCTACTCCGTCCCCATCCACCTCGAACGCAAGTACCCCCAAGCCTCCATTGAGGTCGTCGAGATAGACCCGGCCGTGACCCGGATCGCCCAGACCGAGCTAGGTCTGGACCCGGCCTCCCGTATCGTGACCTATAACGAGGACGCCCGTATGGCCGTGCGGGAGCTTCCCGGCGGACAGTACGACCTCATCGTCTCCGACGTGTTCAACGACATGGCCGTGCCCTACCACCTCACCACGCGCGAGTTCAACGCCCATCTCCGGCACCTGCTCCACCCGGAGGGCATCTATCTGGTCAACCTCATCATCAAGGTCTCCAAAGGGCGCTTCCTCCGCTCGTTCGTCCGCACGCTCCAAACGCTCTACCCTCACGTGTACGTCTTGAGCGAAGCCGGTAACTACCAAGCCGCCGCCCTCGTCGGTGGCCGCGCCCTGCCGGTCGCCGACCGCACCACCGTCATCATCGCCGCAGCCCGCCAGCCCCTTGACTTCAGCCGCTTCCGGTCCTATCGCACCGGCGCCGATGCCCCCACGGCCTCGGTGGTGGCCTCCAGCGACGGCGGGCAGCCCCTTGCCCCCGGCCCCAGCGTGCTCCTCACCGACGACTACGCCCCCGTAGATACCATGGTCGCCGAGCTATTCACCGACGACGTAAGACAATGGGACTGGCACCTACTGGTCCCCCCCGCCTGGCGCCGCTGGCTCCTCTAGCGCGTTTCCGCGAGGCGGGTTAGGTCACACTTACCCCGGCACTCCGTCCATCATTCCCCGAGAGCAGGAATCTCCACCCCCTCTCCAACATTTGGAGCGGGGGCCGGGTGATGGGCCAAAGGCGCACCACACCTGGCACTATCTGTGCGGCTTTGGCCCATCAGTGGGTGAGGCCTGCCTGGCGGCGAAGCACATCCCGACGCCCGCATAATTGAAGGTCATGTTGGATCCGCCATCCTCGCGAGTGTCGTGAGGTCGGGCACTACAAGGTCGGGAACGGCATCGGTCTGGCGTGTTGCCCCGCCCCGACTGGCACGGTGTACCCAGACACACTTGATACCCAGTTGGTTTGCTGGCCCAATGTCGTGGTACAGGCTCTCCGCAACATGCAGCCACGCTTCCTTTTCGACCGCCATCCGTGCCGCGGCGACGTCGAAATTGTGCAGGTTGGGCTTGTAGCTGCGGGCCTGCTCCGCGGTGACTACCGCATCAAAGTCGACGTTCAGCGCCTGAGCCGTCCTGGCGAACAGGTCGTCGTCTACGTTGGATATCACCGCGAGCTTGTAGCGTCTCTTCAATGTATCCAGAGCGCCCGTGACATCAGGAAAGATCGGCCAATCGGGCAAGGTGTCCACCAGACAGTCCAGGTCTGACTCGGTGCATCGGAAGCCCAGTTCAGCCCCAATCGCTGCCATTACCCGGTTTAAGACGCGGCGATACTCTAGATAGGTCTGCGAGTCTTGTACCCTGGGCTCCATGTCCGCGTAGAGAGCCAGGATCTCGGCCCTGGATCTGCGTATTCCGTGGGACTTCAAGACCTCGCCGACCGCTGTGGAAATGCCAGCCTCCCAATCAACCAGAGTCCCGTAGCAATCGAAGCTGAGCCATTCGAAACGGCTGAAATCGAGCATGACAATCCTCTACTCTAGGACTAAGAGTAGCTCACCAAAGCGAGGTGCGGCACCACGACCTCGGGGCCCGTCACAGTCAACTATGGCCGGAAGAAGTTGGCCTAAGTGGACGGTAGGCAGGTACCGCCTTCAAGGGGCG
>JAJDZR010000200.1 GCA_022824545.1 Chloroflexota bacterium
ACGTCGCCGGTGGCCAGCGAACGATACTCGAACTTCAGGTTCGGGCCGTCAAAGACGTGGACGTTCTTGAGGTGGAACGAGTGGAGATACGGTCGCGCGTTGTGGAAACCGGCAGTCTCGACGTGGCGCTCGCCGGAGTTGAAGTTGTCGGAAGGGGTCCACATCAACTTGACGCGCTGGGAACCGAGGGCCTCCGCGACGCGGCGGAAGTTGGTGGTGGTATTCGTGTAGATCCACGGCTCCTGCGAGAACACGAGGTCCACCTTGTAGTATTCCGCTGCTTCCACTGCCGGGGTTAGCGCCTGGACGAGCTTTTCCATGTCAATATCGGCGATGACGCCGCCGCCGGTGAGCCAGCGCATGGGCCACGTGGGCTTGCCCGCCGAGTATTCGCCGGGCCAGGCAAAGGAGTGGAGGTTGACCGCACCGATGTCCAGCCGGGCCGCAACCTGCATGGTCCGCACCAGGTCGTCGAGATGCTGCCGGTAGACCGGGTGATCGTGCGGATTGTCCAGCGCCAACTCGGTCAGGTGCAGCTGCTTGAACGGAATCTCCGGGCTGATGACGGAGATCTTCAGCCCGTATCGCGCGACCTGGGCGGCGATCCGATCCCACTCCGCGTCCGACAGCGCGGCCATGCGCTCCACGCCCGGTAGGCGATTGAACCAGACGGAGTCCACGCCGACTTCTTGCGCGACGGTGAGCATGTCATCGAACGAATCGAGTCCCAACTCCATCAGCCGCATCCCGATCTTGAAGCGGTAGCCGCCCCGGCCGTCGTTAGCCATAGTGCTCCTCATCGTCCTGTACAACGCAAGGGAGCGGTTTGGACCTAACCCCCGCCCCTTCCCTCCAGGGATAGAGGAGTCCGGGTAACAGTTTCTAGCCCCTTCCCTTCAGGGAGGGGGATTGGGGGTAGGTGGGGTGGCCCCCGGTACGTTGCCGGCAGGCCCAAGGGTACCAGACGCTCAGAGGGGCCAGGCGCGGACGAGCGCTTCGAGGAGCCGGCCGCAGTTGAGCATCCCGCCGAGGTGGGCGACCTCGTAGCCGTGAGTGTTCTCGGTGGGGAAGCCCACACAGGCGCTGCGTGCCACCGCGCCCGTCCGGCGGGCCAGCGCGGCATCCGAACCGAAGGACGCCAACACCGCCTCCTGCACTTCGATGCCTTGGTCACGTGCAGTAGCGACAATGTTGGTCGTCAGTGGTACGTCGTATGGTCCGAGGCCGTCGGCCCAAATCACCACCGGCCGGGCGTCGTTCTGGAGATCGTATTCGGGCATCACCGGGGCTACCTCGACGGCTACCAGTGTGTTGCCCGGTAGCTCGCGCGACCCATGTGCAGCTGCGCCGCTCGCAACTTCTTCCCCGCTCGTCAGCAGGAGGAAGACATCCTGTGGCGGTGGCTCCGCCGCGAGCGACTCGGCGAGCAGGAGCAACAGGGCAATTGCGCCCTTATCGTCGAGCGCGTGGGCACCGACGTAGTCTTGCAGCACGCGGGGAGACTTACGCGCCCGCGCCAGTGCAATGCGTGAGCCGACGTGGACGCCGCAAGCGTGCAGCTCTTCCTTGGTGAGCTTGGCGTCTATAACGGCATCGGACCACTGTGCAGCACGACGACCGGCCTTGACTTGCTGGATGGGTGACTCTTCCGAGACATGCACGGCGCCAAAGCCGATGACGGCCGGCACAATACTTCCGTCGTCCGCCAGAATGTCCACCGGCCCTTCACCGACCTTGAAGGGATGGATACCACCCACACGCTCAACGGCGAGCCGGCCCGTGGGATCAATGCGCTTGACGATGAGCGCGATCTCATCCTTATGCGCCGTGAGCTGGAGCGGCTGGTCATGGGCACGCCCTGGCAGCAACACGACCGTGTTCCCGGCCGCGTCCTGCCACAGCCGAGCGGCGAAGGGCGCGAGGCGCCGGGCGATGATCGCATCCATCTCTCGCTCGACACCGGACGGGGCGTGGGCCTCGCAGACCTCCTTGAGCAGGTCGAGTAGCGGCTGCGCCTCGCGGGGCCAATCGTGGCGCTCCGGACCGGCGGGGTCCGCTTGATTGGTCGCAGCGGTGGTCATGGGAACTGCTCCGGCGGCTATCGGGTAGGGCGGCGGACGGACTAGCCGAGACTATACGGCACCGGGCATGATGCCGGCGGTGCGTCCAGTGGGCCAAGGCCGGCAAGACGCGGGGCGAGGCGCGAACGCACCGCTCGCGCCGCTGTACAATGGGTGGCTACATCCGGCGGTGGTGCGGGATGGGTTCGAGCAGCAGGTTGCACGGGGTTCGATCCGGCCAACCTGGCCTTTTCTTGGGTTGCAAGACAATGGCGACCTCACGCTGTTCATGGACGAGGTGCCTCCGCATTGCGCCTAACGTGCGGACATAATGGAGCCGAGATGGAGAGCGATCATGAACAGGAAGCAGAAGCCGATCAGGATTGGGTTAGTCGGGGCCGGAGACAACACGCGCCGCAAGCACATTCCCGGCCTGCTTGCCCAGGAAGGGGTGGAGTTGGTCGCGGTTGCCAATCGCCGGCGCGAATCGTCGGAGCGGGTAGCCAGGGACTACGGCATCGCGCGGGTGTGTGACCACTGGCGCGAGGTGGTTGAAGCGGATGATCTTGATGCCATCGTGATCGGGACGTGGCCGTACCTGCACTGCCCGGTCACGCTGGCAGCGCTCGCTACCGGCAAACACGTGCTCACCGAGGCGCGGATGGCGATGAACCTGGCGGAAGCGGAAATGATGCTGGCGGCTTCACGCCGAGCGCCCCAGCTCGTGACCCAAATCGTCACTGGCGGCGCAGCGCTCCAAGCCGATACCACCATCCGGCGGCTGATTGCCGAAGGCTATCTCGGCGACATCGTGGCCGTGGAGGTCAGGCAACTGTACGGCTACATTGACCGCGAGGCGCCCTATCACTGGCGGCACAACCGGGAGTATTCCGGCCTCAACATCATGCGAATGGGCATCCTGTACGAGGACGTGCTGTACTGGGTGGGACCGGCGGTCCGGCTGGCGGCGCTGGGTCAAACGAATGTGAAGATGCGTACCGACGAGGACGGCGTGCCGCGGGCGATCAGCATTCCCGATCATCTGGACATCATCGGAGAGATGGCGTGTGGCGCACAGCTTCACATGCAGTTCTCGGCGGTCACCGGGCACGGCACGTCGGAGATCACGATTCACGGCACCGAGGCGACCTTGCGGGTCGAGGGCGGGCAGCTGCTCGGCGGCACGCGCGACGACGACGCGCTGCGACCCATTCCACTGCCGCCCGCCAGGCCGCGGCCGGCAGCGTCACACCCACCCGGCTGGCACGTGGAAGAGGAGTTCATCACGGCGATCCGCGGCGAGGGCGCCATCACCCGCACGCGGTTCGAGGAGGGCGTGCAGTACATGGCGTTTACCGAGGCCGTCCATCGCAGCATGCGGGAGGGGCGCACAGTGGCGGTGTAGGGCGCGGCGACTCCAGTCGGGAGAGGATGGATACGGCGGATATGGCAGGGAAGATGACCGGCGGGCAGGCGCTGGTGCAGGCGCTCTACCGCGAAGGAGTGCGAGTGATTTTCGGTGTGCCCGGCATGCAGCAGTATCACGCGGTTGATGCGGTGTATCAGGAGCCGAGAATCCGCTACATCTCGACGCGCCACGAGCAAGCCACGACTTACATGGCCGACGGCTACGCTCGCGTCAGCGGCCGGGTCGCCACAGCGATGGTCGTGCCGGGGCCGGGGCTGCTCAATGCTGCGGCGGGCATGGCCACCGCCTATGCGGTCTCCTCGCCCCTGCTAGTCGTGACCGGTGATGCTGCCAGCGCGACACTTCCGATAGGATCGCCCAGCGCGGGCGGCGCCGTAACGCCTGACGTGCAGGGCGCGGAAGACGATCAGCGGCACTTCCTGCGGCCGATCACCAAGTGGACGGCGCGGGCGCGCCACCCGGCCGACATTCCGGCTGTCGTCCACGAGGCTTTTCGCCAGTTACATACCGGCCGGGGGCGACCGGTCGAGATTGAGATTGGGCCGGAGGTGCTGGCCGCGGAGGCGGAGGTCGAATTGGAAGCGCCGGAAAGCTATGAGCGTCCCGGCGGCGCTGGTGAGCAGATCGAGCGCACCGCGCACATCCTCGCCACGGCGCGGCAGCCGGTCATTTGGGCCGGTGGGGGTGCCATCTCGGCAGGAGCCTCGGCCGCGCTGCAACGACTGGCGGAGCATCTCCAGGCGCCGGTGGTCACGTCACCGAACGGCAAGGGGGCGATCTCGGACCGGCATCCGCTTTCGCTGGGACTGGCCGAGTTGCGCTACGAGCCGCTGCGGCAATGGCTCGCCGGCTGCGACGTGATTCTCGCCGTCGGGACCAGAACCGGTTTTGCGGACCGTCTCGATACCCAGCAGGTCATCCGCATTGACATTGACCCAGCGGAGATCGAGCGGCAGCGCCACCACACGTTCGGCATCGTGGGGGACGCGCGGCGCACCTTGGAGGCACTGTACCGCTTGGTCGTGGCAACGCCTGGCGCACGTAGTGCAGCGCCGGTGTCATCGTCGGTGCGGACGCTGAACGCCGCTCGATTTGCCCCCGAGGAGCAGTTGGAGCCACAGCACTCGTTGATGACCGCTATCCGGTCGGTGCTGCCCGACGACGCCATTCTGGTGCAGGGCATGAATCAGATGGGCTACTACAGCCGGAATTACTATCCCGTGTATGCGCCGGGGACATACCTTACGGCATCATCCTACGGCACGCTGGGTAGCGCCTATCCGCTGGCGCTCGGCGCAAAGGTGGCAGCACCGGAGCGGGCGGTCGTGGCGCTATCGGGCGACGGTGGCTTCCTCTACAACTCGCAGGAGCTGGCGTCGGCCGTTCAATACGGCATCAATGCCGTCGTCATCGTCTTCAACGACAATGCATACGGCAACGTGCTACGTGCTCAGATCAAGCAGTTCGACGGGCACATACTCGGCACGCAACTGCACAATCCGGATTTCGTGGAGCTAGCGAAGGTGTACGGGGTACGTGGCGTGCGGGCGCACGACGCCGAACAACTGGGGACGGCACTGAGCGAGGCGTTGGGCATGGAGGCGCCGATGCTTATCGAGGTTCCCGTCGGCATGATGGAGCGGCGGTATTAGGTTGTATGAACGTTCCCCGCCCTTCCCGCGGCCGTCCGTCATCGCGGCGGAAGCCGCAATCCAAGTCCAGGCTGCGCCGGCCTCCAGCCGCCGCTAGAACGGCGGACGGCGCAGTGCGCCCAGTGTCGGCTCCCTTCAGCATGGAGTCGGCCTACGGGTCCGTGCAACCCTCCAGCAGGACCGAGGACTTCGACGCGGTTTGCCGCGTGGCCAAGGATGCCAAGGCAGCAAAGACCGCGCGGATGGAGTAGATCGGGCAATCGGAGGTGTCGAGAGGCACTGCTGTCGGCGACGAAAGAGAGTGAGGGTGACGTGCGGCTGATCGAAAACGACTACTGGTGGAAGACCCTGATCCTGGACTGTCCGGCGGAGGCAACGGACCTCACTGCGCGGGTGCAAGTGCGCCAACCGCAGGGGTACGTCCAGGAGTTGACCGTAGAAGACGTGGAGTTGAGGGATGGGGAGGCGCATGTCCCGATCCTGTATCCCCTGGTGGATGAGGGACGGTACGACGCGAAGCCGGGGATGTGGGAAGGCGCCTGGCTGATGGGCGAATATCGCTTCGACGTGGAGCTTTCGGCCAAAGGGAGGGTAATCGCTACCGATTCACTGACCCTCGATCCGCACAGCTTCTTCCCGTCCGACCGCATGGTGATCTCGGTTGACGCACGACCGCAGATCATCGAGTGCGCGCCGCGGCAGGCGCTGTACCAGGACGAGGACACGGCGTCGTTCGTCTTTGGCATCCGCCGCCGGCGCGTCACGAAGTGCCACGTGGAGGTTGACGTCACGCACCGGGGCGGCAGTACGCCGCTGGCTGGTCCGTGGAGCTACGCGCTCACCCACGATCTCCAGGAGCAATCCTTCTCTACTGAGGGCTTGGGCACAGGCGAGTATTGGATTCGTGTTCGCCCGTTAGTGGACGGGCAACCGGTTGGTCCGTATTGCGTGCGGAAGTTCTGGAGGCAGGCGTGCGCCGCGCTGGAGCCGCCGGCAGCGCTGGAGCTGGCCGGCTATCCCGAGGTGCTGGTGGACGACTACTGTTTCGAGGCGCTCAACGACATTCAGTTCGTCCCCGACGCGCTGGACAAGCACCCTGACCGGCCGCTGGTCTCGCCCACGCAGGAGCACGAGGAGGAGATGCTCTCCATCGACTCGCTGGCCTGGAACGACGGCGCCGACCGGTATGAAGCGACCTATCGCAACAGCGGAGGGCGGATCGAGCGCCAGGACACGCACGAGGAGCGGCTGCACCTCAAGATGCTGCTCATCAGTGCCGACGGCGAGCAGTGGCGCAAGCCCATCCTCGGCCTGGTGGACTACGACGGCTCGACGGACAACAACATCCTGCAGGATGACCGCGACAATCCCTCCGCAGTGGAGCGGGAGAAAGCACACGACATCGAGCACGCCGAGTTCCGCTTCTACGACCCGGAGCGCGACGGTCCGGTCAACCTCGATAACGTCTTTGTCGCTTCCGGCAAGCAGCACTTTCCGTTCAGATGCAAGAGTATCGAGGGACGGGACCCTACGGGTGACGATGACGCCTTTCGCCCCCAGGGCGGGGAGTTCTGGCCGTTCGAGCAGCGCGGTGACCTGTATCTCGTGTTGACTGGAGAGCCGATCCTGTATCTCGGTGTCGGCATGGACCTGATGCACACGAGCGAAACAATCCGCTGCCATGTCGAAGGGCCTAGCAACGACTCGGGCCGCACGCGGCTGTACTTCTATTTCCGGCCGGCCTCGCCGGCCTATCCGCCGCACGGCGCTCCCTGTGACAACTTGCACCTCGGTCTGCGGAACTTGGCCGTCATGTGGACCGAAGACGGGATCACGTATCATCGGCAATTTGTGCTGGCGCCGGACGGCCACGACCGCCTAGGGACGCAGTTCTACGCGATGGGACTGCTGCAACGGTTTGGGACGCTGGGCGACGCGCCGGGGCGACCGGTCCTGGATAAGGGCCTGCACAAGATCAACCAGGCTTTTCCGCAGCGCAACCTCTACCTCGGCACGGTGCTCGTCCACTGGGGGATCGAGCAAACGCAGGAGCCGGAGCTGATCTGGACCCGTGACCTCCTGCACTTCAAGCGGTTCACAGCGCAGCGGCGCAGTCTGATCGAGGCCAGCGGTCCGGGCACTTACAACTGTGGCATGATCCGCGACCGCTATATGTACAGCGAATTCGGCGGGGAGTGGTGGTACCACTACACCGCTATCAACACGCGGCATAACGGGTATGGGGTTATGGCCCGGTGGACGGACCTGGCGCAACTCCGGCGGGAGCGTCCCAATCATGCCGATGCGCCCTATTTCACGACGTGGGAAGGGCATTGGGCGGACGGCAAGCAGACCAAGTATCTGCCGGCTATTGCGCGATGCCAGCCCTATCGGGTGGCCCATGCCGAGCCGCGCGACGTGCGCGGCGACCTCACCACGCGTCCCATCAGAGTGGACGGCGACGAGCTACGGCTCAGTGCGGCGACCGAGCGCGGCGGCGCCATTCGCATTGAGCTAATGGATGAGGCGGGACAGCCGCTCGGTCCGGAGCCGGTGACGTTCGAGGGTGACAGTGTGGACGCGGCAATCGCGGACCTGAGCCGGTGGCGCGGTCAGCTAGTCCGGCTGCGTTTCACGCTCGACCGTGCGCGTCTTTATGCGTTCCAGTTGGCGGCGCGCGAGTGAGCCGGCTCCCTGCCGGGGCTTTTTCGCCACAGAGCACACAGAGCACACAGAGAATCGGGCTAGAGCATACTGCGCCCATCCTTATGTCAGTCAGGAGCGGGGTAGCGGTTGTATACTGTGCGGCGAATGGTCCCGACGGCCTCTGACAGTGACCTGGATGCGGAGGGAGAGCGATATGGTCGAGGAGCTGACCGAATTCAGGGTCTCGAACGACGCCAGTGACGACGCTGAGGAGCTGCGGCGGCGGATCGCCGAGGATGGGTATCTCTTCTTCAGGAATCTGCAAGACCCGGACCGGCTGAGACAATTGCGCCTGGAGATGCTGGCGGTGATCCGGGACGGCGGGTGGCTGCAAGCGGGCACCGACTTGGCCGACGGCATCGCCGATCTGTCACAGCGTTGCGCCGAGGGGGACATGACCTACGCGGACGTGTACCACGAGGTCTACAAACTGGAGTCGTTTCACCGGGCCGGGCACTGGCCGGAGGTACTGGAGAAGATGGAGCAGATCACCGGCGGGCCGGTGCTGCCCCATCCCCAGAAGATTGCCCGTCTCTGGTTCCCGCAGTACACGGAGCATACAACGCCGGCTCACCAGGATTTCGTGCATTTTCAGGGGGCATACGACACCTATACTTGCTGGACGCCCGTTGGTGACTGTCCAATCGAGCTAGGTGGTCTCGCGGTCGTGCCCGGCTCCCACAAGCAGAACTCAGTCTTGGAGCATCACTTTTCTTTGGGCGCCGGCAGCCTAGCGGTTGATACCGAGCAGCAGGCCGGGCCGTGGGCGACGACGAATTACGAAATCGGCGATAGCTTGATCTTCCACAGTCTGTTGCTGCACCAGGCGCTGCCCAACGTGACGGCCGACCGGCTGCGCGTCTCACTCGACAACCGGTATCAGGCGCGCGGCTTGCCGGTAGCGGAGCATATGCTACAGCCGCACCTGAACATCTTCCACGCGCTCACCTGGGAAGAGGTCTATGCCGGCTGGAAATCGGCAGACCTGCAATACTACTGGCAGGACGTGGACATGCCGATCATCCCGCGGGATATGAGCTACGCGGAAAAGGGCTTCGCCGAGGCGCTGGCATTGGCCGAGCAGGGAGACGAGCGTGCCCACCTGGCCCTGCGCCGGGCTATCGAGCGCGACCCCGACTCGGAACAGGCCCAAGCCGCCGCCGCCGTGCTCGCGGCACTCTAGGGAGAGAGGCGGCTGGCCCCCCTGTGGTCCCCCCGTCGGGACGGGGGGACGGGATGTTCCCTCCCATGTCGCAACGGGGGAGGGTGGGGGCCGGAGCGCCATGAATTACACCCCTCCCTCAGCTATTCTCGGCGCGCAGCACGACGTTTTCGGCTGCCAGCTCCCACGTTTCGTTGAACACGGTCGGCTGCGGCCGGGGGCTGGGGTACACGGGTGGTCGGTTTTCCGGGTCCAGCAGTTCATCGCGGTCGCGGCCGCGTGGCCGGTCCAGCCATTTTCGCTCGCTCTCGGCCGCGGCTACCTCCCGGCACAGAATGAACTCCACGTGGTCGAAGTGGCTGAACGCCGCAGACGCCAGGAAGACGCGCGAGACTTCACGCCCGTCCCAGGTATTCAAATCGGGCAGCAAGACGGGGCCGGTGCATACCTGGAACTCGCCGTCCGCTGCGTTGATATTGATGAGGTTGATAGGGTACTCGACCGCAATCGTCAGGCCGGTCGCTGGGTCACGGTAGGTGGACAGGGCGTTCAGCAGGTCATTGGCGAGGGTAGCGTCCACGACCTGGGAGGCCGCCGTCAACTCGGAGACGTCCCGATGGGAGCGGAGCGTGATGTCGTGTCCCTGGAAGGCTTCACTGAGTAGCTTGGTGGAGAGTGCCTCCTGCTCGTTGCTCGGTCGCCGCGCAATGTTGAGCCGCGTGTTCCGGCTGAAGGCCATGCGCCACTCTGCGCTCGGGACCTGAAACAGGTTGCGGGAGGCAATCGTGTACTCGGTGCGGCACGGTGCGCCCAGGAAGAGGTCCGTGGTGCGGCCGCTCGCCTCGTCGCGTACCACGCACGCGGCTTCGATATTGAATCTGACGTGATAGACCTGGCCCAGTTGGCCCACAAACCCGCCGGCGTACCGGAAGTAGGCATCCGGCTGCCGCGGGTGCGCTTTCCAGGTGAACGTCGAGCGCGGAAAGTCAATCATCGCAACCTCCTGTGGATTGGACCTAGCCGCTGACAGGCCAAAGCCGCACGGATAGTACCAGGTGTGATGCGGCTTTGACTCATCATCCGGCCCCTTCTCTGTGAGGGAAGGAGGAGTCCGCGCGGAGGCTGGCCGCCGCTCGCCCACGGCTATGCTGGATACGATCCGTTGGGCCTGGGTAGCCACCAGTGACTACCACCCCATAACATACATGGGCGAGGGGAGCCGTCGCCGACTTTCCCTGTGGTCAGTCCTCCTGCGCTGCTGCACGTGGGCATGGTACACGCTGAAAGCTGAGGGCTAGTGGCTGAAAGCTAAAGATGCGCGTCTCCGTCAACGCTTGGTTCCTCCAGCAGCCGTACACGGGCAGTGGCCAGTATGTCCGCCACCTGCTGCCGGCGCTCACCAGGATAGCGCCGACGCTCGACGTGGTGCCGCTGCTGCCGGCGCCGCGGGCGGGGCACCGAGCCGAGGCGCCGCTGGCCGCGCGTCGCGCGCAATATGTCGGCTTACCGGGCTGGCTGACTCCTGCCGATCTCCGCAAGGTCTGGTGGGAGCAGGTGGCCTGGCTGCGAGCGGCGTGCGGCCGCGCGGCCGACGTGGCGCACGTTCCGTACTTTGCGCCGCCGCTGTGGGCGCCGCGGCCGCTCGTCGTCACGATCCACGACCTCATCCCCTTGATCTTGCCGGAGTACGTCACCCGTCCGCACGTGCGCCTCTACAACGCCCTCATCTCGCTGGCTGCCCGGCGGGCAGCACAGATCATTGCCGATTCGCAGGCCACCGCGGACGATATTGTGCGGCGGCTTGGCATCACGGCGCAGCGCATCCACGTCGTACCGCTGGCGGCGGCTCCCGGTATGCAGCCAATGGCCACCGGCACGCAACGGCAGGCGATCCTGCGCCGGTTCGGCCTGGACCAGCCGTTCATCTTCTATATCGGTGGCTTCGATTCGCGCAAGAACGTGCCGGCGCTGCTGCGTGCATTCCATGCCCTGCCAGCGGAGCTACGCCAGCGTCACGCGCTGGCCA
>JAJDZR010000030.1 GCA_022824545.1 Chloroflexota bacterium
TTGCCGGAGCGAGCAGCCCTGGGCGTGTAGACGGGCCAATTCACACCGGTCTTCAATACCAAGCTGCGTGTATGCTTGTCCCATGGCAACACCTTACTCTGGTGTTGCACTTCGTTTGTGAGTCTAGGGAATCCAGGGCCATGGGTAGCCCCCGGTCCGGGCGCTACTCCCCCTCTCCACATGGTGGAGAGGGGCCCAGGGGGTGAGGTCTGCCCTGCCCGCCTCTCCCCACGAAAAACCCACCCCTGTCAGGGGACCATAGGGGGGCCGATAGCCGACGGCTAATAGCTAACAGCTTCCACCAAAGGAGATGTACCGATGGAACTCGATCTCATCATCCGTGGCGGAACCGTCGTTGACGGCTCCGGTCAACCGGGGCAGCAGGCCGACGTTGGGGTATCCGGCGACCGCATCAGCGCCGTCGGAGATCTCTCCGCGGCGACCGCGGCCCAAACCCTGGATGCCACCGGGCTTGTCGTCACGCCCGGCTTCATTGACATCCACACCCACTCCGAGTTCAGCTTGCTGCTCGACCCGCGCGGCGAGAGCAAGGTGCGTCAGGGCGTCACGACCGAGGTGGTCAGCAACTGCTCCTATGCGCCGTATCCCATGCGGCCCCAAGACATCGCCGAGGCCAAGGCGCAGCGCATCATGCACGGCGCCGAGCTACTCGATTGGGACTGGAACGACCTGGAAGGCTACCGCCGCCGCTACAACAGCCAGGGCGCCGCGATCAACGTCGCGCCGCTGGCCGGACACGCCGCCATCCGGGTCATCGCCATGGGCTACGACAAACGCGCCCCCACGCCCGACGAGTTGGCCACCATGCAGCGGCTCTTGGCCGAGACCATGGAGCAGGGCGCGTTCGGCTTCTCCGCCGGACTGACCCTGGCGCCCAGTGGCTACGCCGACACCGACGAGTTGGTCTCCCTCTGCGAAGTCGCCGCCCACTACGGCGGCTATTACGCCGCCCATATGCGCGTCTACTCCGGACAGCAGCTCAAGGCCCGCCACGAAACGTTGGAGATCGGCCGGCGTGCTGGTATCCCGCTGCAGATGTCCCACAACAACGTGATGTTTCGCCGCTATTGGCCCCTCGTCCCCGAAATCCTGGAACTCCTCGATCAAGAGAGCGCCGCCGGCGTGGACGTCACCTACGATGTCTATCCCTACCTCGCCGGAATGTCCCACACCGATCAGCTCATGCCCGGCTGGTCCCAGGAAGGCGGCGTAGATGGCCTACTCGCTCGCCTGCGCGACCCGGTGTCGCGCCAGCGGATCTACGACGAAATGGCGCCCGGCTGGGGCGGGCCGGATGTGCCCTGGGATTGGGAATCCATCCTCTTGACCGATGTGGCCTCTCCCGAACACAAGCACTGGGAGGGCCTCACGGTCGGGCAGGTCGCCGCGGAGCTTGGCGTTGACGGCCTCGAGGCCTTTCTCACACTCACGGAGTACCGCACCAGCGCCACCTACCACCATCTGAGCGAGGACAACACGCGCCTCCTCTTGCAGCATCCGTTGGGGATGATCGGCTCCGACGGCGACGCCGTCACCATCGGCTCACCCTCGCTCCGCGGCAAGCCCCACCCCCGCTTCTTCGGCACCTTCCCCCGCGTGCTCGGCACCTACGTGCGCGATGAGGGCGTTCTGACACTGGAAGAGGCCGTCCGCAAGATGACCTCCGCTCCCGCGCAGCGGCTCAATCTGACCGACCACGGATTGCTGGCCGCCGGGCGCATTGCCGACGTCACGATCTTCGATCCGCACACCATCGCCGACCACGCCACGTTCGCCGAGCCAAACCAATACTCCACCGGCGTGGACTGCGTGATCGTCGCCGGTCAGCCGGTGCTGCAAAACGGCGAGATGACGACCGCCCTCCCCGGCCGGGCGCTGGCCCACTCGGCCTAGCGGCCAACGGGGCTACCCGGCCCGGCGCCATTTTGTGAGGACATGGATGCCACGATTCGTCAAGATCACTCGCATCATCGTGACCCACTTCGATTACCGGATTCCCGGACGCGCCATGGCCGGGCGCGCCAAGCTCGATATGCTCTATCAGCCCGGCAGTACCGTGTCTTCGGGAGGACGCGGCGCTACCGGCGATCACATTCTGACCGTGGAAACGGATGCCGGCGTCCGCGCCGAGTTACCCGGGACGGTGGATGCGGCCACGGCCGAATATCTCCTGGGCCAAAATGCGCTGGAGCGCGACACCATCTGGCATGACCTCAAGCGCATGTTGCGCGGACGAGGCAACGCCCCACCTGGTCCTGTGGACATTGCCCTGTGGGATATTGCCGGGAAACTGTACGACGCCCCGATCTACGAGCTTCTGGGCGGCTGGCGAACCAAGCTGCCGGTCTACGCCAGCACGTTTCACGGTGATGAAAACGGCGGCTTGACCCGGCCCGAGGACTACGCCCAATTTGCCCTGTACTGCCAGCAAGAGTTGGGCTATCGGGCCTTCAAGAGCCATCCGTGGGTTGAGGGTCCGATTGAGCGCGAGGTCGCGACGGTCCTGGCCATGCGGCGCGCCGTGGGCGATACCATGGACCTCATGCTCGACCCGGCTGGCGCGTATGCCACCTTCGATGACGTGCTGAGGGTGGGACGGGCCTGCGACGAGGCCCGGTTCTTTTGGCTGGAAGACGCCTTTCGCGGCGGTGGACTGTCAATGTTCGCGCACCGCAAGTTGAGGGATTTCATCAAGACTCCGCTGTTGATGGGCGAGCATATCCGGGGCTTGGAAGCGAAAGCGGACATGATCTACGCCGGGGCTGCCGACTATGTGCGCGCCAGCGCCGGCGCAGACGGGGGCATCACCGGGGTGATGAAGCTGGCGGCGCTCGCCGAAGCCCATGGGCTGGATGTCGAGCTACATGGTGGCAGCCTGGCACACCGACATTGCATGGCCGCCATCCGCAATACCCACTACCTCGAGTCCGGAGGCGTTCATCCGAAAGTGCCGCACACCAGAGCACCTATCTACGCCGAGCGCAAATGGCTCCACGAGCTTGACTCGGTAGACGAGCATGGCTGCGTAGAGGTGCCCCAAGGACCGGGACTAGGAGTCCCACTCGACTGGTCATTCATCAACGCCCACAAGACCGGCGAGACGGTCTACCCATAGCACCATGACTCAGGTACCTGTCCCTCCAACGTCGGCCGAGCAGCGCGCGGCGCGGGTGCGTTTCGGAACCACCGACCTCCACGTCTCGCGCCTCTGCCAAGGCACCGCCTTTCGCAATTTCCCGCGTATCCGTGACGAGCCACGCGGTCAGCAGGTCCTACGACACTGCCTGGCGCAAGGCGTCAACTTCTTCGACTCGGCGGTCGCCTACGGCTGGGGCGGCGCCGAGGAGGCACTTGGCAAGGCCATCCGCGGCCACCGCGACCGCGTCGTCATCTGTACCAAAGTCCCGCCGTTCCTCCCTCTCGCACACGACGGCGACGACTTGCAACCTGCCCGATTCACGCGCGATTTCCTCTCCCGGCAGGTGGAAGACAGCCTCCGTCGGCTCGGTACGGATTACCTTGATCTCTACTTGCTCCACCAGCCGGATACCGAAACACCGGCCGAGGAAATCGTCGGCGCGATGGACGCACTGGTGCAGAGCGGCAAGATCAGGTATTGGGGCGCCTCCAACCACTCCGCAGCGCAGGTCCGCGAATTCGTCGCCCTGTCTGCGCGATCGGGCCATGCCCCCATCGCCGGCCTCGAAGAATACTTCACCATCGCCGGCGAATCGCTCTCGGACACCGGGCAGCATCGCGTGCAGCAGCTTGAGCGCGAGCTGTTCCCAGTCGTGCGGTCCGCTGGCCTGGGGCTGCTCACCTACAGCCCGCTCGATGCCGGCCACCTCGCGCCGGGACGCCCCGTCGAGCCGGGCAGCCCCCTCGCAAGACTGGTGCCGGTGCTCGACGAGGTAGCCTCCGGCCTGCGGGTGAGCCGCGCCGCCGTGTGCGTGGCCTGGGTACTGACCTACCCCGAAGTGACCAGCGTGCTCGGCGGCGCCGAAAGTCCCGCCCACGTGGACGAGCACCTCACCGGCACCCGCCTCGCGCTCCCGGCCGCTGCGCTGGCCGCCCTGAATGCCGCCAGCGCCACCTACCGCCGGGAACTTACGGCCGAGGCCCGCAGCGCATGAGCACCGAGCCGGACGACCGAATCGTAGACGCGCACGTCCACGTCTGGAGCGCCGACACCGACCGTTACCCGCTCACGCCAGGATTCGACCGGTCCGATCTCTGGCTCCCCTCGTTCACGCCCGAGCACCACGCGCGGTATAGTCGCGCCGTCGGCCCCGTGCGGATGAACCTCGTTCAGATGACCTGGTACGGCCTGGACCACAGCTACATCGTGGACCTCATCGCTCAGGACCCGCACACGTTCGTCGGCACGGGCATGGTCTCGGCGGTGAGCGACGTGCGGCTCCCCGACCCCGACAAGGCGATGGTCGCGCTGGCCGCCCGCGGCATCTATGCGTTCCGCGTGCGTGGGCACCGGGCCAGGCCGCCCCTCGGCGACGGTCCGCGTTGGCTCGACCACCCCGGCTACGAGCGCATGTTTGCCGCCGGCGCCGCGCACAACCTCGCGTTGAGCTTCCTGATGGGCGTGGACGATATCCCGGAGTTGGACCGCATGTGTCGCTGCTTTCCGGAGACGCCGGTCATTATTGATCACGTCTGCGGCATCAGCATCAAGGACGGCCTCTTCCCCGAAACGGAGGTCCGGGCGCTGTGTGCGCTGGCTCGGCACAAGCGCGTGCTTGTGAAGCTCGGCCCATTCCAAGCCCTCGGCGCCGGGCAACCGCCCTACCTCGATCTCCTCCCGCTCATCCGCCGCGTGGTGGACGCCTTCGGCCCGGAGCGCTGTATGTGGGAGAGCGACAGCGGCGGCCCGATCCCGATGGCCAATCCCCGCTCGGATTACCCGGCCGCCGTAGCACTAATCCGCGACCACGCAGACTTCCTCAGCACCACCGACAAGCAGGCCCTCCT
>JAJDZR010000322.1 GCA_022824545.1 Chloroflexota bacterium
TTGCCGGAGCGAGCAGCCCTGGGCGTGTAGACGGGCCAATTCACACCGGTCTTCAATACCAAGCTGCGTGTATGCTTGTCCCATGGCAACACCTTACTCTGGTGTTGCACTTCGTTTGTGAGTCTAGGGAATCCAGGGCCAGGCACCATCCCCTTTCCCAGCCCTACTACCCCCGCTCCGCAAGGGCAGGGAGCAGGTTCCCTCCCCTGGAGCTTGCTCCGGGGGAGGGTTAGGGAGGGGGCCAAAACACTACCTTATCAAGGTAGCAACTTTCATCCGGGGAAGGGGCCGGGGGATAGGTCAATCCCTCTCCGCCACTAGCGCCCGCCGAGCATCTCCCCAAGCAGCTCGCTCACCGCGGCCGCCAGCAGTTCGCGCCCCGCCTCCGTCGGATGCACCCCGTCCGGGCCGATGGCCTCCTGCACGCCGGCTCGCATAACCGCCTGATAGAGGTCGTGATCGGCTACGTGCAGCTCCCGCATCACCGCGGCCGCCGCCCGGTTGTAGTCCCGCACGTCCGCATCCCGCCGGATAAAGCGCTTCTCCCGCCGGTGCCGATCATCGAGCACCGGCGTTGTTAAAGCCCACACCAACTCCACCGGCAGCCCGGCTCGGAATTCCTCGACAATGGCCCGCAGGTTGCCTGAATACTCCTCTAGTGGCACCGCGCACGCATGCCCATCGTCTTTGCGAGCGATGTCATGCAGCCCCACGTTGAAGTGGATAATGTCCACGCCCGTAGGCAGCTCTCCGGCCGCGAGCAGTTTCAGGAAGTGCCGGGTGGACCACCCGGACGCGCGGTAGTAGTTCACGGCAATACCCCGGTCGCGCAGCCGCGCTGCCACCAGCGGCGCATACCCGCCGGAGCCGAAGGAGTACCCCGGCGAGCTACAGATGGAATCACCCAGCAGCAAGACACGTGGTTGCACAGCGTCTGCCCCTTCCTCGCCGGCCTCAGCGCGCCGGGACGATGGTCGCCTTGACGCACTCCATCCGCAGCGCGCTCTCCACCGCCTCGGCCACGCCGACCTCCGTCAGCGGAAACGTCCGCTGCATTTGGGTCCAGTCGTAGTCATCCTGGACGGCGTACAGCAGTTGGATGGCCTGCGCCACCTCGTCCGGCGTAAAGGCCCAGCTCCCCAGCACTTGAACTTCCTTCACACAGAGCCGATGCCAGTTCGTGTCCTGGCTCCCCGCGTCGGTGAACTGCCCCATCTCCACGTAGGTGCCCCCGTCGCGGAGCATCTCGATCCCCTCCGGCCCGGCCAGGGGGTTGCCGCTACAGTCCAGCACCACGTCGGCGCCGAACCCGCCAACCACCTGATGCACCGCATCCACCCGCGCCTCCGGCGTCGGATGCGCCTCCAGGGAGATCGTGGCATCGGCGCCATAGGCGCGGCACAGCGCCAGGCGCGGTACCTCCGGGGCGCCTACCACCACCACCTTCCCGGCCCCCCGCTGCCGCGCAGCCACGACCGCCAGCACGCCGATAGGCCCCGACCCCTGGATCACGACCGTCGCGCCGGGCTGGAAGCCTTCTATACCCAGCGCGCTGGCGCGATTGAGCGCGCGCGTCACGGAGCTGAACGGCTCCACCAGGCTACCTACGAGCATGGACATGTCGGCGGGAAGGCGGAACACTTTAGTGGCCGGCAAAGCGTCGAGATCAATGTAGACCATCTCGGCCCACCCACCCCACAGATGCGGCGGCCGCGCAAAGCCGATCTTGCGCCCGTAGTACGTCGGGTTGCGGCACCGATTCGCGCGCGTCGGGTAGTGCAAGCAGTAGTAACAGCGGCCACATGCCATCAGCGGTGGCAGCATCACCGGCGTGCCGACCTCCAACGGCTGTCCCATGTAGTCGCTGGTCAGTTCCGGACCGATCTCTTCGATCACACCGGCCAGCTCGTGTCCGAGCGTGAACGGCCATGGCAGTTCACCCGGCCAGTGCCCGCGCAGGATATGCAGGTCGGTGCCGCACACACCGCAGGCATTGATGCGGATCAGAGCGCCGCGCGGCGGCACCGCCGGCCGCGGCACGCTCCGCAGCACCGGCGCCGCGCCGGGACCATCGTAGGTAATCACCCCCACCGACGAGTCCGGAGACATGGCGAGATAGTAACAAAGCGCGGTGTGTTAGGGGATGACCCGCCGTAGGGAGTAGTCTCTTCCCTCCCCTGGAGCTTGCTCCGGGGGAGGGTCAGGGAGGGGACTGGGGGGGAGTCCCGTGGTCAGCAGGGCACGGGACTCAGGCCACTGACCACAGGCCACTGACTCAGCCGACTTCCTTACCAATGGTAGTCAAGAACTCGCGGTTGGTGGCCGCCTTGCTCATCTGCGCCAGCATCGCCTCCACCGCATCGCTGCCGCCCATCGCGTTGAGCATCCTGCGGATCGTGATGACGCTACGGAGCGTCTGGTCGTCCAGTAGCAGCTCTTCGCGCCGGGTGCCGGAGCGGGCAATGTCAATGGCCGGGAACACGCGGCGGTCCGCCAGCCGCCGGTCGAGGATCAGTTCCATGTTGCCGGTGCCCTTGAACTCCTCATAGATGACGTCATCCATGCGACTCTCCGTGTTCACCAGGCAGGTGGCAAGCAAAGTGAGACTGCCGCCCTCGTCAATGTTCCGCCCGGCTCCGTAGAAGCCCTTGGACGGGTAGAGCGCCGCCGGGTCCACGCCGCCGGAGAGCGTGCGCCCGCTCGCCGGCACCGCCAAGTTATAGGCCCGCGTCAGCCGCGTGATGCTATCCAGCAGGATCACCACGTCCTGACCCACCTCGACGAGCCGCTTGGCCCGCTCCAGGCACATCTCGGCGACGCGCGTATGGTTGTCGGGCGGCTCGTCGAACGTCGAGCTGATGACCTCCGCGTTAACCGTCCGTTCCCAGTCGGTCACTTCCTCCGGCCGCTCGCCGATCAACGCGACCATCACGTGCGCTTCCGGGCAGTTGGTCGTGATGCCCTGAGCAATCCCCTTCAGCAGCAACGTCTTACCCGCCTTCGGCGGCGACACAATCAGCCCCCGCTGCCCGCGGCCAATCGGTGCCACCAGATTGATGACCCGATTGGACATATTGTGCTGCTTCAGTTCGCGGGTCGTTGCCTCCGCGCCTAGCTCCAGGTCGAACAGCTTGTTCGGGAAGATCGCCGTCAGGCTGTCGAAGCGCCGCCGCAGCTTGGCTTCCTCCGGCGCTTGGCTATTGACTGCTTCGATCCGCAGCAGGCCATAGAACTTCTCGCTGTCCTTCGGCGGGCGGATCTGGCCGGTGACCTGATCGCCCGTCCGCAAGCCGAAGCGCCGGATTTGGGTCTGCGAGACGTAAATATCCTCCTGCCCCGGTAGCCAGCTCTTGCCTTGCCGCAGCATACCGTAGCCCTCGTCCATGATCTCCAGGACGCCGGTGCTGAAGAGGTGCCCCTGCCGTTCGGTCTGCGCTTGCAGCAGCCGGAAGATCAGTTCCTGCTTCTTCAGCGTGGAATGCCCAGGCAGCGCCATATCGCGTGCCATGCCCCGCAATTCGGTGATGGTTCGGGTTTCCAGTTCAGCGTATTGCACTGTTGCACTCCTGGGCGAGACTCTCGGCGTTGGTAGTGATCCGCTGCGCGCTTCGGTTGGCTGGACTAGGCGCTATTGATATGCCCCGGTCGTTGCGATGACATACACCCCGACCCCGTCCTTCCCGCGCAAGCGGGAATCTGGAGCGTGTGCGCCGGCCGCTGCCGCAGGCGCCTCGTCGGTAGCACGCCGGCACAGGCAGGAAGCTCACTTGCGATCAGCCCGGACAGGACAGGACCATGACCAACGTCGGTCGCTACGACACAACTATGATGTCAACGAGGCTTTATGCCTACCGGATGTCGCTGCACGACACTCGGCATGGATGCTCTCCTGGCCTTGCTCGTGTCTCATAGCAAGGAGGTAGCGCACTTTTCAGGTGGGCGGAGCGCGCCAACCCCCATACTTCTCGGACACAACCGGACGGTATCGGTAGCGAACAATGCACCCTACTCGAGACAGTTCTCTCGCCTGAACGGTGTCGTAGGATCGGTCCGTGCGTCGAGAATCGGACCCAAAGTGATGTGGGAATAAGCTGGCTATCGCTGGTGTGCGTTGGGGAGCACGGATAACTACCCATGCGCGCAGTCACCGTGTATCTGTGACTGTAGCATAGTCTACGGCCCCCGTCAAGCGGCCACCACCGGCGGACGTTAGCGCACGTAGGCGGCGCGAATACCACCGTCCACCGTCAGCACAGCACCCGTTGTCTTGGCGCTTTGAGCCGACGCAAAAAACAGAATCGCCTCCGCCACGTCGTCGGGCGTAATGTTCACCTTGAGCGCGGTCCGGTCGCGGTAATACGCCTCCAACTCCTCCGGTGCGATGCCGTAGGTCCGCGCCCGCTCCCGGCGCCGCGACGCCGACCACAGCTCCGATCCCTCGATCACTGCGTCCGGACACACGCAATTGACGCGGATGCCGTGCGGACCACCTTCCTCCGCTAGGCAGCGTGCTAGGTGCAGTTCGGCGGCCTTGGCTGCGCTATAGGCGGCGATCTCCGTGCCGGCCGCCAGCGCGTTTTTCGAGGCCACGAAGATGAGGCTGCCACCCGTCCCCTGCTCGTACCACAAGCGGAAGGCTGCGCGTGCCACCAGAAAATAGCCCGTCGCGAGCACGTCATGGAGCCGGTGCCACTCTGCAAGCGCCGTGTCTGCGATGGCTCCCACGCTCAACAGCCCGGCGTTGCTGACCACAATATCCACGCCACCGAACGCCACCGCGGCCTCGCGGAAGACGCGGCGCACCAGCGCCTCATCCGTTACGTCGGTCGGCACGGCCAGCGCCCGGCCCTCGCCGTATGCGTCATTGATGGCCTCTGTGACGTCCAACACCCCGGCGGCATTGATGTCGGCGACCACCACGTGCGCGCCGGCCCGAGCCAGGCGGTTGGCGGTCGCCCGTCCGATACCGCTGGCCGCACCCGTCACGAGCGCCACCTGCCCGGAGAGCGCGGCCGGCGGTGGCGCCAGCGACAGCTTGTACCGCTCCAAGGGCCAATACTCGATGTCGTAAGCGTCTCGCTCCGACAGGGGCACGAACTCGCCGAGCGCCGTCGCGCCGCCCATGACCGCAATGGCGCGGCGGTAGGTGTCGGCCGCCACCCTGGCCGCCCGTTTGTCCCCGCCGGTAGCGAACAACCCAACGCCGGGCACGAGCACGATCCGCGGCTGCGGATCATCTTCCGGGTCGCCCAGTGACTGAGGCGCTTGGGGATAAGCTCGGGAGCGTTCGGCGTAGGTGGCCGTGCCAGCGCGGATTGCCGTCTTCAGCGCTGCCAGGTCACCCGTCCTGGCCTCCCACTCGACCCACAGCGCGGTGGCCTTGGTACGGATGATGTGGTCCGGACACGCCGTCCCCCGGGCCGCGAGGTCGCGGGCCTCCTGCCCGGCTAGAAACTGAAGCACCTCCGGCGAATCGTCGAAGTGGACGATCATGCGCTGCCCGGCCCCGCCGGCCCCTCGCAACGTCGGCGCGACCGCCGCCGCGACCACCCGCCGGCGATCTGGTGGCAACGGCGGCTGCACGACCGGCCCGAACACCCTCTTCCCGCGCGCAGCAGCCTGCACCGCCTCGGCACAGCGGCCCAGCACCGCGATGGTGCTCCGGTAACAGTCGTGGGCCGTTTCACCCCAAGTCACCACGCCGTGGTGGCCGAGAAACGCCACGCGCAGGCGCTCATCAGCGTTGACCAGCGCCGCCACCTGCTTGGCGAGCGCAAAGCCGGGGCGCCGGTACGGCACCCAGACCATCGCCGGCCCGAAGACCCGGCGCGCCAGCGCCTCGCCGCCGGCGGTGGTACAGAACGCCAACCCCACGTCGGGGTGCGTGTGGTCAATGTGCCGCTGGCGAGTGAAGGCATGGAGCAGCGTTTCGATAGACGGCCTAGGCGCTTCCGGTGCGGTGATGGTGTGGGCGAGATAAGCCGCCATCTCCGCATCGGTCATCGCCGCCCGTGACCGGAGCGGGAGTATGTCGTCGAGGCGCAGGCCGACAAATCCCGCGCGCTCCATCGTGGCGAGGTCGAAGCCGGACGCCTTGACCCGCAGAACCTCTGTCTCACGGCCGCGGAAGTCGGTTTCGGTCAGCTTGGCCGAGGTGTTCCCCCCGCCGGCATTGACCAGCGTTGGATCGCGGCCCAGCAGATTGGAGCGATAGACGAGCAAGCCAAGCTCGCCAAGTCCGGCGGCGTCCTCGGCCCGCCACCGGTTCTCCGGTGCTTGCCCCAGCGCTGGCCCGGTAGCGTCGGTTCGCATCGCCGCTCCCCTCCCCTCCATCGCTCACCG
>JAJDZR010000009.1 GCA_022824545.1 Chloroflexota bacterium
TACTCACGCCACCGGTCCGATAGGCCCAAATAATCTCATTGCGGAAGTTGGTAGGGCCAAAGATGGCATCCAGCAGCAGCTTGAGATAGTGGCTGGCGGTCGGATCGCAGTGGAGGTAGAGGCTCCCGGTCGGTTTCAAGACCCGGTGCAGCTCCAGCAGCCGCGGCGCCATCATACTCAAGTAGGCCAGCATGTCCGACGGGCCAAGAAAGGTGCGAAATGCTTGCATCACCGGGGAGGCCCGCCCCCCGGCTTCTACCACCTCCCGATAGGCTGCGGCAGCAGTTTGATCCCATTGCCAAGTGTCCTGGAACGCTTTGATCTGGGCTACCGAGCGAGAATCGTCCTGCTCCCGGAACAGCACGTTATAGTCCTGGTTGCTCTTGAAGGGCGGATCAAGATAGATGAGGTCCACCGACTCATCGCGTACATGCTCACGGAGCACCTCCAGGTTGTCTCCGTAGTACAGCGTGTTTCCTGACATAGCTGCTCCCTGACTATTCTACACACTGATTATAGCGCAACGATGTTGCCGCTGTCTCAACAAAGAACGTCCCTCTGGCGGACGCCCCCTCTCTATCGCCTATCGCTCGGCGATGGAGAGGGGGCCAGGGGGTGAGGAGGACCAAGGGCCGCCTATCAGCACTCGGAGTAGCCGCAGGAGTAGCACTTCTGGCAGCCCTCTTCGTGGATCAGCGCAGCCACGCCGCACTGCGGACAGAGGTCGCCGGGGCGCGTAAAGGCATCGGCCGGGTGGCCGTTGGCAGCCATCGCCTGCTCGCTCATCGCCCCGTTCGTCGCCACCACGGCGTCACCCTCGGCCGGCTCGCGCTCCGCCAAGTATTCGGACAGCACCTGCGCGATACCGTCGGGCAGCGAGCGCACCCGCTGCGGGCCGAGGCCCATCGAGCGGCCGCCGCCAATCCCCGAAAGCTGATCCACCACCTCACGCAGGCGCCCGACGGAACTCAGCGGCGACGGCAAGCGCAGGATGATCGAGATCAGTCGCCCTATCGCCTCGGCATCGGCCGCCGTATCGGAGCCGGCCTTGCCGACCTGGGTGAACACCTCGAAGGGCCGCTCGTCGCCATTATGATTGACCGTCACGAACGCGGTACCCAATGGAGTCCGCTTGCTATAGGTGACGCCGTGCATCGCCCGCGGCCGCGGCTTGACCTGCGAGGCCGACTCCATGCCGTTCAGGCCCAGTTGCACCGCCTCGGCCTCGGTTTCCTGCTCCTCCGCTGGCGTGTCCGGCTCCTCGATGTGGGAGAGCACCCCCTCGCGGCAGCCGTCGCGGAAGTACGTGATGCCCTTGCAGCCCAAGTCGTAGGCCAGCGTGTACAGTGTCTTCACGTCGTCAATCGTGTGCGCGTTCGGCGCGTTGACTGTCTTGCTGATGCTGGAGTCGGTGTATTGCTGCACCAGCGCCTGCACGCGCACGTGTTCCTCCGGCGTCAGATCGTTCGCGCTCACAAACCACGGCGGCGTCTCCGCGTCGGGATGCGCTTCCTTCCACTCTTGGAGCAGCGGATGGTAGATGACGTGCTCGCCGATCCGATCCCGGCGCACGAACGCGAAGTCGTAGACCGGCTCGATCCCCGAACTGACCCCGGAGAGCAGGCTGGTGCTGCCCGTCGGCGCCTGCGTCAGCAGCACGGCGTTGCGCGTACCGGTCTCGGCAATCTGCTCTTGCAACGCCGCCGGCAGCCGCTCGATGAACACACCCTGCGCGTACTTCTCCCGGTCCCAGGAGGGGAACGGCCCCTTCTCGATGGCCAAGTCCGCCGAGCACTCGTAGGCCGCGTCGCGGATGGTCCGGTAGACCCGCTCGATCACCGGCAGCGATTCCTCGTGCCCGTACCGCAGCTCCATCTTGATGAGCGCGTCGGCCAGCCCCATCGTGCCCAGGCCCGTGCGCCGGGTGCCCAGTTGGGCCGTGGCGTTCTCCGGGATGAAATACTCGTTGGCGTCCACGACGTCGTCGAGGAAGCGGATGGCGACCTTGGCGTGCTCCGCCAGCGCGTCGTAGTCCATCTCGCCATCACGCACGAACGCCGCGACGTTGAGCGCCCCCAGATTGCACACCCCCCACGCCGGCAGGCCCTGTTCACCGCATGGATTGACGCAGATAATATCTTCGTAGTACCAGGTGTTCGAGACCTTGTTGTAGCGGTCAATGAACACCATCCCCGGCTCGCCCGACGCCCACGCCGCCTCGCAGATCAACTCCCATAGCTCGCGGGCCGGGAGTTCCTTCTTGACCTCGCCCTGCCACTTCAGCTGCCACGGCTGGTCCTGCTTCACCGCCGCCATGAAGTCGTCCGAGACACAGACCGATAGGTTGGCCCCGTTGATGCGTTGGAGGTCCTTCTTGACGGTGATGAACTCCTCAATGTCGGGGTGGTCGTCGTTCAGCATGAGCATGAGCGCCCCCCGCCGCGAGCCGCCCTGCTGGATCACGTCCTTCGTCGCCACCGAATACAACTCGGCCCAGGAGATCGGCCCCGACGAGGTGCCGTTGACCGTCTTGATGTAGGAGCCGCGCGGCCGCAGCGAGGAGAGGTTGATCCCGACGCCGCCACCGCGCGCCATGATGTCCACCATCACCTTCAGGTTGTCGAGAATGCCGCCCCGACTGTCCTCCGGCGACGGGATGACGTAACAGTTGTAGAAGGTGACGGCGGTCCCGGTGCCGGCGCCGGCCAGGATGCGGCCGCCCGGCACGAACTTGAAGCCGCTCAGGGCCTCGTAGAACCGCTCGCTCCAATACGCCTGCTTCTCCGGGGTCGACTCGACCGCGGCAATTCCCTTAGCGATGCGCCGCCACATCTGCTCCGGCGCCGTCTCAGTTGCTTTACCGTCGCGGTCCTTCAGGGCGTAGCGGTCGAGAAAAACCTTCTCGCGCACCCCTTCAAGCTGTGTCGCCTCACTCCGAACTGTTGAGCTTCTTCCGTTCGTCTGCTGCCCCGTCTGGACCAAGTCGGCAATGACCACGATGACGCCTCCTATGATGTTTGCTGCGATGTGGACCAAGATGTTGGCTGCCGCTGCCCACGAGACACTATATGTTGTGTCTCAAGGAAGTGAGTAGCCCATATATTGACTATCGGAGAGGTCCTTGTCAAAATGCGGCACCCACTCCGGGGCAAGCGCGCCAAGATACAACTCTCCTGTCGTCTCGGCGAGAGCCGGAGCCTATCGTCCCGCCACCGACGTACAGACAGAACGGTTCCAGGCCAGCTACAAGCCCGGCGGCACTCGCCATTTGGCACAGCGACGGTATTGAACACAAGTTCTAATAATGCGTCGGCCGGCTACGCCTGTCAAGTAGGAAGCGCGGCGCTTGGCACGAACCCCGTCCCCCCCACCGCAGCGGGGGGACCCATAGGGGGGCTGACAAGCGTAGGTTTTTTGCGTAGGGGCGCGATTCATCGCGCCTTGCCCCCCGTCATTCCCGCTTGCGCGGGAATCTACTCCCCCTCTCTATCGTTCCGCGATGGAGAGGTGACGGGCCAAAGCCGCACCACACCTGGCCCTATCCGTGCGGCCTCGGTCTGTCAGGGGGCCGGGGGTGAGGACCATCCCGAAAATTGTGTGCATTGTGTGCCCTGTGGCTCACTCGATAGCCGGGCTGAAGATACCCTCGGGGTCGGCAGCAGCACGGAAGCGGTCGAAGAGGCGTTGCCGCGCTACCAGTGGATCGGCCCCGGCCCGCGACCATACCTCGTCCGGTGCAAACTCCGTCCGCCACGAGCCACCCAAGGCCGCCGCCGCAGCGCGCAGTGCGCCGATGCAGCGCCCGGCCGCTGGCACGAACCCCTGCTGGTCGTGCTCGCCGCGCGGCTGCAAGACGACGTGCAATATCCCGTCGCCGGCATGGCCGCCGATCCGGCACTCGACGAGGTCGCTCGCCGGGAGCACCTGCGGCAGCATCGTGAGCGCCGCGGCCAGGCCGCCGGGTGGGAGAGTCCACGTGCCGCGTACCACGCTGGCCCCACACGGCCGCCAGGCCTCGCTCCGCGTTCGCCAAACCAGCGCGGCGGCATCGTCGTCAAGCACATGGCTAGTGCCACCATGCCGCCGGGCGATCTCGCCGCCCGCCCGCTCCAGCCCGGCAACGCGCTCCTCGTGACCCTCGGCGCGCACCAACAACGCCCATGTCGGCGCCGCACTCTCCGGCTCTGCCTCCGTAGGGTGGCACAGTGCCGGGGCGCATCCGGCCAGCGTGGCCGCATCGAGCAGCTCGACCGCCGCGGCGCCGAGCGGATGGTCCGCCAGCGCCGCCGCCGCCCCGGCCACGGCGGAAGGCCCGCCAAACGTCAGCAGCAGTGAGCGTGTCACCGCCGGGCGAGCCGCCAGGCGCAGCGTGACGCTGGTGAACAGCCCCAGCGTCCCCCACGACCCGACCAGCAGCCGAGTGAGGTCATATCCGGCCACGTTCTTGACCGTTTGGCCGCCGGCACGCACCACCTCGCCCTGCGCGTTAACCACCTCGGCGCCCAGCACCCAACGCGCCGTCGGCCCGATAGCGCGCCGCGAAGGTCCCGCCGCTGCGGTAGCCACCGTCCCACCGACCGTTGATGTGCCGCCATCAAGGCGCTCCACCGGCCAGCAGAGGCCTTCCGCGGCCAACAGCGCATCGAGATCGGCCAGCGGTATGCCCGTCCCGACCGTTGCCGTCAGGTTGTCCGCGTGTACGTCCTGCGGTTGGGTAAGACGACGGAGATCAATGACACAAGCCGATTGCGGCACTGGCTGCGGCGGTCCCCAGTCCTGCCGCAAGCCGCTGCCCCACGCCACAACGGGCACCCGCTCGCCGGCAGCGTGCCGGACCAGCGCCTGCACCTCTTCAACGCTCGCCGGCCGCGCCACCAGCAGCGACCGTCCCCAGCGGCCGGACCCGTACTCCCTCGCTGCGACTGCGCCATCCAGCACGTGCGCGTCGCCGCAGATGGCGGCGGCCGCTGCCAGCACGGCTCAGTCCCCGGCCAGCGCCGCTTGGATCGCCCGGCCCAGCCGCTCGATCCCGGCGGTGAGCCGGTCCGGCGGCAGAAAGCTGAAGGCGAGGCGCAGATAGCGCGATCCGTCGCCGTGCGTGAAGTTCGCCGTGCCAGGGATGAACGAGACGCCGGCCTGCTCGGCACGCGGCAGTAGCTCGCCTGCATCGAGACCCGCCGGCAAGCGCAGCCACACGAAGAACCCGCCCTCCGGCCGCGTCCAGGTGGTCGGCGGCGGCGCGTATTCGTCCAGCGCCGCGAGCATGGCATCGCGCCGCTCGCGGTAGAGACCCCGCAGCCGCTCGATGTGCATCGCCAGGCGGCCGTCGGCGGCGAACTCCACGGCCAACCGCGACAGAAAGGGGCTGGCGCCCACATCAACCTTCAGCGGCAGAAGCCGCGGGACCAACGCTGCGGGCGCAACGAGATAGCCCAGCCGCAAGCCGGCCGCGAGAATCTTGGAGTACGTCCGCACCTGAATGACCAGCCCCTCCGGCTCCAGCTCGTACAGGAACGGCGCCCGCTCCCCATCGAAGCGCAATTCGCTATACGCATCGTCCTCCAGCACCAGCACTCCGTACCGGCGGGACAGCTCGATCAGCTCGTGACGACGCGCCAGCGGCATCGAGACGCCGGCCGGGTTGTGGAACGTCGGGATCGTGTAGATCAGCTTCGGCCGCTTGCCGGCCGCGTTGAGCTTGGCCAGCACCTCTGCCAGCTTGTCGGTCCGCATCCCCTGGTCGTCCAGCGGCACCTCATGTAGCTCCGCCCCGGCGTTACGGAACGTTTGCAGGGCGCCGATAAACGACGGCGCCTCGACGATGACGGCATCGCCAGGGTCAACGACCAGTTCGGTGACCAACTGGATACCCTGCGACCCGCCGCTCGTCACGATGATGTTGTCGGCCGACACCTCCAGGCCATCTCCCTGCAACCGCTCGACGACGTGGTCACGAAAGCGCTCATCGCCCGCGATTGGCCCATATTGCAGGGCCGTATCGCCCCCGTTGTCGAGCACCCGCCCGCTCGCCGCGACCAAGTCGTCATACGGAAACGAGCCAGGGTCCGGGAAGCCATAGGTCAGCGGAATAACGTCCTGGGACGAGGCCGCCCCGGCCCGAAACAGCGCCGCCACCGGCTTCGCAGCCCGGCGGGCAAAGAGCGCGGAATACCGTGCAGCAGGATCAGTCATGGCCCATATTCTAGGCGCTGTGGACACTCCCTGTCATTCCCGCTGCCGACCGGGGCGTAGGCACGGGTTAAAACTGTAGGGGCGCAACATGTTGCGCCCGTCTCCCCGCGCAGCGGGGGGCTGACAAGGGTAGGTTTTTTGTAGGGGCGTGATTCACCGCGCCCAGCCGCCGTCCAGGGCCATGCATCGGCCCCGGTCCGAGCGCTACACCCCCTCTCCACCATGTGGAGAGGGGGCCAGGGGGTGAGGCCCACCTCTCGCCCCACCTCCACAAAAGCAACAACCGGGTAGCAAATGAGCCACCCGGTCGCGGTTTTGCGGATCGGGATACGCGCCGGCCCGTCACGTGGACCGCGCGACCCATGGTGCGTCGGCGCTTACACGCTGTCGAAGTTCTCCTGCACCTTGTCCCAGTTCACGTTGTCGAAGAAGGCCTGGATATAGGCCGGCCGGTCGGAGCCATAGTCCATGAAGTAGGCGTGCTCGTAGGTATCCAGCGCCATCAGCGGCACCGTGCCCCACACACCGCCCTGATTGTGTACGTCGCACAGGAAGTTGTGCAGCTTCCCGTCCGACGGATCGTAGGCCGTGACCGCCCAGCCCCGCGCCGCCATGCCACACGCCGTCAAGTCCTCGACAAACGCCTCGAACGAGCCGAAGTCCGCATTGATCTTGTCGGCCAGCGATCCCGTCGGCGCGCCACCCGGACCACCGAGAATGTCGAAATACAGCTCGTGCAAGATGGCGCCGTCGGCGCTGAACGTTTCTTCCAGCTTCAGCGCGCGGTAGGCGCTGTAAGCCTGGTTGGCCGCCGAGCGATCTACGCCCGGCAGCAACGATTCGATCTCGTTGCGCTTGTTGACATAACCGGCGTAGAGCTTGTCGTGGTGGGTCTCAATGGTCTTCTCCGAGATACCACGCAGCGCATCCTTTGCCCAGAGCAGGTCCTTCACCTCGAATGCCATCGTCGTCGCTCCTTCCGAAGAGTATTCACACAGAATCTATACTGAAGCCGCCCAGACTCTAACGCTCGCTCTACCGGCACGTCAAGGAGACACACTGCCGCGCTACTCCCGCGAGCGCCGCTTCGAGACGTAGATTGCGCCATGCCTTGCGTGAAACCCGAACCCATTCGATCAAATCGCGCCGGTGCCCCTCCGACACTGCCGCCAAGCCACCGTAACGCGCCGCAAACTCATGCGCGGCGCCATACCAGGCGATGCGGTCTTCGACGCTCGCCAAGAGGTCGGCCTTCGCTGACGATTCGGCCTCCCAAGCGTTGAACGCCTCCCACTGCCGCCGCCGCTCGGCGAGCGCCTGCGCCAATTCCTCCTGCGATAGCTCCGCCATGCGTCGTCAACCTGCCCACATCCTAACCCTATGAGGCCGCATAGCCCACTGCAATGAACCGCAAGAGCGAGAACGCCAGTTGCGGCTCGACCGAAATGCCGAACGTGCGGACGGCCTCCGGCGGTGCCGACAACAACATCTCCCGCAGTCGTTGTACCGCGTCCGGCGGCGTCTGCGAGCGGCGCACCCAGTCGGCAAAATCGAGCCGAATACAGTCGAGCGCCCTGATCTCGACGCGCAGCCCGGCCGCCGCCATGAAGCCCTGCCACTGCGCCAGCGTATGCTCGCGCACGTGCGACGGATCGCGCAGCACCTCCAGCCGGTTGATGAACTCGTCCAGCTCCGGCCGATCCGGCGCGTAGTTATCCACGAGCACCAGCCGCCCGCCAGGCCGCAGCACACGTGCCATTTCCACGATGGCCTGGTCGGCAGCGCGGAAATGATGCGCCGCGACGCGACAGGTCACAATGTCGCAACTGCGGGGCAGCACCGGCAGCGCCTCCACCGTCCCCTCGACCAACCGCAGATTGGCAACGCCGTTTGCAGCGCCCAGGCGCCGCGCCTCGGCCAGCATCTCCGGCGTAATGTCGAGCGCCAGCACGAGCCGGACGTGCGGCGCCAGCGCCAGCGCCGTGTGGCCCGCGCCCGTCCCCACGTCCAGCGCCGTTGCACCGGGCGTCGGCGCGGCCGCATCCGTCAATAGGCGGAGGTCCATGCCAGTGGCATGGACCATGCTCGTGGCATAGTCCGCCGACGTGCGACCGAACTGCCGTCTCGCTGACCCCGGCACCGTTGCGCTGCACCTCCCACCTGCCGCTGCCCACCGGCCAAGCCAAGGGGTGATGGCCGGCAGCCGCGGCATAGTCATAGTAGTATAGGCGCCGACTGAGGTTGACCGGAGCGGTAGACAGGAATAGAAGCAGTGAGTGCAGCAACCGCCATCGAGAGCGTCCATGCCCGCGAAATCTTGGATTCCCGCGGCAACCCGACCGTCGAGGCCGAGGTAGTGCTGGCGGACGGCTCGCACGGCCGCGCGGCCGCGCCCTCCGGCGCCTCGACCGGCCAGCACGAGGCCGTCGAGCTGCGCGACGGTGATCCCACGCGCTATGGCGGCCGCGGTGTGCAGCAAGCCGTGGCCCATGTCCACACAGAAATAGCCACGCATATCCGCGGCCAGGATGCGTTAGCACAGACCGCCATTGACGAGGCCCTGATCGCGCTCGACGGCACACCGAACAAGGAGCGGCTCGGCGCGAACGCCATCTTGGCGGTGTCATTGGCCGTCGCAAAAGCCGCGGCCGCCGCCCGCCGGCTGCCGCTCTACGAGTGGTTAGCGATCAGCGGTCAGCAATCAGCGGAGAGAGGCACGACGACTACTGACCGTCCACCGGCCGGCAGCCTGCCCGTGCCGATGTGCAACATCCTCAACGGCGGGCAGCACGCGGCCGACAGTACCGACTTCCAAGAGTTCATGGTCATGCCGGTTGGCGCACTCAGCTTCAGCGAGGGGCTGCGCTGGGCAGCTGAGGTCTATCATGCCCTGCGGTCCGTCCTGCATGAGCGCGGCGATAACACCAACGTCGGCGATGAAGGGGGCTTTGCGCCCAGCCTTCCCACGAACGAGACGGCCATCGAGGTCATTCTAACGGCTATCCACCGCGCCGGATTCGCAGCCGGCCGCGACGTCGTCTTGGCGCTGGACCCGGCGGCGACCGAGCTATACCGCGACGGCCGGTATCACCTCACCCGCGAGGGCCGCGTGCTGTCGAGCGCCGAAATGGTCGAGTTCTGGGCCGATTGGACCACTCGCTATCCCATCAAGTCCATCGAGGACGGCCTCGCCGAGGACGATTGGGACGGCTGGGTGCTCCTGCAACGGCGGCTCGGCGACCGCGTGCAGCTCGTCGGCGATGACTTGCTCGTGACCAACCCCGAACGGCTGGACCGTGCCATCGAGTGCCGGGCCGCCAACTCCATCCTGATTAAGCTCAACCAGATCGGCACGCTCACCGAGACGCTGCACACGATCAGTCTCGCCCGGCGCGCCGCGTGGGCCACGGTCATCTCCCACCGCAGCGGCGAGACGGAAGACGTGACCATCGCCGACCTCGCCGTCGCCACCGACGCCGGCCAGATCAAGACCGGCGCGCCGGCCCGCACCGACCGCGTCGCCAAGTTCAACCAACTGCTGCGAATCGAGGAGGCGCTGGGCAATCAGTCCCGCTACCCAGGCTGGGATATCTTCAACCACCTCGTGCCCAACGACGCGCCCCGACTGGAGTAGGTACAGGCCAAGCTGTAGGGGCACCCCTTGTGGGTGCCCTGGCCACACCCCCGCCGCTCCCTCCCGGCAGAACCCGCTCGACGCTAACCCGTTTTCACTAACCGAGCCGGGTAGCCCGGATCATGCGCCAAGGGCCACCAGCCGCCTCATGGGCGCCCGGATAGCGGAAGTCTTGACGGCCAGCTAACCCGGACACCCGCTCCCACCGGCAAGCAACATGACTGCCCCAACTGACCCATCCCAATCGCCTCCACCCACCGGGCACCGCACCGACTCCCCCTCCCTTCAGGGAGGGGGCCAGGGGGTAGGTCCGGACCCACCCGCCACCTACGCCGCGGCCGGCGTGGATATTGCCGCGTGGGAAGAGACCTATGGCCGCATCAAGGGCGCCATCCGCTCCACGTTCGGCCCGCAGGTCGTCGGCGATATTGGCGGCTTCGGCGGCCTCTATACTGCCCCGCGCGGCGACCGACCGGTCCTGGTGAGCAGCGTTGACAGCGTCGGCACCAAGGTCCGCGTTGCCATCGGTCTCCGGCGACACGATACCGTCGGCCACGACATCGTGAACCACTGCGTCAACGACATCCTCTGCGGGCGCGCGCGACCACTCTTCTTCCTCGACTACATCGGCACCAGCCGTCTCGACCCTCCGACCATCGAAGCTATTGTCACCGGCTTGGCTGCGGCCTGCCGCGCCAACCGAGTAGCCCTGATCGGCGGCGAAACGGCCGAGCTACCGGACATGTACGCCGAGGGTGACTACGACCTCGTCGGCTGTATCGTCGGCGTCGTCGAGCACGACCGCATCGTTGACGGCGCGGCCATTGCCCCCGGCGATGTCCTCCTGGGCCTGCCGTCGTCCGGCCTACACACCAACGGCTACTCCTTGGCCCGCCGGCTGCTACCGCCGGAAACGTGGGGCGAACCACTGGCAGAAACATCGTCGGGACGGACCATCGGCGATGCGCTCCTCGAGCCGCACCGCAGCTACCTCGACGACATCGAGCGGCTCGATCAAGTCATCGCCATCAAGGGCATGGCCCACATCACCGGCGGCGGCCTGCGCGACAACATCGTCCGCGTGCTGCCTCCGCACACCAGGGCGGACCTGCGCTTCGGCTCGTGGCCCGTCCCGCCCATCTTCCCCCTCATCCAACAGGCCGGCGACGTGTCGCTCGCGGAGATGTGCCACGTTTTCAACATGGGCGTGGGCTACGTAGCCGTGTGCCCCGCAGACGACGTGGACGCGGCACAGGCGGCGGTGCCCGCTGCCGTTCCCATCGGCGAGATACATGCCAGTGCAGGTTCGGCGGTGGTGCGCGTCGTGGGCGCGGACGGCGGTATCATCTGCACGAGTGAGAGCAATGCCGGCTGAACGCGACGCTCGAACGGACACCGAGGCGCAACCCTCGCCGCTCGCCGTGGGCGTGCTGGTCAGCGGCCGCGGCTCGAACTTGCAGGCCATCCTTGATGCGATAGATCGCGGCACGTTAGCCGCCCGGGTAGCCGTCGTCGTCAGCAACCGGTCGGGTGTCCTGGCCCTCGCCCGCGCCGAGCAGCATGGTATCCCGACGGCGGTCCACGAGCGCCGGGATTTCCCGTCGCGTCGGGCCCGCGACCAAGCTATTCTCCTCACCCTACGAGCACACAACGTACAACTGGTGGTCAACGCCGGTTACGGCGCGATTCTTCATCGCTCCGTTGTGGCAGCCTATCGCGATCGCATCATTAACATCCACCCCTCGCTGCTACCCGCCTTTGCGGGTGGAATGGCTCCCAAGCCACAGGCCGACGCGCTCGCCGCCGGGGTCAAGATCACCGGCTGCACCGTCCACGTCGTCACCGAAGACGTGGACGCCGGCCCCATCATTGCCCAAGCAGCCGTCCCGGTCCTGGACGACGACACAACCGACACCCTCGCCGCCCGCATCCTCGCCGCGGAGCACCGGCTCCTACCCGCCGTGATCGGCTGGTTCGCGGCCGAGCGGTTGCAGGTGGCCGCCGACCGTGTACGTGGCACCCCACCAGCCATGATCGGTGGCGAGTAGCCACTCTGCCACCCGCCATTCCACCCGCCTCGTCATTGCGGCTTGCGCCGCAATCCACACCATTCCCCTTCCCTTTAGGCAGGGGGCCAGGGGGTGGGTCCGCCAATCCACCTCCTCAGCACACACCGCACGCCATGTCGTAATATTCTGCGCTGTTCGCTGGACACAGCGTAGGCCATGACGCTATACTATTACCATCATGACCCGCGAACAGTTGCACTGCGTCATCTGCGGGACGCCGCTCAAGACCCGCTATCGCCGGAGCGACCGCCCGCTGCGCTACTGCGCCGCGCACCGCACGGCGGCCGCGGCCAAGCGTGGCGGCCCGGCGGCAGCGCGCGCGCGGCAACGGCGCGTCCGACTGTTAGAGCAGCGTGTCCACGAGCTAGAACAACGACAAGGAGAACCCAGTATGGCCAAGCGCGAAAACGGCAAGGTACGGGTAGCGCTCGTCGGAGTCGGCAATTGCGCCTCGTCGCTCATCCAAGGTGTCCAGTACTACCGCGACGCCCCCGACGACAGCTTTGTCCCCGGCCTGATGCATGTCAATCTCGGCGGCTACCACATCCGCGACATCGAGTTTTCCGCCGCTTTCGACATTGATAGCCGCAAGGTCGGCCTGGACTTGAGCGAAGCCATCGCCACCGAGCCGAACAACACCATCAAGCTGGCCGATGTGCCCCCGCTAGGCGTCAAGGTGCAGCGCGGCATGACCCACGACGGGATCGGCCAATACGGCGCCCAGAAGATCACGAAAGCCGCCGGACCGACCGACGACGTGGTCCGCATCCTCAAGGACAGCGGCACCGACGTGGTGGTGAGCTACCTGCCAGTCGGCAGCGAGCAGGCCACCAAGTGGTACGTCGAGCAGGTGCTCAACGCCGGCTGCGGTTTCGTGAACTGCGTACCGCAATTCATCGCCCGCGAAGACTACTGGCAGGAGCGCTTCCGCCAGCGCGGCCTGCCCGTCATCGGCGACGACATCAAGAGCCAGGTCGGCGCGACCATCGTCCACCGCGCCCTCGCCCGGCTATTCCGCGAGCGCGGCGTGCGCTTGGAACGCACCTCGCAGCTCAACGTCGGCGGAAACATGGACTTCTACAACATGCTGGAGCGCTCGCGGCTCGACGCCAAGAAAATCTCCAAGACGAACTCCGTGACCTCGCAGCTCGACTACGACATCGGCGACGACAACGTCTACATCGGACCCAGCGACTACGTGCCCTGGCTCACCGACCGCAAGTGGGCCTACGTGCGCCTGGAGGGCCGCGCGTTCGGCGACGTGCCGCTCAACATTGAACTGAAGCTGGAAGTCTGGGATTCGCCCAACTCGGCCGGCGTGGTCATTGACGCCGTGCGCTGCTGCAAGCTGGGGCTGGACCGCGGCTTGGCCGGTGCCCTCGAAGGCCCCTCGTCCTACTTCATGAAGTCCCCACCGGTCCAGCACAGCGATGACGAAGCGCGGCGCATGGTCGAGGAATTCGCTGCCCAAGAGGTAGCGCAAGCCGCCGCCGCGAGTTAGGCGCCTGACTCGGGTCGGTGATGGGCTGGCTCCCTCCCTCACCCTCCCCCGGATTGAGCTACCAGGGGAGGGAAGCGACCGTCCCCCGTCGGGACGGGGGACCATAGGCTGACAAGGGTAGGTTTTTCCCGTAGGGACGCAACGAATCGCGTCCAGGCGTTCGTCATTCCGGCGGAAGCCGGGCCTACTGATAGTCCCCGGTCGCTGCACCGACTCTCCTTCCCCGATGCGAGTTGCCCACTTAATCAGGGAGTGGGGCACCCCCCTTCCCCAGCCCGGCCCTCCTCTCCGTCGGGGCGGGTGCCGGTTCCCTCCCCCGTCGGGACGGGGGAGGGCGAGGGTGGGGGCCAGCCCACTCCCTCATCAAATTGTCAATATTATGCGCCAGTGCGCCCAAGGTTGCCGGCAGCTTTCTGTCCTCCGTACAATGGCGAGGTTAGGCCTCGGCCGCTATACGAGGCCTTCTAGCAATACACGCAACGCGGTTGCTGGCGTGCCCGCTCTCTGGTGTGAGCATGGCTCCGACCCATTACGACGTGCTCAACGTCAAACGCAACGCCTCCAAGGCAGCCGTGCGGGCCGCGTTCCGCCTCCGCTCCCACATCTTCCACCCGGATAAGTACGAGAACTACGATGAGCCACTGCGCTCCCAACTGATGGAGGAAGCCGGAGCGGAGTTCAAGCGCCTGCGACGCGCCTACGAGGTGCTTTCCAATACCGAGAACCGCCGCGAGTATGACCGCTCGCTGCGCTCCCGCACTACCGGTACCACCAAGCGCAGCACGCGCCGCCAGCGGGCCAAGTCACCGGCGTCGGGCACCCGCTCCGCAGCACAGCCACCACCGAGTGACGGTGGCGCGGCGCCGGATAATGGCCCCACCGCCGGCCAGCGCCGGACTGATCCTCTCCTCGTCGTATCCCCGAGCAGTCTCGACTTCGGGTTGGTGTCTGCCGGCCAGCGCCGCCAGCTGGCGCTCCGCATTAGCAACGCCGGCGGCCGCACGCTCTTTGGAGAGATCACCAGCAACCGCGCCTGGCTCACCGTCAACCGCCATTCGTTCATCAGTAGCTCGACCCTGGTGCTCGTCTCCGTGGATACCACGCACCTCCAGGCCGGCAACGACTATTGGGGCAACCTCGTCGTCTCGACGCTCAACGGCGGTGACCGCGTGGTGCGCGTCTCCGTAGGCGTAGCCGAGCCGGTGCAGCCCGTCATCGCCGGCATCCCCGCGACCATAGATTTCGGCACCGCCGCGCCGGGACAGGTCAAAACACGGACCATTCGGCCGCGCAACGCCGGTTCCGGCCGCCTCAACGGCAGCATCGCCGTCTCCGGACGTTGGCTCTCGGCCAGTCACCGCCGCTTCGACGGTGATGATGCCTCGTTCGAGCTAATCGCCAACGCCACGGGGCTACACGTCGGCGAGCGTTACGCCGGCGAAGTCCACATCTACTCGAACGGCGGCCCCGCCGCCATCGCCACCACCATGATCGTCCAGGCCCCAACTCAGCCAGAGACCAGTGAGTAGTGGCCAGTGGTCAGTGCAGAGTGACGACACGCTACTTGGTGCAGTCACAACCCCGTCCCCCCGCCGCAGCGGGGGGACCACAGGGGGCTAGGCTCTTCATGTAGGGGCGCGATTCATCGCGCCCAAGCGCCGATCATTGCAACGAAAGCCGCCGTCTAGGGCCATGCATTAGCCCCGGTCCGAGCGCTACACCCCCTCTCCACATGGTGGAGAGGGGGCC
>JAJDZR010000211.1 GCA_022824545.1 Chloroflexota bacterium
GGGAGAGGGGGATGGATTCCTGCCAAAGCGGGAATGACGGGGTGAGGCGCGTGGGTATCCCTGGAAAGCGAAGTCCCCGGTGGCAGATATTCTGCCACCGGGGACGAGTCCTGGGCACGGATGGCCCGAGAGCGGGCTGTGACTACTAGGCCGGCTTGAAGGCGGCGCGCGCCTTCTCGATGGCCGCGTTGCCGTCGTCCACCATCTTGCGGATGGCGGTGAGGGCCGGGACCTGGCCTTCCAGGCCTTCACGGTACGGCGGGTTGACGGCAATCCACCACTCGTACCAGAAGAGGTGCGGCTTCATGCCTTCACGCCACTGGAAGCTGTCGAGGATGACTTGCCGGGTCTGCGGCGGGGGCATGAACCGGTTGCTGTCGAGGATGCTCTTCCAGGCCGGTGTTGCGCCGCCAACGTCGGCGATAAAGCCCTGCGTGATCGGTCCGGCGTGGAAGGCGACGACCTGAATGGACTCCACGATGTTGTCGTCGCGCTCGTGGAACTTGGTGACGTAGTAGGGCTGCTCGTTGAGCTGGGTGGCACGGAGGCCGGTGCGCTTGAAGAGGGGCATGTGGAAGACATCCCACTCGAACTTGCCGCCGACTGCTTCCGGACGCCAGTTCCAGTTGCCGCCGGGGGAGTTGGCCATCTGCATGGCGTAGTTGCCATTGAAGAAGCTCAGGCGCTTCTCGCTGTGTACCGCGCGCGGAGCAGCGACCTGGTGCTTGTTGACCATGTCGAGGTTCATCTCCAACGCTTCGGCGGCCTCGGGGCTGTCGAGGACGGACTTGCCGTTGGTCTCGTCCCAGAACTCACCACCATTGGCGAAGACCATGGGCATCCAGAGGGAATGCTCGCCGACGTTGCGGGCGCCCCACTGGTCCTTCTCGGGATTGGTCAGTCGCGTGGCGGCGTCAATGAAGTCGTCCCAGGTCCACTCGTCGGTCGGGTAGTCCACGCCGTTCTCGTCGAAGCGGCTCTTGTTGTAGACCCAGTCGAAGCCGTTGAACTGCATCGGCAGGCCGCCGATCCGGTTCTTGTACTTGAGGTGCTCCTCGAGGAAGAGCATCTTGTCAATGTCAATGTTGAGCTGCCGGAAGTACGGCTGGATGTCCACGTTGAACAGACCGTTCTCGGTCCAGTTGGGGATCTGCCAGCTGACGGTGAGCAGCACCGAGCCAAGCTCGCCGGTGGCGATCAGGGCACGCTGCTTCTCGGCGCCGTTGCCCTGGCCGATGTCCAGCCGGACGTCGAGCAGGATGCGACCCGCAAACTGGTCGTTGAAGGCCTCGGCGGCCCTGGCAGTCACTTCGCCGCGAGTACCCCTGGCCCAGTCGGTGTCCATCAGGACCTTGACGATGCCCTTTGTCGGCGCCGCGACCTCGACGACCTTCTCGACGACCTTCTCGACCACCACCGGCTTCTCGACGGTGACGATCTTCTCAACTTCCTTCTCGACGATCACCGGCTTCTCGACGGTGACCGTGCGGACGGTCTCCTGGACCACGGGCTTTTCGACCGTGACCACCTTCTCCTGGATCACGGGCTTCTCGACCACGCGCTCGACGTACCGGACTTCTGCCTCGCCGCAGGCGGCTGCGACCACGCCGCCAAGCACGGCACCGGCGCCGCCGAGATAACGTCTCCGTGTTGCTTGTGTCACGTTTCCTACCTCCCTAGAGTTACAAGTCTGCGCTGACCACTCGTGGCCCGGTTCCAGAACAGGCTATGGAACGCAGGCTGCGGGTGAGGCGCATGGAACACGCCCGAGTGCGGGTGTAACGGCGTTTATGCCCCCGTTTGATCCGCGATCACCTCCCCGTCGGTGGTTTCGAGCCTGTGTACCGGGCCACTCTGGCGCGGCACGACAACAAGCCGATCACTCCGGCCGCGCTCACGATACTGTAAATAGGAGGCCGGTGTCAAATCGAGGGGAGGAGATGGTGGCGGGTGGCTCATGGCCCCCTCCCTAGCCCTCCCCCGGAGCAAGCTCCAGGGGAGGGGAGGCTGGCGCGGCCACGCGCGGTGCGGCCGGTGGTACCATGTCTCCGCAACGCTACTGCGTGGAGAAGTAGGAGGGCCACTTGAAGATCACGAAAGTCGAACCGCTGTTGCTGGACCGCTATCTGCTGGTGCAGGTGCATACCGATGCGGGGATCACGGGCTTGGGCGAGTCCGGGGCGTGGGGCTATCTGGAAGCGTCGGAGGCCGCCGTGCAGAAGTACGGTCGGTACTTGATCGGGAAGGACCCGCTGCTGATCGAGCATCACTGGCAGTATATGTATCGATTCAGCCACTTCCGCGGCTCGGCGATCATGGGGGCGTTGAGCGCCATTGACATTGCGTTGTGGGACATCGCGGGCAAGCATTTCGAGGTGCCGGTCTACCAGTTGTTGGGCGGGAAGGTGCGGGACCGGGCACGGGTCTACTATCACGTGTTCGGGTCTACGCGGGAGGAGCTGGTGGCCGGCGTGGCGGATGCCAAGCGGCAAGGGTTTACGGCGGTCGGGCATCTGACGCCGTTTCTCGATTCGGTGCGCGATGAGGCGTACTTCAAGACGCACGCGGACAAGATCGCCGACGCCATTGACGCCGTGCGGCAGTATCGCGCCGCGGTGGGGAACGACGTTGATCTGTGTATCGAGATTCACCGGCGGATGACGCCGACGGAGGCGGTGCAGCTGGGGCGGGGGATCGAGGAGTTTCACCCGTACTTCTTCGAGGACCCGGTGACGCCGGACAACTTCGACGAAATGGAGTACGTGGCGCAAAAGATCAACATTCCCATCGCCACCGGCGAGCGGTTCACGTCGCTGTGGGAGTTCCAGATGGCGCTCCAGCGGAACTCGGTGCAGTACGTGCGGCCGGACGTGTGCATGGTAGGCGGCATCTCCGGGGCGAAGAAGGTTGCGGCGTTGGCGGAGGCCCAGCACGTGAAGGTGGTGCCGCATAACCCGCTCAGTCCGGTGAGCACGGCGGCGTGTCTGCAAATCGCGGCCTGCATCCCGAACTTCGGGCTGCAAGAGTATCCGACCGGGGAGGACCGGCCGCCGAAGAGCGATTTAGTGACCGGCATTGCGGAGCACGACGGTCACGGCTACCTGGTGCTGTCGGACCGACCGGGGATCGGCGTCGAGCTGAAACCGGACGCGGTCGAGCGGTGTCCCTTCACGCCGCGCGAGGTGGAGACGCGGCTGGACGTGGACGGATCGGTGATTGACCAGTAGCGGCGGGCGGGGGAAAGGGCGGCTTGGCCCCCACCCTAACCCTCCCCCGTTGCGACGGTGGAGGGAATGTCACGTCCCCCCGCCGCAGCGGGGGGACCACAGGGGGGCCGGCCCCTCACTCCCCGGCGGCTGCGGCGCTGGCGCGAATGTGGGTGAAGTCGCGGGCCGTCTGCGCCAAGCGGACAGGCACGGTCATGTCGTTATATTCGCTGTGGAGCGAAACGAGGCCGTCCCAGCCGATGGCGTCGAGAATCTTGAAGACCTCCGTCCACTGCGTGAGGCCCTCTTCCAGGGGGACGAGCGTGGCGCGCCAGGAGTGCTGGCCGGTCGCCGGGTCCTGGGTGCGGAACCAGCCGAAGCTCTTGACGGCCAGGATGCCGATGTAGTCGCGCAGGAGGTCCATGCTGATGCGCCAGCCGTGGATGCCGCCCTCGACGGTGAGGTGGCCCATATCGAGGGACACGCCGACATAGCGTGGGTCGCGGCCGTCGAGAATCTGTGCCAGGAGCGCGCCCTGACCGCTGAGGTAGCTGCCGGAGTGGGCGTGGATGCAGAAGCGCACGCCGTACTCGCGCCCTAAGTCCTCCAGCTCTTTGCACTCGGCGCGGGCGGTGGCGAGCTGCGGGCGAGCCGACCCGAGGCCGAGGTAGCGCCAGCTGCTGGTGCGTAGGAGCGTGGCGCCGAGCGCGCCGGCGGTGCGGCAGACTGCGTCGGCGTAAGGTGTGCGGCGGTTGTGTATCTCCACCACCAGCGCCGGCACGGTCAGGCCGAGTGCCTGTAGCTGCTCGACGGCTGCGGGTAAGGTGGACTCGACCTCTTCGGGCAGGATGTGACCGCCCGGCCGGGTGGTCAGCTCGACGCCGTCGAATCCTAGCTCCTTGATGGCGCGGCCCGCGTCCGGCACGGATAGTTCTTGGAGATGCTTGGTGAACATGACGTATTGCATGGGAGCCTCCCAACTGCGTTGCTGCGGTTGGCTATTCTAGCGTGTACGTGTCCTGGCGGCGGGATACCGGCCCCCCTATGGTCCCCCCGCTGTGCAGGGGGACGGTGTTACCGCTTGGCGGCGAGGCGGCGGGTGGAAAATAGTCGGGATTCTGCGTGAGTGGAATGGCGGCCTGGGTATGAGATGCTGAGATCGGCCTGATGCGGGGTTATTCGTGCCCGGACGCGGCTTGCGCCGGTGGTGGCTGCGGCGTATGATAGTAGTCACACCACTTCCGGCGTGTCTTTCTAAATGGGAGGCACGTGGAGGGCGGTGGAGCTAGCGAGCCACCCCGCTACTTCAGTAGCGGCTCCCGGTGGGCAGGTGACTGCTCGGCGGGAGTGCGAGAGCAGGTGGTGAGGCCGGCAGACCGATCCGGCAGCACGAAGCAGCGTGAGTGTGCCGGGGACGAGGATACTCGGTGTGCTGTGCGCGCCCGCCTAGCTAGCGGGGGCGGCCGAGGATCGTCGGTCGAGGGACAGGCCCTGAGAAGCCGAGAGGTTTCTTAGGGCTGTCTCATTTTAATGACCTCCTTTGGATTCCGGCTTACGCCGGACACACTATGGCCTCGTCGAGGCTACCACCGGGCGTGAACACGCCAACCATCATTGCGGCGGCAGCCGCCATCCAGAGGTCCGGAGGGTGAGGCGCGGTTCGGGTTAGCGCGTGGAGGGAGTGTCGTCGGTGAGCCGGGGCGTATCGGCAGCGGCGGGCTTGGGGAGCATGCCCATCTTCTGCTTGAGGGCGAGGAGCGCGGCGTCATCGGACGGAGAATCCAGAGACTTGATCTCCGCCTCGAGGTCGGTTCCTTCCATTTCTGCCTGAAGCTGGGTGCTGGCTTCTGCCGTCGCTTCGATCTGATCCACTTTGGTGGCCATGCGGTCGAACGTGTCGAAGGCGCCGCTGTCCGAGATGCCGCCCATCGCCTGCGCGATCTTCTTCTGCGCTTCCGCCCGCTTGGCGCGAGCGATCAGGAGGTTCTTCTTGCGCTGGGCCTCGTCAATCTTGCTCTGGAGGCGGCGGAGCGATTCCTTGAGCTGGTCTACGGAAGCCTTCTGCGCCTCCCACTGTTCCTGGTAACCGGTGACCGCTTCGGTGTGCTCGGTGTGGCGCTGCAGGGCTTGGGCGGCGAGATCGTCCCGGCTGGCCATCACGGCCCGCATGGCCTTCTGCTCCCACTCCGCAGCCTGCCGCTGCTCGGCAGTAAGCTGCTGGTGCAAGCGGCGCTCGTCGGCCATCGCGGCGGCGACCTGCTCTCTGGCCTTGCCATACTGTCCGCGCATATCCTCAATCAGTTGATTGAGCATTTTCTCCGGGTCTTCCGCCTGGGAGATCATGTCGTTGACGTTGGCCCGAAACACGGTGGAGATGCGCTGGAAGATTGACATGTTCTTGCTCCTTACGTGACCGAAGACCGGCTAGCTGGCGGCAGTCCGGAAGCCCGACAGCTTCGGATAGTGCTCGGCAATGGCGAGGGCGAGAGAGTCGACGGACGCCTGAAACTCGTTGAAGTCCATGTTCACGGCTTCGCGGGTGTCGGTGACGACGATGTTGCTCCCTTCGAGGCCATACGCCCCGTGCAGCAGCTCCGTGGTGTTGTATTGCAGTAGCAGGCGGAACAGTTCCGTGTTGTCTCCTTCGGGAAGCTCCATGAGCTTCACGCGGAAGATGACCAGCGGGTCGGCGTAGGAAATGACAATGTTGTCTATGTGGTCGTACTCGTCGTGGATGACCCACAGCCCTTCGTCTAGCTCCTCGAAGGGCTGATCCATTTGGATGAGGTAGCCCTCGACATCTTCTACGGTGGCCATATGGTACGGCCTTTCTCTCTGCGAATGTCCCCGCATGAGCGTTACCGACTACATGCGGGGGTTAACAATACGGTATCCCGCTCTGCTTGCTCTGTCAAGGCGAGGACAGGTGATGCTTGCCTACCAGGTGCGAGTATGTTGGAGGATGCACTGGAAACCGGCGCGTAGTACGCCGGAGTCCGAGCCGCAGCTGACGAACCGGAAGCCTTGCGCGACCCGCTCATCGGCGATTTCGAGGCTGGGGCAGACGAACCCGGCGGCGACGCCAGTCTGCTTAGAGGCGGTGAGGACCTGCTGCACCAGATGCTCGTGGTGGTCGGCACCCTTGCCCTGCGCCTCGACATCGAGCATGAGGTCACCGGGGCCGATCAGTACCACGTCCACGCCCGGCACCTCCATGATCTCGGTGACGTTGTTGATCGCCGACTCGGTTTCGACCATCACCACGAGCAGCATCTCGTCATTGGCTCGCTCCGTGTAGTCGTCACCCAATAGGGAGAGGCGCGTGCCGCCGGTAGAGCGCCGGCCGAGCGGTGGATAGTAGGTCACGTGGGCGATGGCCCGGGCCTCGGCGGCGGTTTCGACCATCGGCACGATGACACCCATTGCGCCCATGTCCAGCACGTGGTTGATCGCGCCCGGCTCGTGGCTCTTCACGCGCACGATGGGAGCGGTGTCCACCGGCAGAAAACGGGCGATGGCGTTGTTCAGCGTGTGCTCCGAGAACTGCCCGTGCTGCCACTCCAGCCACACATAGTCAAAGCCAGCGTGGGCGGCCATCTCGGCGAGGTCGGGGGAGTCCAAGCCGACGCTGATGCCGCTGGTCATTCCACCGGCGTTTAGCTTGGCGAGTGCAGGGTTGCGTCGCATGGTGAGGCACGCTCCTTTCGTAGATAGCAGTTAGCTGTCAGCTATCAGCCGTCAGCTTTCGGCTGCCAGTTGGTAGCCGGTGGGTACACACTGACGATCTCAGAAGCCGGCTTCTTTGTCGCAGATGTTGAGCAGGTCTTCGCCGGCGATGAACCGGCGCAGGTTTTCGTGGAGGAGCTTCTGCCCCCGCTCGCGGGTCTGCACGGAGGCGCCGGAGATGTGCGGCGTGAGGATGACGTTGGGGAGGTCCCAGAGCGGGCTGTCCGTGGGTAGCGGCTCGGTGGCGGTCACGTCGAGGCCGGCGCCGGCCAGCCGTCCTTCCTGGAGTGCCGCAATGAGCGCCTGCTCTTCGACGATGCGGCCACGCGAGACGACGATCAGGTGGGCGGTGGGCTTCATCAGCGCGAGGCGCCGGGCATCAATCAGCCCGATAGTCTGGGGCGTGCGGGGGACGCTGACGGCAAGGTAGTCGCTGATTTGCATGAGATCGTCAAGGCGGTCCAGTCCCCACACCTGCTCGACGCCGGGCGCTTGGGCGGCCGGGTTGAGGTCCACCGCCACGACTCTCATGCGGAAGCCGGCGCCGCGCCGGGCGATCTCGCCGCCGATGTTGCCGAGGCCCACGATGCCGAGCGTGGCGTCACTCAGCTCCAGCATATTCGCCGCATGGTTACGCCCCGACCACACTTTGGCTTGCTGATCCTCCGTGAAGGCGCGTAGCTGCCGGGTGAAGGCGAGGATCATGGCAAAGGCGTGGTCGGCGATGGCGTTGCCGTAGGAGCCGCGACCGTTGGTGAGGACAATATCGCTGTGGACCAGCTCCGGGACCTGGGAAATCCAGTCAATACCGGCGCTGCCGGCGTGAATCCATTGGAGCTTGCGGCCGGCGAGGATGTGGGCGCTGGTGGGCCAGCCGATGGCGGCGTCGGCGTCCACAATCTCGCGTAGCTCGTCCTCCTCCGTGGCGGCGCCGGCAAACGTGACGCCAGGATACTGCTGCCGTAGCTTGCCCAACTGACCTTGATCACGACCGCCGAGGAATAGCACCTTGAGCATTCGTCACCTCACGTTCTCTGATGGAGCCGTGCGCCGGTAGAGGCGCGGCCCGTTCCCTAGCTCTATGGGGGACTAGCGATGTTAAGCGGTCAATGGCGCGAGGATTATAATACACGCCCTTGGTCAATGGGGTGAGGAGGGGAGCGGCCTCACCCCCTGACGGGCCAAAGCCGCACGGATAGTGCCAGGTGTGGTGCGGCGCAAGCCGCAATGACGGCCTTTGTAGAGGTCTGCGGGGAGGGAATATGAGTCTCCGTCAAGCGCATGTCACCTTTGCCGATCCGCCGCGCGAATTTGGTCTGATCCCGCTCTGGTTTTGGAACGACGACCTGGAGGAAGAGGTACTGCTGGAGCAACTCCACGCCTTCTACGAGGCCGGATTCGGGGGCGTGGCGCCACATCCGCGGCTCGGGCTTTCGCGGCGCGTGGGCTACCTCACGGACGAGTACTTTCGCCTGCTGCGGCTGGTCGTCGCGGAGGCGGCTCGCTTGGGGATGAAGATCATCCTCTACGACGAAGGCTCCTATCCGTCCGGCGCGGCCAACGGTGCAGTCGTAGCGGAGAACCCGCAGTATGCCAGCCAGTGCATCTCCTTGTGGGAGCGCGAGGTAGAGGGGCCGTTCTGCGGCTACTGGCGGCCGAACACGGGCCGTGCCCTGCTCGACCGCCACGTCTGCACGGTGCTGGGCCGGGTGCGTGACGACGGGAGCATTGACGCGGACTCGGTGCGGGTGCTGGATACGTTGCCGCACGACATCGTGCGGATTGCGGTGCCGGCGGGGCGCTGGCAGGCGATGAGCGTGTGGCAGACACACAGCGGTGGGATCATCCGCGGGGTGCTGGCCGAGGAGGAGTCCGGTCATGCGACGGCGCCGGCGGCGGCGGACATCCTCAACCCGGCGGCGGTGGCGCGTTTCCTAGCCCTGACGCACGACCAATACTACGAGCACCTGCGGGAGTTCTTCGGCACAACGATCATCGCGCTGTTCACCGACGAGCCGAGTATTTTGGGCAAAGGACCGCACCGCACGGA
>JAJDZR010000221.1 GCA_022824545.1 Chloroflexota bacterium
CGCCAAGGTCCTCGGTGGCGGCATCAGCGGCCAGGCCGGCGCCGTGCGGCACGGCATTGCCCGCGCGCTGCTTGTCGCAGACCCCGAGCACCGCCGCCCGCTCCGTCAGGCCGGGCTGCTGACCCGTGATTCACGGGTCAAAGAGCGCAAGAAGTACGGCCTCAAGCGTGCCCGCAAGGCACCCCAATACACCAAGCGCTAACCCCACCTATCCACAACCGCACCATCCCCGGCCCCTCCCTGCCAGGGAAGGGGCCGGGGGGTAGGTCGGTCCAATCCCTTCCCCGCCGCATCCCTCCAATACCGGTAGAATCGCTTAGTCTCGCTGCCGCCTGTCACCCCCTCTCTATCGCTCCGCGATGGAGAGGGGGCCGGGGGGTGAGGCCCGACCGGCCCGCGGCGAGACAGGAGGTGCGGCGCGATGAACGAGCAGCTACTTGCTATGCCCCAATGGACGACCGGTGCCCGGTTGCTTGCGCTTGGCGAGGCGATAGACTTCCGGTTCTTTCTGCCGGCTGGCGTGTCGGCATCGGACCTGACCATCTTTCCGCAGTACCTCGAACGCGCCAATCCCGGCGCGGCCTTTGTCGCTGGCGATGATCTGGCCTGGCTCGACTCCCTCGATTCCGAGCAGCACGCCCTGTCCTTTGCCGACGGCCAGGCCACGCTGACCTATCGGCCGACCGCGCCCGGCAGCTACCTCGCTCGCTGGCAGGCCGGCGACGAGCTGTTCTACCGCTACTTCTCGGTCATCGAGGACGACTGGATCGTCCTCCGCTTCAGCGCCTACCGCGGGTTCGAGGTCACGCCCACGCTGCACGCGACCGGTGTCCCACTCGACTACCGTCTGCCCATCGCGCATTTCGACGCGGCCGATCCGCTCTTCCGGCGGCTACGCGCTCATCACCGCCACTTCGGCGACTTGGTAGCGCCCGTCGTGCCGGACACGCCACCGACCGCCAGCGAGTCCCAGATGAGTACCGCGGACCGGGTGCGATTTTATGGTCAGATGCTGGAGCGGGTACGGGCGCTGCTTCCTGATGAGAACGACGCGCGGTCCGTCCGCATCGAGATGTATCACCACCACGACCCCGGCTATATCGAGGTGCTGTCCCGCCTCGGCGTGAACAACCACTTTGGGTTGCGTGAAGCGAACGCCGATTACTGGCTGGGGATGCCCGAGTTTCCCTATTTCGGCTCGCCGCTCGACTGCCGCAAGACCAATCAAGGCACCGGCGGCGATGTCGTGGTCAACCAATGGGACTTCTGTGGCGGCTTTCACTTCCTCGGGCCGGCAGAGTCGCATTATCAGTGCTCGGAGGGCGATTTTGCGACCATGCTGCGCTGCCTGGACCAGTGTATGCAAGAGGCGCAGAACCTGACGGTGCTCAGTGGCCACCCGGCGGTGTTCATGCCGCTCTACATGGGTATGCCCGCCAATGACTACGACGCCACCAGGCACCGGCAGAAATTGGAGCTGTATCCTCCCGAGTTCCGCGCCGAGGATTCTCCGGAGCGCGTGTTCGCGTATATGGACCGCTACCAACGGCAAATGGCCTTCGAGTACCCCAAGCAATACCGGGTGGTCTACGCCCGCTCGCTCGACATCGCCGACTACTATCGCCGGCACTATACGGTGACGCCCCGCACCGTCTTTGTCAGCAAGACCGACCACCTCGACTACGACAAGAACTGGCTCTGCACGTGGGGCGACGACCGGATGCTCGTGCCACGCGAGCGCCTGCCCTGGTACACCCGCATGTCCAGCGTCTTCGCGGATCGCCGCCGGCGACTGCCGCACAAAGACCCCCTCTCCCAGGAATACATCCTCGTCGAAGACCAGCAGCGGCAGCTCCGTTTCGAGCGCGAGTGTCCCCATCCCATCTGGTATTACGACTACACTGTGCAGGAGCGTGACCACCTTGGCAGCACGATCAATTACACCGAGACGCCGGACGTGAACATTGTGCGGTCGCGGTGGCTGCGACAAGACGGCCAGGTGTCCATCACGCTCGCGATGCGTACCGAGGCGTCCTTCCCGGACTACGCGGTTGCGCTGTGGGGGGTACCGGCAGCCTACAGCCCCGACCGCTCGCGGATCGAGACCAACGCAAAAGACTTCGTGCTCGCCAGAAACACCGATGGAGAGTTCCACCTGGTGCTGTTCTTCGATCTGTACCCTGATGCCGAGCTACGGGTCACGGTGCGCGATGCGTAATGCGGAGGGCAGACGCTGGTACCGTCATTTCCGCTTGCATGGGAATCCACGTCCCCCCGCCGCCGCGGGGGGACCATAGGGGGGCCACGAAAGGGAGATGAAATAATGTCGCTTGACTGGGCGGCCATTGACCGCTGGCTCATGGGCGAAGCCTGGGTCGGCTCGCAGATCGAACAGCACCTCGCCATGCTGTGCCAGCGGATCGGTCCGCGCTGGTCCTCGTCCGATGACGAGCGGCAGGCGGCCGCCTATATCTGCGAGCGCATGGAAGCAGCCGCGCTCGCGGATGCACGGCTGGAGAGCTTCCCGCTGGACACGTGGGAGCATGGGCCAGCCACAGGTACCGTCATCGCGAACGGCCAGGTGGCAGACGGCCGGCCGATTGACCTCTTGCCCCTCCTCTACTGTCCCCCGGTGGACCTGCGCGGCCCCCTCGTGGACGTGGGCTTCGGGATGCCGCACGAGCTGTCAGCGGTGCGGGATCAGCTTCCTGGTGCCATCGCCATTGTCAATCTATCCCCGGAGCCGTTCAGCACCCCCAAACCACTCGCCGACCGCCTCCGCAGCTTGCGGGACGCCGGTGCGGTGGCGGCACTGGTGGTCGAGCGCAAGAGCGGCGGGCGCATGGAGTACCACTCCGCCACCGAATGGCGCACCTCCGGCGAGCTAGAGCATCCCCTCCCCTCCGTCGTCACCTCGCGCGAGGACGGCGCCCTCCTACGTGCGCTGGCCGCCGCTGGCCGCCGTTTTGCGATCCAGGCACCGAGCCGTACCTATCGCGCGGCCGGCACCAATACCGTCGCGGACCTGCCGGGCGCGCACTGGCCGGACGAATGGCTGGTGATCGGCGCCCACCACGATACCGTGCCCGACTCGCCGGGCGGCAACGATAACGCCTCCGGCACATCTGTCGTCTTGGAGTTGGCCCGCGTCCTCAGCCTGCTCCGGCAAGAGCAGGGTGTCGCGCCGGGGTGCAGCATCCGCTTTCTCACGTTCGGCGCCGAGGAGCAAGCGCTCCAAGGCTCCTATGCCTACGTCGCCCGCCACCATCGCACCGGGCCGTTGCCCCGTCTCGCGCTGAACCTCGACGAGTTGGCCGCCGGCCCGATCAAGGGCGTGGTTCTGCAATTCCCCCATCTGCGTCCGCTGATCCAACGCACGCTCGATACGCTCGGCGAAGGCTTGCAGTGCCACGTACTGGCACATCTGGATGCCAGCAGTGACTGGTTTCCGTTTGCTCGTCGTGGTATCCCGTCGGCGCTGCCGTGGCGCTGGCGGTTTGTCGGCCGACACCCCGACGCCGACTTCCACCATGAGCCGGGCGATACCGCCGACAAGGTCCGACCGCGCGAGCTACGCGAGTACGTGGGTCTGCTGGCTCGCCTGCTGCTCCGCCTGTCCCAGTTACCGCCAGCCGAGTGGCCGGCAAACATGCTGTGCGTGGACGACATCGAAGCGCGCCTCAAGGATGAGCTAGGCACCGTCCCCCGCACGATGTAACCGGCACGGGAGCCGCCCCACGCCTGATACACAGACGTTCTGTCGAGAATAATGTCTCGGAATGATGAGTTCGGGGCTTACCGGTCAAGGTATCAGCGCCCGGCCGGTCTATTGGTCGCGAGCGCCGCTTGCTTGGCCGCCTCCCCACCATGTGCTGGCCACCACCTATCCGCCGCAGGCTTGTACCGAGCGTGATACTTGGTCGTCAGGGGAGACCCGTCTGGTTTCTCTTCTAGGTCGCGGCTAATGCGCCCCAGGGCCGTTTTCGGCACCCAGCGCCGGCGGCCACCATGGGTATACACTGGCCGCCAGTGTTCATTGAGCGGCTCCTTAATCGCGCGGTCGTAGCCGATAGCCTGCACCATTGAGGCGGTGGTATAGCCCAGTTCCTCAACGGCGGCATTGACCACCGTCACCGGTACGTGCGTATCCTCAAGCATCATCCCTCCTTGCTCGTTCTAGCGCGTCGTGCCCGGCAGCGCTGGCTGCGGCTCGTGCCGCCCGACTGACCACGGCGTCTCGAACCGCTTGCCCGCCAATAGCTCCGGCACCCTACACAACTGCATCCGGGGACAGGCCACGCTGTCAGGCCCCGAACTCACCATTCCGTAATGCTTAGTCCTGTTGTGTCTGCCGCCAGTTCCCTAGCCTGTCGAGCGCCTGCTCGTTTTCAGGGTTGAACGGCGTAAACCCGGCCCTCCCAGCAGCCCGATACAATTCCATATCGCTGGTCACGAACACTATAGTTGCCGATACTACCTGCGCCGTCCGTAACGCCGTCGCGAGGTGGATGCAGTCACCGGCTCGGAGGGTGTACCGTCGCGCTACACCAATCGCCTCGGATAGAACAGCACTGGTAAGGGGCAGAACAGTGATCGCCCGATCCAAGTCCTCGTTAAACAATCGCAGTAGGGTACCGTGCGCTCTTTGTGTAAGCAGTCGTGCTCCTAACGCCCTTGCTGCGACGGCCTCGACCTCTAGGACAGTGAGATGAGAAGTGATGAACGCATCATCCAGATTCTGGTCAGAAAAGAGTGCGGCCATGACCTCCGTACCGCGTTCGGTACGGTACCGCTTCACCAACGCCGATGTGTCCAAGTAGTAGAGTGCCATACATCAGGCCGCTTCCTGCCGCAGTTCGTACAGGACTGCGGTTAGGGTTTTCTCGCCCATGGCCGCATCAATCACTTTCCGTCCTTCCTCGAGAGGCAGCGCGTACTGTTGGTACTCGGCCTTGACGGACGAGATGTAGGATCGAATCTCAGGTTCTGCCATCGCCTGTAGTCTTCTGGCCACTGATGGATCGTTGCTTGCGCTGGGCGCCTGCTTCGTCTGAACCACGACTATTCTCCTGGCTACTGACAGAGATCGGTGGCGGCTGTCTCATCCATTATCCACCCGGCTGCCTAAAAGCCGCCAACACGTATACATGGACACGGTATCGGACAGGGGACAGTGTACAGTGGCGATCCGTGTCTTACGGTGTGGCCGGTTCCTCCGCGCGGGGAATGAACACGTTTTCGGCCGGCTCTTTGCCGCCATAGAACCAGCGCAGCGGCAGCACCTTCAACTTCTGGATGAATCCGTGTGTTCCTGGCCGTGGATTGCTCACGAGTATTTCTGCGCGGGTTGGGTGCTCGCGATATTCCCGGTAGCGGTGGGCGATGATGACCCGATCCTTCAGCACCATGACGGCCGGGTAGGTCATCGTAACCAGCGCCCCGGACGGTGCAATGTGCTCCCCCTCACGCTCCGGCGCCGGCAATCCCGGCGTCAGGTAGTGCTCGGCCGGCCGAACCGGCCGGATTGGCCCCGGCTCCACGCGCGTCTCCTCGTGTATGGAGGTCACGTTCTGAAAGAACTCCCAAACACTGCCGCCATTGCGGCTGATGGCCGACGAGATCCGCGAGCGGATGTATCCCTGCTTTATTTCAGTCTCGCTCTGCTGGTTCCAGATGGCCAGCAGATGGCCGTTCGGCAGAGTGCGGATTTTGGCCGGAGCGGTGGAGGTCGCCAGCGAGGTCGGCGCCGGCCGCGTCCACGTCTCGCCGTCGTCGAACGACCACGCTTGAAAGACGCGGCCCAATCCGGTACGCAGGAACAGCAGCAGCTTCCCCGGCGCGACCTCCGCGACGGCCGGCTCGTTGGTGTAGCTGAAGATGGCGTTCCCGTCTAGCAGCACGAGCAGTTCGCCATCCTTGTTGCGTTGCCACGTGCGCCCCTCGTCATCCGAGTAGCATACATACGAGCAGGTCGCCCCTCGGTCGAAAAAGTGGGCGTTCGTCTCGACCCACTGACCATGGAGCAGCTTGCCCGGCCGAGGCATGGCTCCCTCGCCTACGGCCGTCTGCTGACCCATTGAGCAGTACACTGGCAGGATCAGCCGGCCCGACGACGTTTGAATCATCGTGTCGTGGTAAGCCGAGCTATTCAGTCCCTCCGGCGTCGCCGTCACCGGTGGCGTCCACGTCTGCCCGCCGTCATCCGAGCGCCAGAACAGCAGCCGAGACCGGCTTCCCATCTCGGTGGGAGCGTGGCGGACCGCCGAGAGCCCGATGCCGTTGCCCGCCAAACGCACCAGCGACATACCGCCGTCTCCGACGAGATCGCCGTTCGTGTCGCGGCACTGGAACGGCTCCGACCAAGTCAGGCCGCCATCGCTGGAAGTAGTGAAGTTCGTGCCGGTGAGCTGCAAGATGCTCCCATCGGCGCGCTCGACGAACGTCGCGGCAAAACCGTGCGTGGTTTCCAGTTGGGCGAGGGCCTCTTCCGAACGAGTCATCGGTACGTTGCTCATCGCGCTCCTCCCGCCTCCAAGCAATCGTCAGCCGCCACCCTGCCGGCGTTACGGGCGCGGGTATTCACCGTAGGCTGCTGCGTAGGCAAGTCTCCCAGCCAATCTTACAGGCTCAGTAGCCGCTGGCCTGGTCACCAACCACCCGGAGACCCTTGCGTAACCTGTCATTCCTCCCTCCCCCGTCATTCCCGCGAACGCGGGAATCTGCTCCCCCTCTCTATCGCTCGGCGATGGAGAGGTGACAGGCCAAAGCCGCACCACACCTGGCCCTATCCGTGCGGCTTTGGCCCGTCAGGGGGCCGGGGGTGAGGCCCGTCGCCTCCCGCCGCAATGACGAGTACCCTCACTGATAGCTAGTCCGCTACACTATGCTTTGGCGCCCATGGCATACCCTCACTGGCACGCACTCGCTACTCTGCCGGTGGTCGCACTGGCCTGGCCACGAGCCGGGTGGCGCGGCGCGGTGGCGGCGTGCGCGGGCGGCGTGCTCGTTGATCTCGATCACGTGGTGGACTGGCTGGCGAGCGGGGGCCGGCTCGACTATCGGAAGCGGATTATCCTCCCCCTCCACGGGTGGGAGTTGCCCCTGGCGCTCTACTGGTGGCGCGGCCGGCGCGGTCCGCCGTGGCTAGCGCCTTTGGTCGCTGCCTGGCTCGGTCACGTCTGTCTCGACTGGCTCGTGAACAATCCGAATAGCCTCTGGGGCTACCTCCTGTCGCGGCGGCTCGTCGTCGGCTTTGATCGCCGGTGGTCCGGTTGGCCAGCGCCGCGCCCCGGACCCAAAGCGCGCGCGCAACGCAACTATCGGTCGCGTCTCCGAACGCCGGTGGCGGCGCTAGTGAGCGCGGCGGTACTCGTGCTATTGGGCCGGTGGCCGACGGCCGACCGTCATTCCCGCGAAAGCGAGAAACCGGGCCACTTTTCGGCATGAGATGGCCGGGATGAGGGCCAGGCACCGCCACGCCCCCCTATCCCTGGAGGGAAGGGGCCGGGTGACAGGCTAAAGCCGCACCACACCTGGCACCATCCGTGCGGCTTTGGCCTGTCATAGGGTTAGGTCCACCCCGACAGTGAGGATTGATACGTGACAATACTGATTACCGGTGGCGCCGGCTTTGTCGGCAGTAACGCCGTCGCGCACTTCCTCGCTCAGGGCCGTCGCGTCATCGCACTCGACAACCTCGGGCGCCGTGGCACGGACAAAAACCTCGCCTGGCTCCAGGGACTCGGCGGCGACATGGTGTTCTCGCAGACGGATATTCGGGACGCCGCGGCAGTGACGGTTGTATTCCGAGCACACCCGGACATCGAGGCCGTCTTGCACCTCGCCGCCCAGACCGCCGTGACGACCTCGGTGGAGGACCCGCGAGAGGACTTCGAGAGCAACGCGCTCGGCACCTTCAACGTCTTGGAGGCGGCCCGCTGCCTCCCTCGTCTCAGGGCGTTCCTCTACGCCTCGACCAACAAGGTCTATGGTGGCCTGACGGATGTGGCCGTCGTCGAGCGGGACGACCACTATGCCTATCGGGACTGCCCCGACGGGATCGCTGAGGATCGCCCTCTCGACTTTCACTCGCCCTACGGCTGCTCCAAGGGCGCCGGCGATCAGTATGTCATGGACTACGCGCGCATTTACGGCCTCCCGACCGTCGTGTTTCGGCAATGCACTATCTACGGCCCCCGGCAGCTTGGCGTGGAGGATCAGGGCTTTATAGCCTGGTTCTGTATCGCCGCTATGCTCGGCGAGCCACTGACCATCTACGGAGACGGCAAACAGGTGCGCGATGTCCTGCACGTCTCCGACCTGCTCGCCCTCTACGAGCGGGCTATCGAGCGCATTGACCGGATCAAGGGGCAGGTCTACAACGTCGGCGGTGGGCCAGCCAACACGATCTCGCTGCTGGAGTTGGTTGCCCGGATAGAAGACCTTTTGGGGCGGCGCCTCGAACTGCGGTTTGGGGAGTGGCGGCCCGGGGATCAGCGCGTGTTCGTTGCCAATATCGCCAAGGCGGTCCGCGATCTCGGCTGGCAGCCCCAAGTAAGCGTTGAAGAGGGCATCGAGTCCCTGCTCGCCTGGGTCCTGGCCCACCCCGACCTCTTCACCTAGGCTCGGACCAGCCCCCGGCCTTACCGACCTAGACCTTGGGGTGCTCGGTGCGGTACCAGGGGAAGCCGTCCACCTCTTCGACTCGATAGTCGCCGAACAGGTGTGGAAAGCGCTCGACGCATAGCGCCCCCACCTTGGCGAACAGCAGCCTGATCTCTTCCTCGGCTCCGGGTGCCGTCCGCATCTCGATGACGTGCCGCACCGCCCGGATATTGGCGCTCCAGCCGATGTTCGTGGCCACGCCAATCGGCGCGAGCCGGCGCATGGCCGAGGTGATCTTCTTCTTCTCGGAGAAGGGCAAGGCATCTACATCGAGCAGGTCGGTGAGCCGCATTTGCAAGGCACCGAGTTGGTCGAACGTCCGGCAGAATAGCTCCATCGCTTCCGGTGTTTCGCGGATGACGAGCGGCACGTAGCCGCCGAGGTCGTCGGTCAGGCGCACGAACCGCAGGCTCTCTTGCGATACCGCCGTACCCGCTCGATGGCGCACCAACTCATGCGTAACCACCCGGCTCACGTCGCAGAACATGAAGTTCAGCCAGGCGTGCTCTAGGGTGCTGCCGTGCTTGACCTTGATGAGGTTGGCCAGGTGCGCTTTGTTGCTCCCGCGTACCCTGGTGACGTTGGGGTTGAGTTCGGTACCGAAGCTGCGGTAGCAGGACCGCGCCATCACCTCGCTCAGAAGCTCGACATCACCAGGCGCGTCGCTCTGCCAGTCGGGCGCACCGATATGCGCCAGGTACGCATGCAGACCCGCTTCATGCACTTTCGTCTCACCGACCAGAAAGACCTTTGGCTCTTTCACAGCATCCGACTCCTTCAATATCCTCTTATCATCAACGATTGATGGTGGGGCTTCACGCGCCGCACCTAACCCCCGGCCCCTTCTCTCGCAGGGAAGGGGAGTCATCGGAGCACCAGGCTGCCGTAGGGGCGCCCGTCCCCCCGCACTGCGGGGGGACCATAGGGGGTCTGGAACCCAGCAGCCGAGCGGGAGGCGGTGTCTGCGGCTGCTAGTCGTACACGCCCTTAGGCCCCTCGGTCGCCACGATGGGCTTGCGTTCGGGGATGTAGGGTGGCTCCATGAGACGGCGCTGGCGCTCGGTGAGCAAGTTGTGTACGGCATCGTTCCGGTGCTGGTCGTAGCGTCCCCAGGCGAGGTGCTTGGGCGCGTACTTGTAGAGCAGCGAGCGCCGCTCGTGCGCGGCCGTCCAGGGGCGCGTGCCGTGAGTAAGCGCTTCGGTGAAGATGACCACGTCGCCGGCGCGCATCGGCACCTGTGTCACACAGCCGGAGTCGCGCTCGAAGTAGAGGATGTCCTCCGGACAGGGGTAGTTGGCCTTGTGACTGCCCGGAATGCACGCGAAGCCGCCTTGTCCCGGTGGTGCGTCGGTGAGCGCCCAGGTGACGACGGAGAGGCCGTTGAACATCCGCTCGCGGAAGACGTAGTACTCCTCCGCTTCATACGGTGTGCCCCCACCGTGTAACCGCAGACCGTCGGTGTTGGTCGCCATGTGAATGCCGTAGTAGTGGTCGAGGCGGAAACCGTCGCCGAGTAACACCTCCAGGTACGGCAGGATGCGCGGGTGGTCGAGCAGCGTGCGGAACGGCTCGCCCCAGAGCAGGAAGCCGCCGAACCGCTGACTTTCGATACTCGCCGCCGCCGGCGGAAGCTGCTGGTCATCCACCAGCCGGTTGAGTTCGGCGACCTCCGCGGCGCTTAATACGCCCTCGATGACCAGGTAGCCCTGTAGATCGAACAGATACAGCTCTTCCTCGTTCATGTCTCACCCTCAGTCTGCGCTCCGTATGTTGGTGCTCCGAACGATAGCGCATCTCCCCGATCTCTGCGAGTGCCGCGGATGATTTTGGCCGCCTACGGCCCTCACCCGGCCCCGCCGCCCCCACGCTTAGAGAGTTGGGTTTTTGCGTTGGGGCGCAACTTGTTGCGCCCGTCCCCCCGCCGCAGCGGGGGGGCC
>JAJDZR010000286.1 GCA_022824545.1 Chloroflexota bacterium
CCGGTGCGGCCACCCTCGATACAATTCGCGGGAGCGTGGCGCGGATCGTGGTGCTGGCGCTGCTTGGTCTCTTGCTCCTCGCCGCGGGTCGTGGTTGGATGGAGCGTGCCACGACTCAGATGATGCAGCGGCCTTGGGCCAGCCTGCTGATGGGTGTGCTGGTGGTCATTGCCACCGTGCCGGCGATTCTTTTCGTTGGGGGCGTTGTGCTGGTGATCTTCGGTCTGGTCTTTGGCGCCGGTGGCGTCTTGGCGACCATACCGTTGCCGCTGGCCGGTCTGGGCCTCTATGCGCTGGCGCTCTTTATCAGCCCGGTGTTCGTGGCCTTGCTGATCGGGCGCCTGCTGACGGGGCGCTTCAGCGCCACCGGCTTCTTGGCACTGGTGATCGGACTGATCGTGCTCGCGGTGCTGGGGGCCATCCCCTACGTCGGCTGGGTGGTCACCGGCTTGGCCACGGCGCTCGGTCTGGGTGGCGCGTTGCTGGCCGGCCGGGGCGCGGCGCAGCCGGCGGGCTCGTCCTAGAGGACGGAGGGCAGCCAGAATCATCGTCTCCCGGCGGAGCAGGGAAACTAAAGGGGGACCGGTATGGCACCTACCCCCCGGCCCCTTCCCTAATGAAGGTTGCGAACTTGATTTAGGTAGTGTGTTGACCCCCACCCTGACCCTCCCCCGTCCCGACAGGGGAGGGAACACACCCGTCCCCCCGCCGCAGCGGGGGAACGGGCAGTTCCGGCCGGATTAGGAAAGGGGTGGGACCTCGATGCCGGTGGGGTCAATGGCGACGTGGCCGACGCAGTTGCGCCAGGCGGAGTAGCCCGCCTGCTGCAAGACGGCCACCGCCCGCTCGACGTAGCCTTCTCGATCCAACTGCTCGGCAACTTCGACGCCCAGGCCCATCACTTCCGGGGTCAATCCCTCCCTGGTGAAGCGGAGGTAACCGGCGTCGTCACGCGCAAACAGATCGTGCTCCGCGAGCAGCTGGTCGAGCCGCGTGTCGAAATCCTGCCGGAACGGATCGTCGGACCGGAGCGTGCCGACCAGCCGCGCCAACATACCGGTGTCGTAGTCGTCATCGTAGATGGAATACCAGGGAACCGGAGTGATATACGGACGGAGATTCTCGATACTGAAGGCAAACTCTTTCGCGACGATGTGCTCCCCCTCGCGTCGGTAGACGGTGTACCGACTTTCGATTGAGTGGAGCCAATTTATGCCACACAGGAGCACGCCGCCCGGCTTGAGAACCTCGCCGGCCCAGTCCACGGTCTGCTGACGGAAAGCGCGGTCGAAGTACATCAGCACGTTGAAGCAGCGGACGACGTCGAGGTCGCCGACGTCGCTGTCCCCAATGCGGCCCCGCCGGAACGTCAGGTTGGGGCGCTCGTACTCGCCGATGACGTACTTCACGAGCCTGGCGCCATCCTGCTCCACGGTGGCCAGCGTTTCTGCATCGCCCGCCGGCAGCGCGGCCAGCAGCTGACGTTGCAACCCGGTAAAGCGTGCTACCGTGGCGGCGGCATCCTGGAGCAAGGCAGCGTAGCGTTCGGCGTCAGGAATTCCCGCCTGAAAATACTCCAGTTTGCCCTCCTGATCGAAGGTAGCGTAGTCTCCCTGCTCGTCATAGACGATGTAATACGGGAGGAGCGGGTCCAGCCCCATGATGCGGTAGCTCGGGAGGCGGGCCGCCGTCTCGACGGTCGTCGCTGGGGGAAAGCCACAGCCGATGTCGAGCAAGGTCGGCTCCGGGGTGGTCTCCCGCCAGGGGGTGTCATCAATATAGGTATCAATCTTCTCGTGCCGCCCGGGGTGGGTGAGCGGCGGGACCATGCCACCCCAGGCGCCGGGGACCAGACCTGGGAAGATCGTGCCGATGATGAAGGCGAGCGAGTCGGAGAAGTCGGATGCTCCGAAACGCGCTATGCTCATGTACTTGCACATGCGCTCCACAACGGCCTGCACCTCGGCGCTCTGCTTTGGCAGGCCGGCCAGTGCGCCCAGCACCGTCGGGGAGAGCCGTCCGTCGAAGTACGTCTTATTCAACCGCTCGACCAGGTTGTCCATGCGTGCCTCCTTGTAGGTAGGAGTGGGTGTCCTTCGCGCTCGGCGGTTGCCGGTGGTGAAGCCCCCACGCCGCCGTTCGCTACAGCATACCGTAGTCTGGTGCGTGGCTGTGGGGGCGGCGCGTCACGGGTGTGACAGTCGTGTAACGCCGTTGGTGTCAACGGCCGGGCGCGTTGCCCAACCGAGGACTTTCGGAGTACCATGTTAGATTAGCAATAGGTTGCGTTGACTACAGCACGGGCGGAACCGACGGGGGGAGCCATGAAGGCAGTCGTGATGGCCGGCGGCGAGGGGGCGCGGCTCCGTCCCCTGACCATCGGCCGGCCGAAACCGTTGGTGCCGATCCTCAACGTGCCGGTGCTCCAGCATATTTTCGGGCTGCTGCGGCGGCACGGCATTACCGAGATCGTGGTCACGGTGCAATACCTCGGTAACTTGATTCAGGACTATTTCGGTGGGGGGCGGGATTTCGGTGTCTCGATTACCTACTCTATTGAAGAATCGCCCCTGGGCACCGCCGGCAGCGTGCGCCATGCCGCCGACTTGCTGACGGAGCCTTTCCTGGTCATCAGCGGCGATGCGCTAACCGATTTCGACCTCCAAGCGGCGATAGCGTTCCATCGGCAGCAGCAGGCGATGGCTACGCTGGTCCTCCATCGGGTGCCCAATCCGTTGGAGTATGGGGTGGTGATTCTCGGTGAAGACCATCGGGTGACGCAGTTCCTGGAGAAGCCGAGCTGGGGCGAGGTGTTCAGCGACACGGTCAATACGGGGATGTACGTCCTCGATCCGGACATCTTCCGCTACGTGCCCAAGGACAAGATGGTGGACTGGAGCCAGGACGTTTTTCCGCAGCTGCTGCGGAACGGCGATCCGATGGTTGGCTACGTAGCCGAGGGGTACTGGAGGGACATTGGCGATCTTGGGGAATACATGCGGAGCAATGCCGACATGCTCCACGGACAGACTGGTCTCGACATGGCCGGTGTCGTGCAGGAGAGCAATCTTTGGATCACTCCGGACAGCCGGCCGAGCATTGATCCGAGTGCCCAACTCTATGGGCCGGTGTACCTTGGCAAGAACGTCGAAATCCGCGAGGACACGGTGGTCCACGGTCCGACCGTGATCGGTGACTATACGATTGTCGAGCCGCGGGCGCACATTGATCGCTCGGTGATCTGGGCCAACTGCTATCTGGGCGCCGGCACGAATCTCCATGGGGCGCTGATCGGTCGCCAGTGTTTGCTCAAGAACGGCGCGGCAGTGTTCGAGGGCGCCGTGGTCGGAGACGGATGTACGCTGGGCGAGGGCGCGATAATCCGGCCGAAGGTCAAGCTGTGGCCGGACAAGGTGGTGGACGATGGCGCCACCGTGAGCCAGAGCATCATCTGGGGGCAGCAGGGGCGCCGCACCATCTTCGGTAGCTCCGGTGTCACCGGGCTGTCCAACGTCGAGCTGGTGCCGGAGTTCGCGGCGCGGCTTGGCGCTGCCTACGGCTCGACGCTGCCCATCGGCGCTCGCGTCACCGTCAACCGCGATCTCTCCCGCCCGGCCCGCATGTTGAAACGGGCGCTGATCTCCGGGTTGCCGTCGGCGGCGGTGGACGTGCTCGATATTGGCAGCCAGCCCATTCCGGTGGCCCGCTACGAGACGCAGCAGTCCGCGGTCGCCGGCGGCATTCACGTGCGGACTTCACCCCATGACCGCCGGATGGTGGACATCAAGATTCTCGGTAGCGATGGGCTGAACAGTCCGAAGAGTGCCGAGCGCAAGGTCGAGACCGTCTTCTTCCGGGAGGACTTCCGGCGCGTGTCACCGGAAGAGATCGGCAGCATCACCGTGATTGGCGAGCCGGTAACGCTGCGCTATCGCCAGGCGTTCCGCCGCCACGTCGAGGCAGAGGTTCTCAGCCGCAGTGGGGGGCGTTTGGTCCTGGACTATAGTCTGGGCACGGCATCGGCCGTCTTGCAACCGTTGCTGGCCACGCTGGGCGTGGACTCCATCCCGATCAACGCCGCCACCGGCCAGCCCTTCAGCGTGCGTAGCCTGCCTAACGTTGAGAGTGACCGCCGGCAGCTGGCCCAGATCACCGCCACCGTCGGCGCTACCCTTGGGGGGCTGTTCGATCACGATGGCAAGTCCGTTACCCTCGTAGACGAGCAGGGGCAGGAGCTGGCCGGCATGACCGCGCTGGCCGCCTTCGCGGTGCTGGTGTGGCGTACCGTGCCCGGCGCCACGGTCGGCGTGCCCGTCACGGCGCCGCTCGTCTTCGAGCACCTTGCCGACAAGCTCGGTGGCCACGTGCGTCGCACCCGTGCTACACCGGATGCGCTCATGGCCACCGGAGCGACGACCGAGCCGCCGGACTTCCTCGGCGATGGTCAAGGCGGCTACATCTTTCCGGAGTTCCATCCCGGCTTCGATGCAATGATGGCCAGCGTGCGCTTGCTGCAATATCTCACGCAGGAGGGCGTCAGTCTCTCGGAGGTCATCGCCGCGCTGCCGCCATTTCACATGGGTCACGCCGAAGTCGAAAGTCCGTGGGAAGTGAAAGGGAAGGTGATGCGTGCCCTCCATCAGCGCGCCCGCGAGCACAATCGCAACCGCGAGGTCGCGCAGATTGACGGGGTACGGTTTGATCTGGACGATCAATGGAGCCTGGTGCTCCCGGACCCGGACCGGCCCCTCTTCCGAATCTATACCGAGGCACCGTCGTCACAGCAAGCGAGCGTACTGGCTGACGAGTATGCGGAGCTGGTGCGCCGGTTAGCGTAATGGTCGTTACATAGCACTGTCTTTCAAGCCTATGATTTCGAGTTGTATCGCGCTCGTATGGCACCGTATCCGGCGTTGGTCGGTGTGGTTTTTGCAGGGTCGGTATCTGCTACTGGCGCGTCTGCTCGGGATGGAACCCCTACCGGGAGCGGCCGGCAAACGGGGCACGGTGTTCATCGAGATTGACGGCCTGGGCCACGACCATCTCCGCGCGGCCCTGCGTCAAGGCTATATGCCGTTCCTGCGCGATTTACTCGACCGGGACCTCTATCGGCGCTATCGCTGGCGCTGCGGACTGGTGGCCGACACGCCGGCTGCACAGAGCGGGCTGCTCTACGGGACGACCGACGGCATCGTCGGCTTCTATTGGTTTGACCGTGCGACCCAGAAGCGGATTGTCGGGGCAAATCCGGTGGATATGCGCCGTGAGGAGCGGCGGCTGGCGGCGACCCATCGCGGGTTACTGTCGGGTGGCAGTAGCTACGCCAGCATCATCTCCGGCGGGGCGCGCTGGAACGTACTGACTATCGCCGGCACCAGTGCCCACTGGTATCGCCCCGGCCAAGCGCTGCTATGCTCGCTGATTATCTTGCTGCTCAACCCCGGCAAGGTGCTCCGCTTTCTCTTTGATGCCGCTTGGGAGATCGTGCAGGAGATCGAGGATACGGTATGGAGTTTGCTGAAGCGCCATCGCCGCTTCGGCCTCGATGCGTTTCCCTTCATCCGCCTGCTGCTGAACATCCTCCCGCGCGAGATCGTCGCCACCGGCACGCGGCTGGACATGCTGCGCGGCGTGCCGGTGATCTATAGCTGCTTCATCGGCTACGACATACTCGGTCATCGGAGCGGTCCCACGGCGCGCACGGCGCTGCGCTCCCTACGCGGGATTGATAGTGCCATCGGCAAAATCTTCGAGGCCCGGCAGCGGTGTGAGCGGCAGTACGACATCGTGGTGCTGAGTGACCATGGGATGACCCCGGCACGGCCTTTCGCGCAGGCCTTTGGCGAAAGCCTGGAGGACTGGGTGACGCGGTGGTGGAATACCAAGTCACGCTACCCCTCCCCGCAGCAAGCCGGCTGGATTACGCGCCGCCGACTGCCCCGGCAGGGCGCCGGCTGGCTCAATACCTGGGGCCGCGTTGGCGCGATGATCCTCGAGTTGGGCAGCGCCGGGGCGATCAAGCTCGGCGAGCGTTTCTTCGTAGACCCCGGCGAGTTGCAGGCCCGCCCGCACGTGCTGGTGGTTCCCTGTGGCTCGCTGGCCCAGATTTGGGTGCGCGGGTTCGAGCGGCGGCTGTATCGCACCGAGATCGAGCAGTTGGCACCCGGTTTCCTGGCTGCGCTGGCGGCGCAGGAGGGGATTGCGCTCGTCATCATACGTGAGGAAGCGGCGCTGGCGGTGGTGGGGCGCGAAGGGTCGTTGCGGCTCCGACTGCCGTCGAACGACGCGGCGGGCTTGCGTAGCATCTGGCAACAGCCGCTCGACGACCTGATCCTATCCCGGGAGGGCGCCAACCCCCTGCTGCGCTATGAAGAGCCGGACGTCGTGCTGCGCCAGCTCATCAGCTTTGCCCGCATGGAGGCCTGCGGCGACATCATCTGCTTGGCGGACATCTGGCGCCCGGCCCAGCGCCGGGGCCGAGAATCCGAGGTGCATACCTATGCGTTCGAGCAGCAGGCCGGGTGTCACGCGGCGGTCGGTGGCGATCAGTCCTATCCGTTCCTGCTGCTGCCCAGCCACCTCACGTTCGATCCTGAGACGGTCGGTGAGGCGGTGCATATCCATCGGGTCCTGGCCGGGATTGTTGATCCGTCCCGGCGGCAGGAGCCGGTTGCGCCCATAGCCACGACCCCGGCTCTCGCGGGTGTGGTGGGGCGCAATGGCGCGGCGGTGGCCCCGTCGCTCTCGCCAGCGGAACGGTTCCGGGACGGCGGTGGGTAGGAACATAGGAGGGTGCGAGCGGGCTGTCCTGCCCCCCCACCCTCGCCCTCCCCGTTGCGACAGGGGGGGAATACGCTGTCTCCCTGCGGAGCGGGGGGGCCATAGGGGGGCTGGGAACGCGGCTTAACGGAGGGCCACCATGACCCAACCGCAACGCCAGCGTCCGCAGGGCGCCGACTTGATTGCCGAGATGACCGCGACCGGGCTAGGGCCGGGGATGGTCGCGCTGTGGAACCTCGGTCAGGCCAGTATTGCGCTCAAGGGCGACCGGATGGTGTACGTTGATCCGTTTCTGTCGGGGCACTTGGAGGCGCTGATGGAGCGGGAGGGGCGGCCGATGCCCCGCCTGTGGCAGCCACCGCTGCGGCCCGCGGACGTGACCAACGCCGACCTTGTACTCATCACCCATGACCATGCCGATCACCTGGACCCCGGCACGATCCCCGCCTTGGCAGCGGCCTCGCCGGCGGCGCAGTTTGCCGCGCCGGCTACTGGGCGGGCGGCGCTGGCAGAGCTAGGTATCGCGGCCGAGCGCACCATCGTCGCGGAAAGCGACCGGCCGCTGCCGTCGGACCGCGTGCGGGTCACGCCGATTCCGGCAGCACACTACGACCTCGATCCCAGCCGTTATCTGGGCTACGTCATCGAGATGAACGGGGTGCGGATCTATCATCCTGGCGACACGGTGCTGTACGAGGGCATGGTGGAACGGCTCCAACGGCTGGCGGTGGACATTGCGCTCCTCCCGATCAACGGCCGGGACTGGTTCCGGGAGCAGCAGGACATCATCGGCAACTTCTCGTATCGTGAGGCAGCGGACCTCGGCGTGGCGATAGGCGCGGACCTGATTATCCCCATTCACTACGGCATGTTCGCCGCGAACACCGTGCGGGTCGCGCACTTCGTGGACTATTTGACCGACCACTACCCGGAGCAGCGCTTCCACATCCTGGCCCGCAACGAGCGGTTCATCTATGTGTCGTAGCGCCGAACGGGGCCACCCGGCCCATGCGTGACCGCCCGGCGGCGCCCGTCGCGCTGACGGGCTTGTACCTCGGAGTGTTCATCGGCCCGCTGATGGGCGGCGTGACCAATGTGATGCTGCCGGTGCTGCGAGACGACTTCACGGCGACCCTCGGACAGGTGACGGCGGTGGTCTCGGCCTACATGGTGCCGTTCGTGCTCTTGCAGCTTGTCTCCGGCACCATTGCCGACCGCTTCTCGCGCGGTGGCACGGTGACGGGCGGCTGCGCGGCATTTGCCGTCGGCGCGGCGCTGGCGGGCGCCGCGCCAAACATCGAGCTGTTTCTGGCCGCTCGCGTGGTTCAGGGCGCTGCCAATGCCTTTGTGACACCGATCATCATGGCTACGCTGGGTGACGTGGTGCCGGCGCAGCGTCTGGGACGGGCACTGGGGCTGTTCACGACGGTCAACACCGCCGGTCTCCTGCTGGCGCCGCTGCTCGGTGGCGCCTTTGCCGAGACGAACTGGCGGCTGGTGTACGTGCTGCTCACCGCCGTCTGTACGGCGTTGGCGGCGTACTATGCGTGGTGGTATCTCCGGCTGCGAGTGTCGGCGCCGCGAGCCAAGCGACCGGGCAGCACCGGACTGGCAATGCTTGTGCGCGGTCTGGCGAACCGCCGGCTGGTGCTGCTTTGTGTAGCGGGCTGGCTCGGTTACGTGGGGATCAACGGTATCCCGTTCATCGTGGCCCTCCACCTGGAGGCCGCCATGCAGTTGGGTGCGGTCCAGAACGGCGCCATCCTCGCCGGCTTCGGGCTGGCGGGGATGCTGGCAGCGCCGTGGGGTGGACGGGCCGCCGACCGTTGGGGGCGGCGCACGGTCGTCGTCACTGGCACGGTGGCTACCGCGCTCTGCACCGCAGCCCTTGTGGTTGCACCGGGGCCATGGACGTTCGCGGCCGGGTATCTGGCCGCGGGTGGCGCGGCAGCGTTCATGTGGTCCGGCCTGCACACGATGGCGGTCGAGGCCTTGCCGGCGCAGCGCGGCGGCGCCAGCTCGGTGTACAACACGTTTCGATTTGCCGGGGCGGCCTGCGCGCCGGTGCTCTATACGCCGTTGTATGCCGCTGCCGGGGCCGGGCCGGTCTATTGGGCGGCGGCCGGAGTGTCGCTGCTGATCGTGCTGCCCATTGCCTGGCACCGCCCCGCGCCGGCCGAACGACCGGCCAAGCCGTAGCGCGAGCGTGAGCGGTAGGCTGCTTCCCTGACAAGGGTAGGTTTTCGGCGGGCGGCCAGGGGCGGGGCGCGCGAGTGTGGTGCGCGTGGGACGCCCGCGCCCGCGGTGGCCGGCGGCGGGCGGGTCGGTACCTGAATAGCAGGATGCACTTGGTGGGTGGTGGAGTGGGTTGCCGGTGTGTAGCCCCCCTGTGGTCCCCCCGTTGCGACGGGGGGACAGGGATGCCCGCTGGCGGGGGAATGCCGGTTGAGATGGTGGGATAGCAGGTCGGTGAGTGTATGGGGAGTGGCAGTGACGCGGAGCAAGACTATCCGGAGCAGCCGGCTCGCAGGAGCCGGCACGGG
>JAJDZR010000113.1 GCA_022824545.1 Chloroflexota bacterium
AATGAACCGGCGCTGCTCACCAGCAGCGCTCGCCTCCTGCCACGGCATCACATCACTCCTCACGCGTGTTCCTCCTAGTGTGGAATAATGTGTTACCCATGTGCCCGGTCTCAGTGTTACCACTGTACCCGGTCTGTACCCAGACTCCCCCTCTCCACATGGTGGAGAGGGGAGGTATGGCGGGGGCGGAAAGAGACTGATGAAGATTACGGACCTGAAGATTCATCTGCCGTTGGGGTTGCTGCGTATTCAGACCGATGCCGGGATCGAGGGTCTGAGCGACGGTTGTGGCGAGACCTGTGCCGAGTTCATCCAGCAGGTATATCGCCCGGAGCTACTGGGCCAGGACCCGTACCACCGCGAAGTCATTTGGCAGCGCCTGATGCACTTGGAGCGCCTACGGTATCCGCCCGCCAACGTCTATCGGGCCGTGGTGGACAACGCGCTGTGGGACCTGGCCGGCAAGGCCGCCGGGATGCCGGTGTGGAAGCTCTTGGGCGGCTACCGGGACCACATCCCCTGCTACCGCAGCGGCCCCGATCTGGAGACCGTGGACGAGTACGTGGAAGACGCCCTGCGCGTGCAGGCCCTCGGCTTCAAGGGCTACAAGGACCACTGCTGGCGTGGTCCGGCGGTGATGATTGACGTGGCTAGAGCACTGCGCGCGGCGGTCGGCCCGGATTTCCACCTGATGCACGATGCGGTCCAGGTCTACGAATACAACGGGGCGGTGAAGGTGGGGCGCGAGCTGGAGCGGCAGCAATTCACCTGGTTCGAGGAGCCGCTGCGCGACTTCGACTACCTCGGCCTACGGAAGCTCTGTGCCACGCTGGAGATACCCATCGCGGCGACGGAGTTCCTTCCCGGGTCGCTCTATAGCACGGCGCAGGTGCTGGCACTGCGGTCGGCGGACATTGTCCGGGCCAGTAACGGCTGGCGCGGTGGTATCACCGACCACATCAAGATTGCCCAGCTTGCCGAGGCGTTCGGTGTCAACCTGGAGATAACGTCGCTCGGCTCCAACTGGGGCTTTGCCCACGCCAACCTGTACGGCGCGATCAAGAACACTACCTTTCACGAGAACAACGCGGACCTCGACCGCGATCCGATCGTGCGGAATCCGCTCCAAGTGCGGGACGGCATTCTGTACATGCCTACCGGTCCGGGGCTGGGCTTCGATCTCGACCCGGAGATCGTCGCCCAGCGCACCGAACGCATTGTCTAGCTGGGGAGAGGGCGGCGGCGATGGCGGCACGGCCCAACTTCCTCTTCCTGATGACCGACCAGCAGCGAGCCGATCATCTCGGTTGTGCCGGTCATCCGGTCCTGCGGACGCCGCACCTCGATGCCTTGGCGGCCAGCGGCATCCACTGCCAGCGGGCCTACGTGACCAATCCGCTGTGCATGCCATCGCGCTCCACGCTCTACACCGGGCTGACGCCACGCGGTCACGGGGTACGTACCAACGGGATTGACCTCGACCCCGGTATTCCGACGTTCACCGAGGCACTGCGCCGGGCCGGCTATCGCACGCATAGTGTCGGCAAGATTCATCTGCGCGTGTACGGTCTTCCGACCGGTGCCTCGGAGGAGGACGTTGACCCGGCGGACTTTCCCGAAGCCCGCGACCTGTGGCGTAGCGGACGACTGACCGACCTGCCATCGCCCTACTACGGGCTGGAGACGGCCGATTTCACCGGCGGGCATGGCGGCGGTATCTACGGTCACTACTTGCAGTGGCTCCGGACCGAGCAGCCCGGCGCGGAGGAACTGCTGCATCCGGCCGCCGGGGAGCCACCACGGAGCGGCGCCGAGCAGGCGTGGACGATGGCTCTGCCGGCGGACCTGCACTACAACACCTGGTGCGCCGACCGCACGATAGCGTTCCTCGAATCGGCGGCGGCGGGTGCCGAGAACGGGCGTCCTTTCGTGGCCTGGTGCTCGTTTCCCGATCCACATCATCCCTACTGCCCCCCGCGTCCCTGGGATCGCGCCTACGCGCTCGACGACGTGCCACCGCCGACCCGCCGCGCCGGCGAACTGGACGATCTGGCGCCGCACTTCCGGCAGGTGTTTGCCGAGGGGCTGCCGACAAGCGGCCGAGTGGCGCCGACGAATATCCCCGACGAGCAACTGCGCGAGATCACCGCCCTGACCTACGGGATGGTCAGCTTTGTGGACGAGCAGGTCGGGCGGGTGATGGCGGCGCTCGAACGCCTGGGACTGCGGGACAACACCGTCGTTGTGTTCCTGGCGGACCATGGCGAGATGCTGGGCGATCATTGGCTGCTGAACAAAGGCCCGTTTCATTTCGATGGCATCCTGCGCGTGCCCTTGATTTGGAGCTGGCCCGGCCGTTTTCCGGCCGGCGTGCAGAGCGACGCGCTGGTGAGCCTGCTCGACGTGGCACCGACGATCCTCGACCTCGCGGAGGTGCCGATCCCGGAGGGCACGGTGCCACCGGCCCCGGAAGCCCCGGCCATGCTGCCGCCGTGGCCGGGGCAGGTCCTGACGCCCTTGCTGGAGGGACGGGTGACGTCGGTCCAGCCGGCGGTGGTAGTGGAGAACGACGAAGACTACCTGGGGCTGCGGCTGCGGACCGTGGTGACGGACCGCCACCAGCTGACGGTGTATCCGGGCCAGCCGTATGGGGAACTGTTCGACACGCAGGAGGACCCAGGGCAACTGCACAACCTTTGGTCGCAGCGGGAGTACGCCGGCCTGCGGCGCGACCTACAGGCGCTGCTGCTGGAACGTCTCGTCCTGACGGACAACCGGCTGCCGCGCCGCCTGACCCACGCTTGACGTGTCGTCGTCGTTCGTAGTTCACGTAGGAATCCAGGCGGAGGGCGTGGTGCTATACTCCGGCAGCTTGCACCGCCAGCGGATGGTGCCGTTGCGCCGTCCGGACTGCTCGCCAGGAGGGAGCTATGCTCAATATCGCCGTCGTCGGCCTGGGCGGCATCGGCAACCGACACGCCGGCTGCTATCGCCACAATCCCCATACGCAGGTCGTCGCCGTCTGCGATGCGCTCCCGGGGAAAGCCGATCAGGCCGGCCGGGAGTATGACTGCCCGGCCTTCACCTCCGTCGAGGCGCTTGTCGGGTCGGGCATACGGATTGACGCAGCGAGCGTCTGCACCGCTGGGGAGGAGAACGGCGGCGATCATTACGCGCCGACGATGGCGCTCTTGGGCGCCGGCATTCCGGTGCTCGGAGAGAAACCGATCTCCAACCGCATTCCCGAGGCGCGGGAGATGGTCGCCTTGGCCAAGGAAAAGCGCCTGCCCTACGGCATCAACCTCAACCACCGCTTCACGCCGGCGGCGCGGCAGGCCCGCGAGTGGCTCAACGCCGGTCGCTTGGGCGAGATGAACTTCATCAACATGGCGATGTGGATCAGTAACCCGAATGAGAGCAGCGAGCACTTTCACATGCGCGCGCTGCACCCCCACTCGCTCGACGTGATGCGGTACCTTGCGGGGGATGTGCGGAAAGTCCACGCCTTCTTCAAGAAGGGCCAGGGCCGCACGATCTGGTCCAACGTCCAGGTCAATCTCCTGTTCGAGAGTGGCGTCATCGGCCACCTGCTCGGCAGCTACGACGGCGGCGGGCCGGGCCGACCGTGGGGGCTGGAGACCTGCGAGTTGATCGGCAGTGAGGCGCGGATCATCATTCGGGAGGCGTGCGAGGTGCTGGAGCTCCAGCCGCGTTTCGGCCTCGAGCACGAGGTCTACCACCACCCCGGCGGGATGGAGAGCTTCAACGACACTTTCCAGAGCCGCATAGATCAGTGGATTGCGGACCTGCGTCACCAGGTCCCGCCAGAGCGGGTGGACGGGAAAGCGGAGGACGCACTGAAAGTCCAGCTCATCATCGAGGCGGCCATTGAGAGCTGGGCGAACGATAGCGTCGTGACCGTACCGGAGTAGAGGCGATGAAGCTAGGTTTCAACTCGGTCCTATTCGGCGGCTTCCCCATGGAAACCGCCTTCCAATACGCGGCCCTCTGCGGCTACGACGGCATTGAGGTGTCGGCTATCCCGGGCATGAGTGAGCACTTGGTCTTGGAGCGTTGGCGCGAGATCGTGCCGGAGATCAAGCGCCTCGCCCAGCAGTACGACCTGGAGCTACTGGCGATGGAGCAGCCCTCGCGTGACCCGGAGCGGATGGAGACGGCGATGCAGGCCGCCGTCGAGGCGGGCATTCCGGTCATCAACTGCGGGCCAGGGGGCACAACTGACGATCCCGCGTCGCTCGATGAGGTCATCAACTCGCTCGGCCGCCTGGCGGACCGCGCGGAGCACTATGGCGTGACGCTCTGTGTCAAGGCGCATGTCGGCCATGCCGTCTACAACACGCCGACCTCGCTCCAGGTGCTCGATGCGATCACTTCACCGGCGTTCGGGCTGGATATGGACCCCAGCCACATCTATCGCGCGGGTGAGGACCCCGTCGCGGCGCTGGGAGCGGTGGTTGATCGCATCAAGCACGTCCACATCCGCGATTGCAAGGGCCGGCAGCACGGTCCGGGGAATCCGCCGCTTCAGGCGAACGGGCGTGGGGACATTGACCTCCTCAGCTACGTCCGAGTGCTGCACGAGCACGGCTACACCGGTGCGCTGGACCTGGAGATCATCGGGGCCAAGGAGTACGCGCTGCCGGCATGTGTGGCGATAGCCGCGGAAGCGCGCGGCCACCTCCAAGCCTGCCTGCAAGCCTGCGGCGCGCGCTAGGCTCGCCTCCCGCTCCGGCGGAGGGACGTGGATTCCCGCGTGCGCGAGAATGACGGGTGGGGACTGGCTACCGGCCACTGGTTCGGCGATTACAGTTCGAAGACCGGCTCCATCAGCGCCCACCACTCGTCGGGGCGTGCCTCCGGGGCACGCTCCTGAAAGGTCCGCATTAGCTCATCCCACTCTTGGGCCTTGGGGTCTTCGGTGTAGCGCGGGAAATCCACTAGCGGGTCGAACTCTTCGGTCGTCTCCATATACATGAACAGGCGCGTGCCGAGCAGGAAGATTTTCATTTGGGTGATACCGACCGCGCCGAGCCGGGCCGTGACCTCCGGCCAGACGTGGCGATGATATTCTTTGTACTGCTCGATGATCTCAGGGTCATCCCGCAGACAGAGGGTGAGTCCATAGTACTTCACGTCAAGCCTCCTCTTTGGTACGGCGGGCTTGTGGCGGTCCTAGCGCCCTCAATGGCGGTAGGTAGATTAGGCGGTTAGCGGCTGGAAGCCTACCGTGATCTACCAGCCGGCCGCGTGACCGCCGGGTGCGCGGGGATCGGCACCACCACTGCGCGCGCCGCTTTCCTGATCTACGACAATCGCGCAGACGCGGGAAACACCGCCCCAGGCGTGATCGGCATGAACCTTGTGGCCCCAGGCAGCAAGCTGCTCGCGCACGGCGGCCGGAACCCGGGTCTCGACGTTCAGCCGGCCTGGGTGGTAGACGTGCGGCCAGAACGAGTTCGGGAAATTGTCGCTGCAAATCCGCGGCGACTCGATGGCGGCTTGGGGATCGAGGCCGAACTCCACCACGTTGAGGAATACCTGCAACATCCCCTGCACTTGCTGATCGCCGCCCGGACAGCCAAAGGGCATGAAGCTCCGGCCGTCGCGCAGCGCCAACGCCGGGTTGGGGGTCAGGCGGGGCCGTTTCCACGGCTGGAGGCGCGAGGCGTGCTGGGGGTCGAGCCACGTCTGGGTGCCCCGGGAGGAGACGGCAAAGCCCAGCCCGGGGACAATCGGGGTGCCGAAGATGCCGTCGGAGGGCGTGGCCGAGAAAGTATTGCCGTCCGCGTCCACGACGCAGACGTAGGCCGTATCGGCCTCCGGCTCGCGGTGGTCCGGGCGCGGCGGCGTGCCGGCGGCAGCGTTGCTGCCGTGTCCGTTCTGGTAGCTCCACGGGTCGCCGGCGGGCGGCATCTCGCCCCACGTGCGGTCCTCGCGGATCAACTCGCGGCGCGCTGCCGCGTAGTCCTTGGACAGCAGGCCGGCGAGCGGCACGTCAATCAGGTCCGGATCGCCGTAGTGCCGTTCCCGGTCGGCGAAGGCCAGATCGAGCGCTTCGGCAACGGTGTGCAGGTAGGCTGCCGAACCGCGGCCCATGGCCCGGAGGTCGAAGCCCTCCAGGAGGTTGAGGGATTGGAGCAGCGTCGGCCCTTGGCACCAAGGCCCGCAGCTATAGACATCGTAGCCGCGGTAGGTCGTGTGCGCGGGCGGCTCGACTTTCACCGCGAACTCAGCGAGGTCCTGGGTGGTGAGGATGCTGCCCTCTTCCTGGTAGAACGACACGATCTGCTGGGCAAGCTCGCCCCGGTAGAGGAGATCGCGGGCGGCCATGATCCGCGTCGCCCGGTCGCCGCTGGTGTGGCCCTCGGCGTTGATGAGGCGCTGGAACGTCGCGGCGAGGTCGGGCTGGCGGAAAATCTCGCCAACCGCCGGTACCCGGCCGCCGGGCAGCCACACGGCTGCCGATGATGGCCATTGGGTCAAGGGATAGCCCGGTCGCGCGGCGCTGGCGATGGATTCGTGCAACCCCGGCCACATGGGAAAGCCCTCCCGCGTCAACTCCAGGGCTGGCTGGAGCACCTCGGCCAGACTGAGCGTGCCGAACCGCGCCAGTGCCGTGAGCCAGGCATCGGGAGCACCCGGGGTCACGGTCCGCGGTACCCCGGCCGGGAGGTCGCCTCCGTAGCGGGCGAGGTAGTCGTCCAGCGAGGCCGCTTGCGGCCAGCGGCCGAGACCGCTCACCGTGAACACGCGGTTACGCCCGGAGCCGGCGGTGGTGCTGCCCGCCTCGTCGTCGGCGCCGTTGGCGAGGAAGACGACGATGGGCGCCACGCCACCGAACATCGCCGATTGTGGCTCGACGACGTTCAGGCAGATGCCGGCGGCGACGCCGGCGTCAATCGCATTGCCGCCCTGCTCCAGTATTCGCAGGCCGCCCATCGTGGCGTGGTAATGGACACTTGAGATCATGTGCCGGCGCCCCAGCACGGATGGGCGATGGACAAAGTCCGGCGCTCCGTCCATACCGGCAGCCGCCTCGAACTCGGTGTGCATCTCCTGGATGTCCGATGTCGTTGTTGCCATGGTCTCTTGCTCCCTCCGACGTGTTACAAACGTCCGCTCGGCTCCTTCGCTAGGGTCCGGCCAAGGCAGGGCTGGCGCGCAACACCCGCTTCAGATGCTGACGGGCCTTGGCGAGGTCAATCGAGGTTTCGGGTGGTAAGGAGTTGCCCGGCCTCGTCTGTTCGACAAACCAGGCGTGAAAGGGGTAAATCGTCAGACTCAATGGCTGGCCGGTTTCTACGTCAACCCGGAGATAGGTGTAGTCGTCTACATCGTGCCATAGCCCCTCACGCCCGGCGCTGCCATGGAGCGTGATCTCCATTTCGTCAATGTCCGGGTCGTGGTCCCACTGCGACGCGGCAAGTGCGGCGATAATCTGCTCGACGAGTGGTCGGACCGTTGGCTGGACAGTCATCGTAACTCGCGTCCCCAGCGCAATTGTAACCAACATGGGATACGGTCGGTGAGGTAGGCAGTGACTAGCCCCCTATGGTCCCCCCGCTGCGGCGGGGGGACGGGGAGGTTCCCTCTCGCAGGGGTAGGTATTTACATGGATGGACAGGATAGACAGGATGGGGGGTATGAGTGGGATGGATTCCCTAGACTCACAAACGAAGGGCAA
>JAJDZR010000142.1 GCA_022824545.1 Chloroflexota bacterium
CGCCCATGACCACCAGCCCGGCCGCGCCGTCGAGCACACTGGGCACGGCCTGTCCCTGATCTATCCGCACCGGCCGGGTCTCGATACCGCGGTCGGCCAGTGCGTCTGCGATGGCGCCAGGGCCTTCGGGCGCAACGTGCTGCACGACGATGACGTGTGGCATGTACTGTCTCCGTGCGGGGTGTGCCCTGACCGGCGAGCATAAGCGTAGCATGGGCGGCCGAGGCTGGCTTTTGTGGCGGCGCTGCCGTTTGTCGCTGCTCGTGATCTGCGCGGACGCGGTACAGTAGCTCCGCTACAGCGAAATGTGGCGGCCGGCGGCCGCCGGAAGCGACGACTACTCGGAAGGAGCAAGCGGACATGAACGGCTGGGAGACTCTGGCGGACATCTTGCGGCGGGAGGGAGTGGACTACCTGTTCTGCTTCCCCAGCAATCCCCTCATTGACGTAGCGGCGCGGGCGGGTATTCGTCCGATCCTCGCTCGTACCGAGCGGACCGTGGTCGGCATGGCCGACGGGTATAGCCGCTACACCAACGGCGAGCGGATTGGGGTGTGCTGCGTCCAAGCCGGGCCGGGGACCGAGAATATGTACGCCGGCGTTGCCCAAGCCTACGGCGACTCGGTGCCCATCCTCGTGCTGCCCGGACAGACGGGGCGCAACCGGCTGGCGATGCACCCTAACTTCGAGGCGCTGCCCAACTATGGCGGGGTCACCAAATGGCTCGCGCAGATTAACCTGGTGGACCGTATTCCCGAGCTGACGCGCCGCGCGTTTATGCATCTCCGCAGCGGCCGGCCCAGCCCGGTATTGCTGGAGATGGCGCACGACGTGATGGATGAGGAGTTCGGTGGGCCGCCGTCCGATTATCAGCCGGTACGGGGCGCCCGGTCGGCGGCCGATCCCGACGACGTGGCCGCCGCGGTCGAGGCGCTGCTGGCCGCCGACAAGCCGGTGCTGCACGTCGGGCAGGGGGTGCATTGGGCGCAGGCTTGGGAGGAGCTACGCGAGTTTGCCGAGCTGGTGCAGGTACCCGTCGTGACGACCCTGGCCGGCAAGAGCACCTTCCCCGAAGACCACCCGCTTGCTGCCGGAACGCTGGCCAATACGAGCGCCGATCCGGCCATCCAGCTGCTCGACGAGGCCGATCTCGTCTTCGGCATTGGCGCCAGCTTCTCGAAGATGCCGCTCTCCACACCGATTCCGGCGGGCAAGGTGCTGGTACAGCAGACAATTGACCCGGCCGACCTGAACAAGGAATACGCCGTGGACCATACGCTGCTCGGTGACGCGCAGTTGGTGCTCCGCCAACTCAGCGCCGCGGTCAAGGAGCAGCTTGGTCCGGACGGCCGGGGGACGCAGATGGACGCTGCGGCGACCGTGGGACAGCTCAAAGCGGACTGGCTCGCCAAGTGGCGGCCGCACCTCACCGCCGATGAGGTGCCAATGAGCTCCTATCGCGTGATCTGGGACCTGATGCACTCCGTAGACCTCTCGCAGACCATCGTCACCCATGACTCCGGCAATCCACGCGACGCGATTGCGCCCTTCTGGCAGTCGGTGATCCCGCGCGGCTACTTGGGCTGGGGCAAATCCACGCAGCTTGGCTATGGCCTGCCCCTCGTCCTGGGTGCGAAGCTGGCGGCGCCGGAGAAGCTGGCTATTCACTTCCTCGGCGACGGGGCGTTCGGCATGTGCGGGCTGGATTACGAGACCGCGGTGCGCGAGCGTATTCCCATTCTCGCCGTGCTCATCAATAACAGCGCGCTCGGCGGCTACGAGAAATCCATGCCCTACGCGACCGAGAAGTATCGGACCAAGTACCTCTCCGGCGACTACGCGACGGTGGCCAAGGGCTTGGGCGCCTACTCCGAGCGGGTAGAGCAACCGTCGGACATCAAGCCGGCTATCCAGCGCGCCCTATCCGCCATCGCCGACGGCCAGCCGGCACTCTTGGAGTGCATCACCCACGAGGAGTACAGCTTCTCTGGCCGCGGCGGCTAATTGGTGGCGAGCAGCCCCCACCTATTCCCTCCCCCGGAGCAAGCCCCAGGGGAGGGAATAGGCGGTCCCCTTGTGGAGCGGGGGGACCATAGGGGGGCCGGAGGTCACGAGCGTACCGCTCACAAGCCGAAGGGTGATGCACGATGTCAATTGCGCCCCTGCAGCACCGGCTTGACTTTGACGACGCCCATTCCACCGTTGAGCGCGGCCTCCAGGTGGTGCGGGCCGCGTTCCGGAGTGTCGAGCCATTCGATTGGAGCCTGTTCGATGGCTTCGATTCCCTGCGTGTCCTGACCTACTCGGCGAGTATCCGGGCTGTCGTGCGGATGCTCGACCGGCACTCCTTCGAGCATTTCGAGTGCGTCTTCGGCTATGAAGGCGGCCTGGGGCGTCTTGCCGACGTGATCGCCGTCCAGCAGCACGTTATGGAGCAAGTGCGGGAGTGCGCCCTGGAGCTAAAGGACGAGCGCCAGCGGCTCATCCTCGAAAAGATTCACGCCGGCGCCGCTCAACTCTACGTCGTGAAGGACCACGTCGCGCACGCCAAGCTGTACCTGTTGGAGGCCAAGGATCCGCAGCGTCGCCGCGCCATCGTCGGCTCGGCCAACCTATCCGAGCGCGCGTTCGGCGGCAAGCAACCGGAAACGCTGGTGGTCTTCGATGACGACGACCGCGCCTGGGAGCATTACTCGCGTGAGTACGAGGCCGTCAAGGAAACGGCAGCGGACCGGATCGCGCTGCCGACGGACTTGAAAACCGCGGCGATTGACTTTACGGATACGCCGGTACTCCAAGATACCGGTGTGACGGTGTTCCAGCCGCCGAACGCTGAAGAGCTGACGGTTCCGCAGGTTGTGCAGAAGGTGGAGACACTGGTCCCGCCGGTGGAGCGCATCGTCTCACCCCAAGTCACGCACAAGAACGGACGGTTCACCCTCACGCCAAAGGTGAAGGCAGAAATCAAGAAGCTGCGCTGGCGCAAGGGACAGGAAGAAGCGGAGGACACCAAGCCCACCACCCTCACTATCCACCAAGAGTCACGCCACGTCAGCGTCTCCGGTGAGCCGGTGTCATTGGAGACCGACACGGAGGGCGTGCGGCACAGCGCAGCCGCGCTGGTGGATTACTTCAACAACTACGGGCGGGGCTTTGTCGGCGACGTGCCGCGTTTGCAGCGCGATTACTTCACGTTCATGTCCTGGCTCTACATCTCGCCGTTCATCTGCGATCTCCGCACCCGCGCCACCATTGATGGCGGGAGCATCTTCCGCTACCCGTCGTTCGCCATCATCTACGGCAAAGCGAACTGCGGGAAGACCAGCCTAGTAGATACGCTAATCGCCAGCATGTTCGGGCATCCGAGCACCGTGCAGAAAGACAACTTCACGCGCCGCACGCTGCGCGGCCTCCAGCAGAACTATCGCCGCTTTCCGGTCGTCT
>JAJDZR010000171.1 GCA_022824545.1 Chloroflexota bacterium
CCGGGAGACTTTGGCGAAGGGTGAGGCCGTTGTCCAGGCCATCGGCGCCGAGCTGGCCGAATGGTAGGTCAGGCCGGCTGCGCCAAATGCAGCGCCTAACGGGAAGGCGGCGGCGGGCGGATGGTGGGGCGGACCAGCCCAAAGGTCGCATCGGAACGGCAGTAACTGTTGGTTCCAAGGGCGCCGATGGCGCGCACTTGCATCTCGTCCAAGCGCCCATCGTAGTAGATGCCATCACGGATGTGGAAGAGCACCGCCTCGCCCATGATGATGCTCACGAAAGAGTCCGAAATCTCGACGATCTGAGTCAGCCGGCACTCCATACTGACGGGTGACTCGGCGATCCAGGGCGCCTGGACCTTCACACCCGGCATCGCGGTCAAGCCGGTCAGATCAATCTCGCTTACGTCCGCTGCAAAATCGCCGGAGGCCGTATTCATCGCATCGGCCAGCTCTTCACTGACGATATTGATGACGAAATCGCGGGTTGCTCTGATGTTCCGCAGCGTATCTTTCTCCACGCCACCAGGGGAGATGACGGAGAAGGCCAGCAGGGCCGGTCGCGCGTTGAGTGCCGTGAAGAAACTGAAGGGCGCGGCATTAGTCAGCCCCTGGGGACTGACCGTGGAGACAAAAGCGATGGGGCGCGGCACGATAGACGTAATCAGCAATTGATACGCTTCGCGGGGCGATAGGGTTGTCGGATCAAGCTCCATCGTGCCCCCTTCCGGCCCGGAGCAGCGCCTCCGGGCCTAGACGGCGTGGCTTCGGCCAAGTACGTCCCGGTATCCGTATATCCAGTACGCCGTCTCTCTTGTCCCAATAGGTTGAGCCTCGCTATGCCGATAGTCGCAGCAGGGAAACAGCACAGTGAACCCGGCATGGCATCACAGCTTGCGCCAGCGGTATTTGAGCAGCGCCCACAAGGCCGGCAGGCCGTCTCGCCATGGCGACAGCTTCTTTGCTCCCCGCGGCTCGTAGCTGATGGGGACCTCGTGAATACGGTAGCCGCGGCGTAGCACCTTGGCCGTAATCTCCGGCTCCATGTCGAAGCGATGACACTCGAGATCGAGGGTGCGGAAGAGGTCACCGGGCAGGAGCTTGTAGCAGGTCTCCATATCGTGGAGGCGGGTGCGGAAGAGCAGGTTTGTGACCCAGGTGAGGAACTGGTTGCCCCAGCGCAGGAGCGGTTTCTGCCCGGCAAATGACCGCACGCCATAGACGAGCTGCGCCTCGCCGGCGAGGATGGGCGCGAGGAGGCGAGGGTAGTCGGCGGGATCGTACTCCAGGTCGGCGTCTTGGATGATGACGTAGTCACCGCTGGAGACGGTCAATGCCGTGCGGATGGCGGCGCCTTTGCCTTGATTGCGCCGGTGGTGGACAACCTGCAAGTCCGGTAACGGCTCGCGTTCGAGCCGGGCCAGGATTTCCTGTGTGCCGTCGGTCGAGCAGTCGTTGACGACGATGATCTCCCGCTCGATGCACGCCGGCTCTGCTGCGGTAGCGCCGGCAGCGCCGTTGCCGGCCGGCGTGAGGTCAACGGCCGCCACACGGCGCAGCAGAGTCTCGATAGAGGCGCTCTCGTTGTAGACCGGGATCAGGACGGATAACTTCACAGTGGCTCCCCGCGCGTGCTGGTCCAGGGTCAATGATAGCGGCTGCCGGTACGCTCAACTACACAAGTCGGCCAGTTGGGCAAGCTCTTCCGGCCGGCCGGCCACAATGATGAGGTCCCCGCTACGCAGCAACTGCGTGCCGCGCGGGTGCAGGATAAGGTCCTTGCCTGACGGCTTGACGGCCAAGACGGAAGGGCCACGGCTGTCCGGGTACTCGGCATCAATCTGGGCGATGGGACGATTGCAGAGCTTGCCCGTCGCGGCCAACTCGATCTCTTCGATCACGAAGGGCAATGTCTCGCCATCGCGGTACAGCAGGGAATCGAGGTATTCGACGACGGCCGGACGGGTGAGCATCTGTGCCATGCGTTGGCCGGCGCGGACCGTGGGCGACAGCACCCGGTTGGCGCCGACGCGCCGCAGCTTGGACTCATTGGCCTGGTCTTCCACCCGCGCCACGATATTGAGTTGCGGGGCCAAGCTATGGGCCGAGACCACGACCAAGAGATTAACCGCGTCGCTATTGGCCGCCACGACCAGGCCCCGTGCTCGCTCGATGCCGGCACGGCGGAGGACCTCCTCATCCGTAGCGTCGGCCACTTGATGTGGGATATCCAAGTCTTTCAGCTCGTCGCGATGCTTGTCGGTGATTTCGATGGTACAGAAGGGATGCTGCTCGCGCCGCAACTGCAAGGCAATCTGCCAGCCAACTCGACCGAGGCCGCATACAATGTAGTGATCGCGGAGCCGGTTCAACCGCCGATTCAAGGTGCCCTCCCGCCACAAGCGCCCCAGCTCACCGCTGGAGAGGTCCGCCGCAAAATACGAGGCTCCCGCCGCTACGATAATAAAGCCAAAGGCAATGACCACCAGGGTCCAGGCGCGACCGGCAGCAGTCAGGGGGTGTATCTCCTTGAAGCCAATCGTAAAGACCGTGATGGTGGTCATATAGAGCGAGTCGAACCAGGGCCAGCCCTCGATGACCAGGTAGCCGAGCGTGCCGACGACGACCCAGCCCAAAAGGAAGAAAAAGCCCCAGCGGAGGCGGTTCCACAGCCAAGCCGCGACCGGCAGCGAAATCATACCGCGCGCCTCATGCTTCCGGACCGTGGTGGCTCATCGTCCTCACCCCGGCCAGGTCCCACCGCGGCCAGGCCCCCACCCTCGCCCTCCCCCGTTGCGACGGGGGAGGGACCAACCGTCACGCTGACCGCCCGGCCCGTCCGGCCGGATTCGAGGGCCGCGTTCACGGTCGCCACGATGGCCCGGCCGGCGCGTGCGTTCAACAGCGTCTCGCTACCGGTATCAATCGCACGCGCAAAGTCGTCCAGCAGCCGGCGCTCATAGTACACACCGATGCGCCGGTGGCGATAGTCGCTCGGCGCGAGGCCGCGCGTATACACGGCGATCTCCGGTCGTGGCTCGGAGACGACGAGGGCACCGGCCGAACCCATAATGTGCAGCTTCAGCTCGCCGAGGTTGGCGTGGCTGGCTCGACCGATCCGGCCAATACAGAGCGATCCGACGATCCCCCGCTCCAACTCCAGAGTCACGGTCGCCAGGTCCTCCAGACCACGGTCGGCATACTTGCGGAAGAAGTGCGACGTTGTCCGCGCGAACACGCGCCGCGCCTCTACACCCAGGAGATGGCGGATGTACGCGAGCGGATAAATCCCCTCGACGGTCAGCTCGCCGTGACCGCGCCAGTCGGCCGGCACCTCCTCCGGCTCGTCGGAGTCGAGCAGCACGCCGGCGTCCTTGGCGAAGTAGAAGTCTACGTGGATGGCCGTCGGTTCGCCGATAGCGCCCGCCATGAGCAGCCGGCGAGTGTGCTCGATGGCCGGAAACGTGTTGCGGTTCCACAACGCATACCGCACACCGGCGCGCTCGACGGCCGCGACGATCCGGTCGCACTCCGCGACGCTCGACGCCATCGGCTTGTCTTGGATGATGTGGAGGCCGGCGGTAGCGGCTCGCACGCTGAGATCGGCGGCCCGCTCGATTTCGGGGGAGACACAGGCCACCTGCGGTCGGAACTGCCGGACGGCTGCAGCGACATCACGGCAGTAAGGGACGCCGAGACTGCGGGCCATGCCCTCGTTGCGGCGGTGCTGCTGATCGGGACGGTCGTCGTCGTCGGCCACGGCGACCACCTCGAACCGCGGGTGGACCGCCAGCGTCTGCGCGATGACCGCGTGCCCGCAGCCGCTGAAGACCACCACCCGCCACCGGTCCGCTGCACTCATCGCTGTCACCATCGTCGGCCCCATCCGTCATTGCGGCGGAAGCCGCAATCCATGTCTCTCTGGCCTGGCCCCCACCCTCGCCCTCCCCCGTCCCGACAGGGGAGGGACCTGCCGTCCCCCTGCGTTGCGGGGGGACCCTAGGGGTCCCAGTCTCCGGCCCCTGGACTCCGGCTTTCGCCGGAGTGACGAAATCCAGGGTTACATAGGCAGGTAGTGCTCGCGGTCTTCCTCGACTTCGGCCGAGAGCTGGCAGATGCCGTCAATCATCTGCATCGTGCGGTGGGCGTCCGGGAGCGAGGCGGCGGGGAACGGCGGCTGCCGGCCGCTGCGCGCGCCCTCCAAGAACACCGTCGCTTGCCGCCAGAAGCCGGCCTTGTATTGCCGGTCCTGCTCGTCCAATGTGAACTGCTCGTCCGGCTGATCGCGCACGCTCACGGTGATGGTGTTGAACCCGTGGCCCGACACGGCCCGCGCTCCCACCGTTCGCAGCTCAAAGCGATGGTTGGCCGGCGCAAACCAGTCCACCAGGGCGCGTCCCTGCGCGCCGCTGGTGAAGCGCAGCACCGCGGAGAAGCTATCGGGGTAGTCGTAGTGGTGGGTCGAGCGGATGGCATGAATATCCGCCACGTCGCCACCGAAGAAGCGCAGCAGGTCCAGCGCGTGGATGCCATTCGCATAGGCCCAGCGCCGCCGCACAAGCTGCGTGAACTTGGCCAGCCGGTCGGGCTGGTAGAGCCGCCACTGGTCCTCGTGGGCATCCACCGTGATCGTCGCCAGCGGCCCCAACTCGGCCATCCGCGCACGCACCGCCAGATTGTTGCTGTAGAAGCGCCGGTTCACGCCGACCATCGCCACCGTGCCGTGCTTTTCGGCCAACTCGGCGAGGCGGCCGGTATCGGCCGAGCAGATGCCGGGGGGCTTTTCCAGGAAGGTGGGCAGTCCGGCGGCGATGAACTTGCTCGCCACGCGCGCGACGTGTAGCACGCTGACCAGGACGTACACGGCGTCGAGATCGTCGCGCCGGAGCAGCGCGTCGGGGGATTGCTCCCGTTCGGCAATCCCGAAACGGTCGGCGGTTTCGGCCAGCATGGTGGGGTTCACGTCGCAGAGGACGGCCACCTCACACGCGGGATGGTTGGTCAGGACGGGAAGATGCTGCTGGGCAATGTTGCCGGCGCCGATCACCGCGACACGTTGACGACTCATCGTGGCCCTCCACGGCATATGCTGGCTTATCCTACCGACACGCGCCACCTCGCGGCCAGAACGCGAGACATCGTCGGGCTGCGCCCCCCTATGGTCCCCCCGCTGCGGCGGGGGGACGGGGTAGCCTACGGTCGTGGGTCTCGCGCTGCGGGGGGGGACGGGGCTGCCTGCGGCGGGGGGTCTCCCGCTACGGCAGGGTTGCTTGCAAGAAGGTAACGGCCGCAGCTTCCAGGTCCTCGCCGGGGTGCCTGGGCG
>JAJDZR010000293.1 GCA_022824545.1 Chloroflexota bacterium
CATGCTGCGCCCGTCCCCCCGTCGGGACGGGGGGACCATAGGTGGGCCGAAGGAGGCATCGTGCGCGTCGGGTTCTACTACCACCAGGTGCCGCGGCTGCCACGCGACCATTCACGCAACAATCCCTACGGGGCGATCCTGGCCGAGGGGCTGGAGCGGCTGGGCGTCGAGGTTACGTTCGTTGATGATTTCAGCGAGGCGTTCCTGTACCGGAACCAAGGGCACCTTGACGTGCTACACCATCACTGGCCGCACCACGACTACTATCACGACGATGCCGGCGTCATGCGGCAGCAGATGCGTGCCTTCGTCCATTCCATGGAGTTGGCACGCGAGCTTGGCTACAAGCTGGTCTGGACCGCCCATAACATCTACCCACACAACCGTCGCCACCAAGCGATTGACCACGAGTGTCGCCTGGAGATCTGCCGCCTGGCAACAGCGATCATCGCGCACTGCGACATGGCCGCGAGCAACGTGCGGACGAAATTCAAGCGCACCCGGAATCTCTTTGTTATCCCGCATCCCCACTTCATCGGGATTTATCCCGGCACGGTGACGCGCGAGCAGGCCCGCGCTGCCCTCGGTGTGCCCTCCACCGCCTTCGCCTACGGGTTTTTCGGCGGCCTCCTGCCCTACAAGGGGTTGGAGAACCTGATGGAGCGCTTTCGGCGCCTGCCGGGTGACGACTCGTGGCTGTTGATCGCCGGTGGGAACGCCCGCCAGCCGGAGTTCCGGGAGGCCATTCGCCGGCGGGCCGCCCAGCATCCGCGGATCGTCCTTCGTGCCTACGACCGGGCGCCAAGCTCGGATATTGCGCTCATCATGCGCGCAGCCGATGTCATCACCTTGCCGTTCGTGGATACGATGACTTCCGGCTCGCTGATCCTGGCGCTCTCCTGGGGCAAGCCGGTCATTGCTCCCGCGCTCGGGTGCCTGCCGGCAACGGTGCTCCCGGCAGCGGGAAAGCTGTTCGATCCCAGCGACGACGATCCGCTGTATGCTGCCATGCTGGAGGCTAGGGAGCTTGACCTCGCAGCAGCATCGTCGGCCGCCCTAGCCTCGGTGCGCCGGTTCGACTGGGACGAGATCGCCGCTGCGACGTTGCGGGCGTATGAGGCTTGAGCAGCACGAAAGCCGACGACCGGCGGCACAACCAGGCACATACTTGGCTGGAGAGTGATGCTGATATGACCGATGCACCGGTGCGGATCGGCTTTGTCGGGTGTGGCCGGCAGGCCAGCGCGGCATGGTACCCCAACTTTGCCACGATCCCGGCGCTCGACCTGGTAGCGTGCTGCGACCTGCAAGCCGACCTGGCCGAGCGCAATGCGCGGTTCTACGGCGCCAGGCGGTGGTACACCGGCCTGGCCCGTATGCTCGATGTGGAGGACCTGGACGCGGTGATGGTGGTCGGGCCGCCGGCGATGCACTACGCCTGCGGCAAAGCGGTGCTGGCGGCCGGGTTGCCGCTGATGATGGAAAAACCGCCGGCCCCCCGCACCGAACAGGCCCGCGAACTGGTGGAGTTGGCGGAAGCACAGGGGGTTGTGACCCAGGTCGGCCACAACATGCGCCATGCGCCGGGCGTGGTGAAGCTCCGTGAGTTGATGCGGAGACCGGCATTTGGCCGCCTGCTATTTCTGGAGAGTCGTTACTTCATGCCCGGCCCGATGTGGCACGATACCGGCAACTACCGCGCCGGCTGGACGTATATGATCTTTCAGGCCACACACGCCGTGGACTTGGCGCGGTGTATCGGCGGCGAGATCGAAACGGTCTTTGCGGACCTCTCGATGGGCAAGGAGGGGCGGTTCGCCATTGCGGCGGTGGCGCATTTTCGGAGCGGCGCGACCGGGACGCTGACGCTGACGGGCAACACTCCGAACTGGACCTGTAAGCTGGAGGCAGAGGGAGACGCCAGGGCACACGTGCGGCTAGAGAACCTCCATACGCTGCATTTCGAGCAGCACACGGAAGAGAGCGGCTATCAGCCGGTACCCGGCGTTCCCGGTCGCTACTGGCATCCGGCCACCCGCGATAACGCGGAGCGCCGGGGCGGCTATTGGGGGCAGATGGCGGCCTTTGCCCGCGCCGTGCAGACGGGTATCCCGGCTTCGCCTACGCTGCGAGACGCCTATCAGTCCCTGCGCGTGTGCGAGGCGTTGCTGGATAGTATCCAGCGCGGTGAGCCGATAGCAGTACCAACCGATTGAGAACCGGAAGGAGGAGGAGCAAAGCGATGAGTAGCGAGCACAGCGACGGCTTCCGAGCGCAGGTCAGGCCGGAGGCCGGGGAGCATCACCATGCGGCGATTCGGTGCCGTGACATGAAGCTCCTCATGGACTTCTACGAGCGGGTCATGGGACTGCCCCGGCGTAATATCGCGGGGGATCCCGAAAATCCGGAGAAGGTCTGGTATCCCGGCCTGCAACTCGTGCATACCGATGACCCACCGGGACCACAAGGGGAGCTGGATCATATCGGCATCTCCGTCAACAACATCCGGGAGATCTGCGCCCACGTCGAGGCCTCGGGATTTACCGTGGACAAGCCGGTGGAATCCACCGACAACCCGGAGAAGGGCCAGCGGTTCAGCGGCGCGTGGCTGACGGACCCCGAAGGGCATACCGTCGAGCTTGTACAGTGGGAGCGGCTGCCGGAGTGAGGCCGGCGGGGAATGGAGTACCGCAATCTGGGACGCACCGGAGTGAAGGCATCCCCCTTCTGCCTGGGCTGCGCCTACTTCGGGATACGGCTGAACGAGGCCGAGTCCGTCCGCCTGGTCCACGCTGCCCTCGATGCCGGTATCAACTTCTTCGACACCGCCAATGCCTACGCCCTCGGACGATCCGAGGAGTACCTGGGCCAGGGACTCAAGGGCCGGCGCGACGCGGTAGTGCTGGCGACCAAAGTCAGCGCCCCCATGGGTCATGGGCCGAACGACTCCGGCGGCTCCCGCTACCACATCATGGCCCAAGTGGAGGCCAGTCTGCGCCGGCTCGGGACCGACCACATTGACCTCTACCAGCTGCACTCCCGTGACCTGACCACGCCGCTGGAGGAGACTCTCCGTGCCCTGGGCGACTTGCAGCAGCAGGGCAAAGTCCACTACTTCGGCACGTCCAACTCAGTGGCCTGGCGGCTCTGCGAGGCCCTGTGGGCCAGCGACCGACTCGGCATCGCGCCCATCGTCTCGGAGCAGGCGTCCTACAGCCTGTTCGACCGGGCGCTGGAGGCCGAGGTTTTGCCGTTTTGCATGACTTACGGCACGGCTGTCATCGCCTACGGGCCGCTGGCCGGCGGGTGGCTCAGCGGCCGGTACCGCCGCGACCAGTCTCCCCCACCCGATTCGCGGTTGGCCGTTCGAGGCACGATGGTCGGCGCCGCGGACGAGGCGCGGGCATTTGACGTACTGGAACGGCTGGCGCCGCTGGCAGCAGACAGAGGCATCACGCTCAGTCAGTTGGCACTGGGTTGGCTACTCGCGCAGCCCGGAGTCACCACTGCGCTCATCGGACCGCGTACCGTGGAGCAACTGCACGACAACCTGGGGGCGCTGGCGGTGCAGGTCACGCCTGCGGAACTGGCGGCGATAGACGAGATCGTGCCGCCGGGCACCAAAGTGGTCCCTGAGGCACCGGCGCCGGGGGCCATGCTCATCTAGCAACGCCGCGGCGCGTGCCGTCCCCCCGCAATGAGGGGGGCCCATTCTCGCGGCGGCTGTCCCCCCGCAGCACGGGGGGATCATAGGGGGGCCGACATTGCCCCTTACCAAGCCCAATCGGAGGTGGTCCCGTGAGCGAGCCATTCGAAGTGCATCATCCGGCTTTCCACCGGCTGATACCTGCGGACAGCACCATTGAGCGGATCGCCGGTGGCTTCTCCTTCACCGAAGGCCCGGTCTGGCGGGGCGGGGCGCTGCTATTCAGCGATATTCCGGCCAACCGCACCGTGCGTTGGCGGCAGCTGCCGGAAGGGCCGGAAGTGACCACGTTCCAAACGCCGAGCGGCAAGGCCAACGGCCTGACGCTCGACGCGCAAGGAGACCTCATCCGCTGCGAGCACCAGGGACGCCGCGTGAGCCGGGTAGCACGCGACGGCGCTGTCACCACGCTCGCGGATCGGTACCAGGGCAAGCGTCTCAACAGCCCTAACGACGTGGTGGTGAAGTCGGACGGGAGCATCTATTTCACCGATCCACCGGCCGGTCTCGGAGCGGTGATGCCGGACCTGGTGCCAAGAGGAATAGCAGAGGCCGAGGCGGCGCAGGAGCTACCGTTCCAGGGCGTGTATCGCCTCGATACCGGCGGCCGGTTGACCCTGCTGGTGGACGACTTCGCGCTGCCGAACGGGTTGGCCTTCTCGCCGGACGAGCGGCTGCTATACATAGACGATTCGATCCGCCGGCACGTGCGCGTCTTTGCCGTGCAGCCGGATGGTACGCTGGCGGCCGGTCGCATCTTTGCCGATATGCAATCGCCCGATGAGGGCGCCCCCGACGGGACGAAGGTGGATGTAGAGGGCCACCTCTATTGCACCGGGCCGGGCGGGACCTGGGTGTATGCGCCCGATGCGACGCTGCTGGGGCGCATCATCACCCCCGAGCAGCCGTGCAACGCAGCGTTCGGCGAATCCGACCGAAAGACACTATTTCTCACCGCCCAGACCAGCGTCTATCGTGTGCGCGTGGCGCTGTCCGGCATACCCGTCGGGCCGTGAGAGTGATTAGCCGTCAGCCATCAGCAGTCGGCTCTTCCGCGTCCGGCACATCGGTATTACTCCCAGCGGAAGGTCTTCACGGCGAGGGCCGTGCCGACCACGAGCATCCCGCCGAGGATCGCCACCGCATCCCACTGCTCACTCCACCCAAAGCCGAACCATAGCCCTTGCAGCAATTCCACGGCATAGGTCATGGGGAGCGCTTGGCTGATCTGCTGCATCCAGGCGGGCATCTCCTGGACCGGATACATCACGCCGGAGAGGAATATCTGTGGGAAGAAGAGCACCATCCCCACTACGCTCGCCACTCGCACCGTCGGTGAGATACTCGCCACCATGTAGCCCACGGCAAAGAAGGCGCCGGTGCTGAGGACGAACGCGCCGAGCACACTGAGCCAGAAGCCTCCGAAACTCAAGTCATAGACGACGATCCCGACCAGGATCAACAGCGCCATACCCACGACATTCATCACAAAGACCACGACAACTTCGGCGGTGAGATAGGTAAGCGGGCTGATTGGCGTGGCCCGGAAGCGCCGGAGCACCTTGGTCTCCCTGGCTGACGCGGTGTTGTTCGGGATGCCCATGAACGCCGAGCTACCGATAATCAAGGCGGTGTAGGCCGGAATCATGGCATCCACGACCTTGAAACCGGGCAGCGCCTCGATTTCTATGTCGCCGAAGATCGAGCCAAATACCACCAGGAGAAGCACGGGAAATACCAATGTGAAGAAGAACGCCGCCGGCTCGCGGTAGAACAGTTTGAATTGCACGACGATCAACTGGGCCATTCCCCGCATGGCGCACCTCTATTCGCGCAACGCTCTGCCCGTCAGAGCGAGAAAGACATCGTCCAACGTCGGCTGCTCGCTCCGCAGGTCCCGGAAACGCCAGCCGTGGTCCTCTACGGCCCGCACGACCTCACTGACGAGCCGATCCCCCTGGCCGTGGACGATCACCCGGTCCCCGCTCGCCTCAACCCGTGTGACGTTCGCCAACGACTCCAACTGCTTGGCGTCTATCGTGTCCTCGGCGGTGAACACCACCCGCGTCTCGACGCCGAGGCCGCCGATGAGGTTCTCCGGGGTGTCGAGGGCTACGATCTTGCCCTGGTCCATGATGGCCACCCGGTCGCAAAGCCGCTCGGCCTCCTCCATGAAGTGCGTGGAAAGGAAGACGGTCTTGCCTTTGTCGCGGAGGGACCGCACCAGGTCCCACATCGTCCGCCGGGCCTGCGGGTCGAGGCCCGTGGAGAGCTCGTCGAGAAACACCAGCTCCGGGTCGTTGACCAGGGCCAACGCGATGAAGAGCCGCTGCTTCTGTCCGCCGGACAACTTGACAAAGGGCGCCTTGAGCCGTTCACCTAAGCCCAGTTGGGCGATGAGGGGACGCCAATCAATAGACTGCGGGTAGAAGGATGAAAACAGGTCCAGGGCTTCCTGCACCCTGATCCGGTCGAACAAGCTGGATTCCTGTAGCTGGACGCCGATGCGGCGCCGCAGGTCCGCTCCGGCATCTCCGGGGTCCAGGCCCAGCACGCTGACCGCGCCCCCATCCCGATCTCGCAGGCCCTCCAGGCACTCGATAGTGGTGGTCTTGCCCGCACCGTTGGGGCCTACCAAGCCAAAGACCTCGTTCTCCGCCACCGAGAACGAGATGCTGTCCACGGCCACGATAGGGCCGTAGGCTTTGCGTAGCCCACGTACTTCTACGACAGACAATCCTGACACTCCCGGCCCAAGCGCGCCGCCTCGGCCCCGATCAACTCCGGTCAGCCGCCGGGGACACCTGCGGCCGCCCGGCACTGCCTCCTTAGACCGGCCGCGAGCCAAAAGGTTTCACGGGCCGTGCTGATCCGGGGAAGGGATGCCTCGGCCACGCCAGCGGTCGTCTGCTGTGCCATCATGCGGAGGCCCCGGCTACTGAGGAGGGTTACGCCGTGGTGTCCGTCTCGGCGGGTGGGGCGGAACGCGCGTGCCGGACCGGGGACAGCACTAGCCACAGCCCGCCACCTGCCATCAGGACCGCCCCTACGGCCAGCGCTCCCCTGAGGCCTAACGCCTCGGCCAGCGCACCGGCCAGTAGTGACCCGGCCAGCCGCGCGCCAAGCTCGACGACCTCCAGGCTGGCGTTCACCCGCCCCAACATCCGCTGTGCGGTAATCCCCTGACGGAGGCTGACTTCGTTGATCTCGTAGACCGCCAGCGCAAAGTCGGCCATTTGTTGCGCTGCCAGCAACGCCCCAGCCAGCAGTAACGGTCCGCGCGCCAGCGGGATCAGGAACGACGAGAGGCCGTACAGCAGGAATCCGACAGCCAACGTCTTGCCCAGGCCAAACCGGTGGGTCAGCCGGCTGGCGCTCAACGCGCCCAGGATAGAGGTCGCGCCGCCGATGGCAAAGATGGTCCCCAGCACACCGGGCGCAAAGCCCAGCGTCTCGATGCCGTAGAGTACAATGAGCGTCCCGATGATGCCTCCACCGAGGCCCATGCCGACAGCCTTGCTCGCACCGATGGCACGCAGAATCGGGTTGGCGACGACCAGCCGGAGGCCCACGATAATCTCCCGGCGCAGGCTGGCTTGTGCAGCGGGTGGCGGCGGGGCCGGCTCGGACGTGCGAATCGAGGTCAGCAGCAGGGCAGAGACGAGAAACGTCACGGCGTCCACCGCCGCGACGACAATGGCGGAAGAAAGCTGCGCGATCCAGCCGCCCACACTGAAGGCGCCGACCTCCGCGACGGACGCGCTGGCCGACAGGCGACTGTTGGCCGCCACTAGCTGCTCGCGGCGCACCAAAGATGGGAGGTAGGAACGGTAGGCCACATTGAAGAGGATGGTCAGGAGGCCGTGGAGGAAGGCGATCAGGTACAGCTGCTCGATACGCAAAGCGCCGACAAACCAGGCACCTGGGACGGAGCCGAGCAGCGCGGCCCGGAGCAGATCGGCGGCGATGAGCACCGGGCGCCGGCGCAAGCGGTCTACCCACGCCCCGACGGCGAACCCGCAGAGCAGCGCCGGCAGAACACCGGCGGCGGTCAGCAGCGACAACTGGAACGGCGTGGCCGCCAGGGCCAGGATCGCCGTGAGTTGGAGGGCACCGAGCAGCGAGCCGGTGACGGAGACGGTCTGGGCGGACCACAGCTTGAGAAAGTCGCCGTTGCGCCACAGGCTGTCCTGACCGGAGGACGGTTGTGGTGGCTGGGGAGGCATCGCAGGCGCTATCTATCACACGGATGCACGCTCGCTGTCCACCCGGCAATTCAAGATCACGGGTACAATCGGGGCTGACGGCCACGCTGGGAGAGAACTGAGGAGCAGGAACGATGACGCTGCGCCTGGGAGTGGTGGACTGCGATGGTATTCACTCGGTGGCCTTTACCCAACGCCTCAATCACGTTGACGTGGCCCCGGATCACTGGGTAGACGGTGCTCAGGTCGTTGCCGCTTGCCCCGGCACGTCGGTTGCGGAGCCGGAGAATATCGCGCGCTACAGCCGGCAGCTGCACGGCTACGGGGTGCCGCTGGTGGACGAGCCGACCGATCTGCTGGGACGGGTTGACGCCGTCCTGATCACCTCCCACGATGGGACGGTCCATCGGGAGCGAGCCTGGCCGTTCATCGAGGCGGGCGTACCGCTGTTCGTGGACAAGCCGTTCACCTGCTCCCTGGACGATGCCTGCAGCCTCCTAGCGGCCGCCGAACGGTACAACAGTCTGCTCTGGTCGGCCTCATCGCTGCGCTATGCGCCGGAGGTGGCGGCCATCCCAGCCCGCGCCGACGAGATCGGCGCCCTGGTCGGCGCCGCCACGCACGGCCCGGCAATCCGACATCCCCGCAATCCCGGGCTGTTCCACTACGGCGTACACGCGGTCGAGATGCTGTTCCAACTGCTCGGTACGGGGTGTGCCACTGTGCGGATGACCGGCAACGAGAGTACGGACGTGGTGATCGGGCAGTGGTCGGACGGCCGGATCGGCACCGTCCGCGGCAACCGCAGCGGCGCGCACGGGTTCGGGTTTACCGCGTTCGGCGAGCGGCAGACGGTGTGTACGGCCGTCGGTGGGACGGATCGCTACCTGTATCGCGAGCTACTCAAGCAGGTGGTCGCCGCCTTCCGCAGCGGCAGATCGCCGCTCAGTCCGGCCGAGCTACTGGAGCCGGTCGCCTTTCAGGAAGCCGCCTGGCACTCGGCGCAGCACGGTGGAGTCGAGGTGCCGCTGGCCACGGCGACCTGAGTGCAACACGATCTTCCCGTTGGCCGGCCGCGCCGCCTGGTACCCTGGCGAGGGGGGTCGCAGGAGACACGCTATGGATAGCCGCGCATCCGGCCGGGAAGCGCTCGTGGGTGTGTCTACCGGCTCGCTGGCCCGCTATCCCAATGGCGGCGACCCGGTGGTGCTCGCCGGCTACCTCTCCGACATCGAGGCCGACGCGGTCGAAGTGCTGTTCTATCGCGGATTCCACGACGACCTGGAGCGAGCGGCGCGGGCCTTCCGCTCCTGCGGCCGGCCGATCCGGGTGGTCCATGCCGAGAAGAACTTGGGGACCGCCTTTGGTAGCCCTGACCCGGCGCAGGTAGCCGATGGACAGCGCCGCTTTCTGGAGGCGCTCTGGCTGGCCCAGCAAGTCGGCGCCCAATTGGTTACCCTGCACCTGTGGGACCGTCCCGAAAGCGATCGGAATCTGGCGCGGAACTTCGATGCTTTGGAGCCGCTGCTGCCGCGCGTCCGAGACGCCGGCATGACGGTCGGGCTGGAGACCATCCCCTGCACTGTGTACAACCCGGTAGACAACGTGCGTAGCGCCTTGGCACACTTTGGCGGCCTCGCCGCCGGCTGTGCCGTCACCCTTGATCTGGAGTTTCTGGGCTGGCACGACTGCGTGGAGCGCGGCGTGAATGGCGCGTTTGCCGATCTGGCGGGTAACGACACGTCCCTGCCGTACAATCCACTGGCGGCGGCGCGGGAAGAGCAATCAATGGTGCTGGACGTGCATGTGCGCGACTACGATGGGCAGCCGTTCACCGCGGAAGGCCGGCGCCGCTATCTGGACCCTGGCCAAGGGCAGCTCGACTTCCCGGCCATCTTCGGCGCGCTGGTGGCCGACGGATTCCGCGGGCCTTTCATGTACGAAGGCTCGCACACGCCGGTCAGCGGCGACGGAGACGTCAGCGCGATCAATGCCGTCCTGGCGAACATGCGGCGTTGGCTGGCCGACGCCGACCGCGCCGCCGAACTGGGAGGCACTGGCGGCACCCGGAGCACACCACCAACGATAACGGTCTAGCGAGACCTGGAGGGAGATAGCGACCATGGAGCAGCTCGCAATCTTGGGCGGACAACCGGCGGTGCGGACCGACCCCGGCGATATTTTCAAGTGGCCGATCATCACGGAGGAGGACGAGGCGGCGGCGCTGGACGTGCTGCGCCGCGGCGCCATGTCCGGCACGGACGTGACCGTGGAGTTCGAGCGCGACTTCGCGGAATGGCACGGCGTAAAGTACGCGCTCGGCCACAACACCGGCACGGCCTCGCTACACACGGCGATGTTCGGGTGCGGGCTGGGCGTGGGGGACGAGATCATCTGCCAGAGCATGACCTTCTGGGCCTCCGTACTCCAGGCCATGAACCTCGGCGCCACCATCGTCTTCGCCGACATGGACCCGGCGACCATAACGCTTGATCCCGACGACGTCGAGCGGAAGATCACCCCGCGGACGAAAGTGATAATGGCGGTGCATTACATGGGGTATCCGACTGACATGGGCCCCATCATGGAGATGGCGAACGCGCGGGGTATCAAGGTCATCGAGGACGTGTCGCACGCCCACGGCGCCCGGTACAAGGGGCAGCTCGTCGGCACCATCGGCCACGTGGGCGCCATGTCCTGCATGTCGGGCAAGGCACTGGCTATCGGCGAGGCCGGGATGCTGATTACCGACGACCAGGAAATCTACGAGCGGGCTATCGCGTTCGGACACTACGAACGCACGAGCCAGATCGAGCACCCGGACCTACAGAAGCTCGCCGGTCTCCCCCTCGGGGGCTTCAAGTATCGCATGAACCAGTTGTCATCGGCGGTCGGCCGGGTGCAGCTGAAGCACTACCAGGAGCGCATGGAGGAAATCCAGCGGGCGATGAACTACTTCTGGGACCTGCTGGAAGGGGCGCCAGGGATTCGGGCGCACCGCCCGCCGCCGGACTCGGACAGCACGATGGGTGGCTGGTACTCACCACACGGCCTCTACGTGCCGGAGGAGCTAGGCGGGTTGAGCGTGGATGACTTCTGCGCTGCCGTCCGCGCCGAAGGGGCGCGGACCAGCCCGGGAGCCAACTTCTTGCTGCACCGGCATCCCGTCCTGAACGAGGCGGACGTGTACGGTCACGGCACACCGACGCGCATCGCCCACGCCGACCGGGACGTGCGCCAGGATGCGGATAGCTTGCCCAAGAGCGACTCCCTCCCGGCGCGGGTGTATTCGATTCCCTGGTTCAAGCATTACCGTCCGGAGATCATCCGGGAGCACGCGGCAGCGTTCCGCAAGGTGGTTGCCCAGGCGGGAGCACTGCTGGATCGGAGTTGAGGGGTGTCCTTTCCCCCTATGGTCCCCCCGCTGCGGCGGGGGAACGAGCGTGTTCCCTCCCCTGTCGCAACGAGGGAGGACGAGGGTGAGGGCCCGGCGGTGGTCAATCCCCATGGCCGCCGGCTATACTCTGCCCTTGTGAACGTTTTCACAAGGAGAGGAGCGGCCGCTCGCGTACCCTGAAACCCGCTGACCAACCTGTTATACTTCGCGCTGCTCTTTGCTGCCCGGTGGTGAAGACAAGGGTAGGCAATGGGAAGCGGCTGGCAGGTACTCGGCCTCGCGGCGCAATTCGGGTTCACGGTTGCCGCGCTGTTGCTGGGTGGCGCCTGGGTGGGCCATCTCGTTGACCAGTGGGTCGGGAGCCGAGGACTCTTCCTGATTGTAGGGATATTGATGGGGCTAGGTTGCAGCCTCTACCTGATCTACCTCCTGTATCGGCTACAGGTACGGCGGTAAGCCAGGGTGCAGAAGCGGTAGGTAAGACTTTGCGTACGGCATGTCGAGCAGCAGGGTAGGGAGATGGAGAATCTACACGTCAGTCTCGCTGGCGAAGGTATCTTCGAGATTGCCGGCTTCACCATCACCAACTCGCTCTTCACGACCTGGGTCGTGATGGCCGTCCTGCTAATCCTCGCCTGGGCCGGCACACGCCGCATGACCGTTGTTCCGAGCGGGCTGCAAAACCTCTGGGAGATGATTCTGGAGTTCCTGCTGGGTCTCTGCTCCAGTACCGCTCCGACGTATGCGCGGACGATCTTCCCACTGTTTGCCACGCTCTTTATCTTCATCATCACTGCAAACTGGATGGGCCTGCTCCCTGGCGTCAACAGCATCACCATCCAGCCGCCGGAAGCCCACGCCACGCACTCGCTGGGGGACTTGGTGCCGACCGCCCATGCCGCGCCGGCGGAAGCACTGCCGGCAGCGGCCGAGGAAGGGGACCATGCGGCGCCTATCCCGCTTTTCCGCGCGGCCAATGCGGACATGAACACCACGCTCGCCATGGCCGTGATCGCGTTCATCATGATCCATGCGTCCGGTATTCGCATCCATGGCGTGCTGGGCTATGCCAAGGAGATTGCGACACCGATCTTCCTCACCCCGGTCAAAGTAGTGATCGAATGCTTCGTTCCCGTCTCGCTCTCGTTCCGGCTCTTCGGGAACGTCTTCGGCGGGGAGATGCTGCTCACGGTGATGGCCTATCCCATCGTGGCCGTGCTCTTCATGCTGTTGGAGTTGCTGTTCGGTATGATTCAGGCGATCATCTTTTCGATGCTGACCTTGGTCTTCACGGCGCTGGCGGTGACAGTGCCGGAGGGGCACGGTGACGCCGCTCACGACGAGCACGGCGGAGCGGAGGGCGCAGCAGTCCACTAACCGAGTAACCGAGTGCTCCAGGCGCAGCACGCGCAACTCAAGGATGGAGGCAGGAGAATATGGAAGGGGATGTTTCCAAGCTCGCCGCCGGTCTGGCAATCGGCATTGGCGGGGCAGGACCGGGGATCGCAATTGGCATGGGTGCCCGCGCGGCGTTCGAAGCCATTGGCCGTAATCCCGAAGCGGAGAACGCCATCCGCGGCGCAATGATTATCGGTCTCGGACTGGCCGAGGCCGTGGCGATCTATGCGTTCGTGGTGGCCCTCGTGCTGGCCCTCGTGGTCTAGCCGTTCGCTGGCACGTGGTCGTCCGCCGGCAGTTGCGCGGTGGCGTGACGGTGCTCCCTGGGCCACCTCGATCCGTGAGGGGAGTACGTGCGCCGCAGCGATCGGTCCTGCCGGGTTGCGTCCGGTCGTATTGCCATCCTTGGCAGGCGCCCGGGCGGCGGCTGGCGTGTGGTAGCACAGGCGTCTTGAGGTGCATGGATGTTTGAAGCGTTGGGGGTCAATTGGCAGCTGTTGCTCTTCCAAGTCATCAACTTTCTGATCCTTTTGTTTTTGCTTCACCGCATTCTCTACCGTCCGATCTTGCGGATGATGGACCAGCGGCGCGAGCGGATCAGCACGGACCTGGAGGAGGCCCGGCAGCTACGCGAAGCGGCAGAGCAGGACCGCGCCGAATATCAGCGCCAGTTGGAGCAAGTCCGCGACGAGTCGCGCGCCATTCTCGATGAGGCCTCGGATGTCGCCGAGCGCATCCGCACGGAGGCCCGCCAGCAGGCCGACGAGGAGCGTGCGCGAGCGGTCGAACGAGCCCGCGAGGCCATCCAACGGGAGCGCGACCATGCTATCGCCGAGCTACGGCGCGAGGTGGCCGATCTGGCCATTGACGCCGCAAGCCAAGTGATCCGGCGCAATCTCGATAGCGCCGAGCAGCGGCGCTTGGTTGAGGAAGTCTTGGCCGAGGTGGAGAGCCGATGACGCACCACACCGTCGGCGTAGTACCGGGCGGCAAGCGCCGGGAGGGACGGGTGTAGATGCCGGCCGGGAGTGCGGGTAAACGCTATGCCCAAGCGGCCGCCCAAATCGCGCGGCAGGCCGAAAGCTGGGCACGCTGGCGGCAAGACCTCGCCGCTATCGCGGAGGTGCTCCAGGATGAATCGCTCTTGGCCGTCCTCCAGGCCCCACGAATCGGCCTGACGCAAAAGCTGGAATTGGTGGAGCGCATCTTCGGGGACACCTTGACCGCCGAAGCGATGAACCTGGTGCAGTTGCTCATACGGCGGCGGCGCATCGGCCTGTTCGCTGATGTGCAGCACTGGTTCTTGGAGTTGGCGGACGCGGCGGAAGGGATCGAGCGCTACGCCATCACCACGGCCGAGCCGCTAACCGACGACCTGCGCGGAGCGATGCGGCAACGTCTCGAAGGTGACGGCCGGCAGGTGGTCATGACGGAGCACGTGAACCCGGACATTATCGGTGGCCTGCTGATCCGACATAACGACCTCATCCAAGACTTCAGTGTGCGTGGTCAGTTGGAGGTGCTGCGCGAGCAGTTGGCGGGCGGCTCGTAGCCGCCGCCACACCGGGGAACACACCGGAAGAGGGAGCCAATGGGCATTCGCTCTGAAGAGATCGTCAAGGTTCTACAAGACCAAATCCAAGCCTTCGACCACCCGGTCCAGACGACGAACGTCGGTACGGTGGTCGAGGTCGGCGACGGCATCGCCCGGGTCTACGGCTTGTCGCAGGCCCTCGCCGGAGAGCTACTGGCTTTCCCCGGCAACACGACGGGCATGGCCCTCAACCTCGAAGAGGACGCCGTTGGTGCCATCATCCTCGGGCCTTACAGCCACATCAAGGAAGGCGATGAGGTCCAGACGACCGGGCGCATCGCCGAGGTGCCGGTCGGTGAGGCGCTGCTTGGTCGCGTCGTCAATGCCATCGGCGAGCCGGTGGATGGCAAGGGGCCGCTGGGTGCGACCGAAACACGCCGGGTGGAGTTGATCGCGCCGGGTGTTATCCGCCGCGAGTCGGTGGATACCCCGCTGCAAACCGGGATCAAGGCCGTAGACTCCATGATTCCGATTGGTCGCGGCCAGCGCGAGCTTATCATCGGTGACCGCGGTACCGGCAAGACCGCCATCATCGTGGACACGATCATCAACCAACGCGAGGCCGGCGTCGTCTGTATCTACGTGGCCATCGGCCAAAAAGAAGGCCAGATCGCCCAACTCGTGAACACCTTGGAAGAGCACGGCGCGATGGACCATTCCATTATCGTCGTCGCGTCCGCATCGGACCCGGCGCCGATGCAGTACTTGGCGCCGTATAGCGGCTGCTCGATGGGCGAGTATTTCCGCGACAGTGGCCGCGACGCCTTCATCGCCTACGATGACCTCACGAAACACGCTTGGGCCTACCGCCAGGTGTCGCTGCTGCTGCGCCGGCCGCCGGGCCGCGAAGCGTATCCCGGCGACGTGTTCTATCTGCATTCCCGCCTCTTGGAGCGGGCCGCCAAGCTGTCGCCGGATTACGGCGGTGGCTCGCTGACGGCCTTGCCCGTGATCGAGACGCAGTTGGGTGACGTGACCACGTACATCCCGACCAACGTGATCTCCATTACGGATGGGCAGATCTTTCTCGAAACCGACCTGTTCATGGGCGGCACGCGCCCGGCTATCAGTGTGGGCTTGTCCGTCTCCCGTGTCGGTGGCGATGCCCAAACGCGAGCCATGAAATCCGTGGCCGGCAGCCTGCGTCTGGACCTGGCTCGCTTCCGCGACCTGGCCGCTTTCGCGCAGTTCGGCTCCGATCTTGACCGTGCCACCCGGCGCGAGTTGGACCGGGGCTACCGGCTGACCGAGCTACTCAAGCAGGGCCAGTACGCGCCGATCCCGTTCGAGGAGCAGGTGATGTCCATTTTCGCCGGGGTGAACGGCTACCTCGACACGGTGCCGGTCGAGGAAGTCGGCCGCTTCGAGCAAGAGCTAATCCAATACATGCGGACCGGTCACGCGGCGGTCGGCGAGGCCATCCGCAACGACTTGGACATCAGCGAGACCACGGAGCAGGTGCTCCGTGAAGCACTGGAACAGTTCACCGAGAACATCTGGAAGTCCGCAGCCGAGGAAGAACCGGAACCGGTAGCGGCCGGCTAAGAGAGTAACAGAGCTGGCCCCCACCCTAGCCCTCCCCCGTCGCGACAGGGGAGGGACAAAGTACCGAGGCAACGAGGTCATCAACTGTGGCAACGCTGCGCGATATTCGCCGTCGCATTCGATCCATCGGCAACACGAGCCAGATCACCCGCGCGATGGAGCTGGTCGCAGCCTCGCGGATGCGCCGCGCCCAGCAACAGCTGGCGGCGACCCGGCCCTACGCGGAGAAGATTCGGGAGTTGCTCGCCGGGTTGACCGGGCAGATCGGTGGCGACGAGGATTCTGCCCCGCACCCCTTGCTGGAGCAGCGCCCAATCCAGCGCAGCGTCGTCATCGTGTTCACCACCGACCGCGGGCTGTGTGGGGCGCTGAACAGCAATCTCGTGCGTCGCACCCTCCAGCTGGCGCAGGAAGCGCAGGCGCAAGGGCGCGAGTTGGACATCGTGACCATTGGGCGCAAAGGTCCCCAGCGTTTACGCAATGAGCCGGTGCAGATCGTCTCGCAGTTCCACGACATCGGCTATCAGCCGACGCTGGACGATACTGCCGATATTGCTCGCTTCGCCATCGAGAGCTACCTGGACCGCACCTACGACGAGGTGCGCTTCCTCTATCCACGGTTCGTTTCGATGCTGCGCCAGGACCCGACCGACTACACGCTCCTACCGATTGCACCGCCGCCAGCCGAAACGGCCGCTGCGGACGACGGTGCAGCAGAGCGGTCCCGGCGCGATATTGCGCTGATCTACGAGCCGTCGGCGCCGGAAGTCCTCGCCCAGCTATTGCCCCGTTACGTCGGAGTGGTGGTCTATGAAACCATCCTGGAATCGCTGGCCAGCGAGCTGGGTGCCCGCATGGTGGCAATGCGTAACGCGACGGACAACGCCACCGAACTGCTCCGCGATCTTCAACTGACCTACAACAAAGCGCGCCAGGCGGCGATCACCCGCGAGATGATTGACGTGACCTCGGGAATGCTCACCGCCTGAGCCGGCCGGCGACGACGAAACGCGAGCGACTAGCTATTGAGGAGAGGGCAAGAGTATGACTGCGGCAGCTACCGGAGCTACAGGTAAGGTCGTTCAGGTCATTGGCGCCGTCGTAGACTGCGAGTTCCCGGCAGAGCAGCTTCCGGCGGTGTTCAACGCCCTGGAAATCAAACAATCTGCGACGAACGGCGCCAGCGACGAGCCGACCAACCTGATTCTCGAGGTCGAGCAGCACCTCGGCAACAACTGGGTCCGCTGCGTGGCCATGGACTCCACCGACGGGCTGGGTCGCGGTGTAGAGGTCGTGGATACCGGCTCGCCGATTACGGTACCCGTCGGTGAATCCACGCTCGGCCGCATCTTCAACGTCCTCGGTGACGTGATTGACGAGGGCGATCCGGTCACCGTCGAGCAACGCTATCCCATCCACCGGCCGCCGCCCTCGTTCGAAGACCAGAGCGTTCAGCGCGAGATGTTCGAGACGGGCATCAAGGTCGTTGACCTGATCGCCCCCTTTACCCGTGGCGGCAAAACCGGCCTCTTCGGTGGAGCCGGCGTCGGTAAAACCGTCACCATGCAGGAACTCATCCGCAATGCCGCCGCCGAGCACGGCGGCTACTCGGTCTTCTGCGGCGTGGGCGAGCGCAGCCGCGAAGGCAACGACATGTACCGCGAAATGCAGGAACGCGGTGTGCTCGACAAGACGGTCTTGGTCTACGGGCAGATGAACGAGCCGCCGGGGGTGCGGCTGCGGGTCGGGCTGTCGGGGTTGGCGATGGCCGAATACTTCCGTGATGAGGAAGGGCAGGACCTGCTGCTCTTCATTGACAACATCTTCCGCTTCACGCAGGCGGGGTCCGAGGTGTCGGCGCTGCTCGGGCGGATGCCGTCGGCCGTCGGCTATCAGCCGACGCTCGGCACCGAAATGGGCGAGTTGCAGGAACGCATTACCTCCACGACGAGCGGCTCGATCACCTCGATCCAAGCGATCTTCGTGCCGGCCGACGACTACAGCGACCCGGCGCCGGTGACGACCTTTGCCCACCTCGACGCGAACGTGGTGCTGGAACGCTCGATCTTCGAGCGCGCCATCTTCCCGGCGATGGACCCCTTGGCCTCGACCTCGCGGCTGCTCGACCCGCAGGTCGTCGGTCAGGAGCACTACGATGTCGCTCGCGGCGTGCAGCAACTGCTCCAGCGGTACAAGGACCTCCAAGACATCATCGCCATTCTCGGCATCGAGGAACTGTCGGACGAGGACCGGGTCGTGGTCCACCGCGCGCGCCGCATCGAGCAATTTTTCTGCCAGCCGATGTTCGTGGCCGAGGCCTTTACCGGCCAAGAGGGGCGGTACGTCCCCGTCGCCGAGACCGTGCGCGGGTTCCGCGAGATCCTCGACGGCCAGCACGACGACCTGCCGGAGCAAGCGTTCCGCATGGTCGGGACCATTGACGAGGCCATCGAGAAGGGCCGCGAACTCGCTAGCGACGAGGAGTAGGCAAGCGTGGCTACGACACAGCTCGCAATCGTGGCGGCGGAGCGCAACGTTTTTGCCGGCGAGGTGGACATGGTCTTGGCACCCAGCGCCGTCGGCCAGTTGGGTATCTTGCCCCGCCACGCGCCAATCCTGACTCTGCTAGTTCCCGGGACCCTGCATATTCGGCAGGGTGATTCCGAGCGCCTGCTGGCCGTGGGTGGCGGCTTCCTGGAGGCCGACCAAAATCACATCACCGCCTTGGTGAACTCGGCGGAGTGGGCCGAGGAAGTAGATGTCACACGTGCGGAATCCGCCGGCGAACGGGCGCGACAACGCCTCCGCACTCGCGATCCGGGCACGGATCTGGTCCGCGCAGAGGCGGCGCTACGCCGTTCAACGGCCCGCCTCAAGACCGTCGAGCGTACCGGCCGAGCCGGCCGACGTGACCTCAGCCAACCCTAGCGCTCGACCGACGCACGAACTCCCCCCCTGCCAAGTAAGAGGATGGGGATTAGGTCCGCTACCGCCCCCTTATGGCCCCGCCTCACCTCCGGCAAAATCCCCCTGGCGCTAACCACTAGCGCTGACCGCGCCGCTTGTCCGCAGGCTGGCTTGCATGGCCGTCACAACACCGGGCACAATGCAAGCAGGCCGCCGTGGCACCGGCAAGCGGCCAACAGAAAGAAAGTGTGACACGTGGCGCGACCAGTCGTGGCTCCAGGCTTCATACGGCGGTTAGCGGGCACACCGCTCGCTCTGAACAACGGCCAGGACCAGATGCCCTCACGCGGCGGACGTTTCGTGGTACGCGGCGGGCGACGCCTGCGGGGTGAAATCCGCGTCAGCGGCGCCAAAAACGCAGCGTTGCCAATGATGACCTCGGCACTGCTGACGCGAGAGCCGGTCATCCTCGAAGGCGTACCCGATATTGAAGACGTACACACGCAGGCAGCACTGCTGCGGTCGTTGGGGGCCACGGTAGAGTGGGAGCCGGCGGCGCATCGCATGACCATCGTGGCGGATACGCTGACGGGCGCGGCGCTGCCGACGGCGTTAGCGCAGAGCGTTCGCACCTCGTTTCTCTGCCTGGGGCCACTCCTCGCCCGTACCGGTACGGCGGCGCTATCCCGGCCTGGTGGCTGCAATATCGGCGAGCGCCCCGTGAACGTAGACGTGCGTGGCCTGGCGGCCATGGGCGCCGAGATCGTCCAGCAAGACGGCGCCTATATCGCCCAGACTCGCGGCCTGCAAAGCGCCGCGATCTACCTCGACTATCCCAGCGTCACCGGGACGGAAAACCTGATGATGGCCGCCTGTCTGGCCGAGGGGACAACCGTCATCAAACATGCGGCGTGCGAGCCGGAGGTGGTAGCGCTGGCAGAGCACCTGACCCGGATGGGCGCGATGATTCATGGCGCCGGGACGCCCAAGATCGAAGTGCTGGGGCGAGAATCGCTCTACAGTGCGCGGTCGCGGGTCATCCCCGACCGGCTGGAAGCGGGCATGTTTGCGATTGCCGCGGCGATCACCGGTGGCGACGTGGGTATCCGCGACGTGGTCCCGGAGCATCTGGACGCGGTGACGTACAAGCTGCGCGAGTGTGGCGTCGAGGTTCTGGAATACGAGGACCGCTTGGAAGTGCGCCGGCGACGCCCACTGCGGGCCACCGAGATTCAGGCCATCCACTACCCCGGCTTTCCGACGGACATGCAAGCACCGTTCGCCGTGTTGATGACCCAAGCGCAGGGCACCAGTGTTATTCACGAGCGTGTCTTCGAAAACCGGCTGCTTTACGCGGCCGAGGTGGCCAAGCTAGGAGCCAGAATTGACGTAGAATCGCAGGTAACGGCGCATGTCCATGGCCCGATACGTCTCCGCGGCACGACCGTCGCGGCGCTCGACCTCCGCTGCGGCATGGCCCTCGTGCTCGCCGGCCTCGCCGCCGAGGGAACGACCGTGGTGGAAGGGGCCGGGCATATCAGGCGTGGCTACGAGCAGCTTCCCGAACGCCTCGTCAGCCTGGGCGCAGAGCTGGAGGCCGTTGCCTAACCTGGCTGCTGCGCCGTAGGACGTGGCGCCGGAGACCACTCGCCACCACTACGACGCTCACCACCCTACGCAGCACATTAGCAGCGTGACAGCCAAATCATGTTCACTCGCCAGATCGGTATTGACCTCGGGACAACCAACGTCCTCGTCTACCTGCGCGGCCGCGGCATCGTCGTGAACGAACCGTCGGTTGTCGCGGTCTCGCCCGGCGACCGGCGCGTGGAAGCGGTCGGCGATGAGGCGTTGCAGATGCTGGGGCGCGCCGCGGAATCCTTGGAGATAGTCCGTCCGCTACGGCACGGCGTCATTGCCGACTATTTCGTCACCGAGGCGATGCTGCGCTACTTCATCGAAAAGGTCTGTGGCCGTTTCCGCTTGCTGAAGCCGGTCGTGATGATGGCGGTTCCGGCCGGCGCGACCGGCGTCGAGCTACGGGCCGTAGATGAGGCGGCGCTGGCAGCCGGTGCGCGTGCGCCGGTCTATTCGATCCAAGAGCCACTCGCGGCTGCCATTGGTGCCGGTCTCCCCATCTCGACGCCGAGCGGCAACCTGATCGTGGATATTGGCGGCGGCACGACCGAGGTGGCGGTGATCTCGCTCAACGACGTGGTGGTGATACATGCCGAACGGATCGGTGGCTCCCAGCTAGACGAGGACATTGCGACCTACGTCCGGCGCCGGCACAATCTCCTCGTCGGCGACCGCACGACGGAAGAGGCCAAGATTGCGGTCGGTAGCGCGTTGCCCCTGCAAGTGACTCAGCGCTTCGACATTCGTGGCCGCGACGTCGTCTCCGGACTCCCGCGCACCACTACGATTAGCTCGGAGGAGATCACCGAGGCGATGCGCGAAACGCTCATGCAGATCATTGCTGCCATCAAGACCGTTTTGGAGCGGACTCCTCCCGAGCTCGCGGCCGACATCGTTGACAAAGGGATTGTGCTCACCGGTGGCGGTGCCCTGCTCCGGCAGCTGGACCGGTTCGTGACCTTTCATACCGGTGTACCGTGTCACGTGGCCGAGCAGCCGATGGACTGCGTCGCGCTCGGCACGGGCCTGGCGCTCGAACATCTGGATGTGCTACGTAATAGGAGCAGCCCCGGCGCGTAGCCGCGCGAGCGGGCAGCGGCCGGACAAGCCGCAGGGGAGGAAGCGATGAAAGTTGACGAGTTCCTGACAGAGGCACGCACTGTCCTGGAGACACAGGAGCAGGAAGCGGTGGCGGCTGCGCCCGACGACTACATGGCGATGATGGCGCGCTTTCCCATCAACTGCCGGCGGCAGTTCCTCGACTGGCTCGGCGACGGTAGCGATATTCCGCACGACGACTTTCCGCGCATCCTGGCACGGGTCGCTGGGCGCAACGAAATCCACGACCGGGGGGGACTTAGCCCCACCTACGCCCAGCAACTGCTCGACGGCTGGCGCGAGAGCCACGCCCACGAGTAGGAGGTAGCCCCCGCGTCTCTCTCTGGTCGCCGGTTCCACTGTAGACAGGTAGACGCTCCCGCCGGTCCTCATCCGCAGCCGCGCCTGGTCATCCGCTGACTGGAAAGGGTACGGCGCGCCTCGTGCCGATATACTGTGCCTCCATGCGTACTCTCCCGATGACACCGGCAGAACGCTGGCTAGGCTTCCTGGCGGCCGCCCTTCTGGGGGCCACGACCGTCTGGCTGGAGCTGACGCTCGTTCGGCTGTATTCGTATCTGTACCCGGGGTGGCTGGTGTTCCCCTTGGTCAGTCTCGTCACGTTGGGGCTGGGTATCGGTGGCTTTCTGGGCCGGCGCTACGTCTGGAGCGCGCCGTGGTGGACCGCGTCGTGGGCGGCGGCGAGCGCCGCGGCGAGCGTGGCGCTGCTTACCTTCGCCGGCAGCGCCGTGACGGGCTTTCCTGCTGTCTCGCTGCTGGTGCTGGGACTCGGCTTTCTGGCGCCCTTCATGGCGCTGGGCGGGGCGATGAGCATGATTCTCCGCCGCGGCGCTTCGCTGGCCGGCTTCGTCGTCAGCGGCTACCTGCTCGGCGCCGGTAGCGCCGCGCTCGGCTATGCGCCGCTGCTGAACGGCTTGAACTGGCCGGGTGGAATTGCACTGGCTACCGGCTTCCCGGGCATCGCCGCCGTCACCCTTTTGGTACTCGCCGTGCGCGAGGCAGCCACGCGGCGCAGTCCAGAGGGTGACCCGGCGCCGGCGATGCCTCCCCGCGTCGCCCTGGTCGGGGGGGTGAGCTTGGTGGCCATATTGCTGGGGGGCCTCGCCCTGGTTGCTCCGGGCAGTCTCGCATTCCATCCTGGGGACGTTGGCGTATCGAAGGCGCTCTTCCAGCGCGTGCAGGCGAGGGAGGGCGCAGAGCGGGTCGTTACCTCGACATGGAACGCCTTCACGCGGACTCACGTCACGCAAGCGGCGGACAATGCGCGCCAGCAGTGGCTGTATGAAGATGCCGTCGCGCCGGTCCCGATCCTCCCCGACCAAGACCTGTCGGCCGCCGAGCAGCTCCGGGACCACATCGGGTTTGCGCCCTTTGTCCTCCCGGGGAGCCACGATCGCGTGTTGGCGCTGGGGGCAGGGGCGATCCAAGCAGCTATGTTCGCCGTGCTCGGCGGCGCAAACGAGATCACCGTCTTGGAGAGCGATCCCGGACGAGCCGACGTGCTCCGCCAGCTGCCGCCGTTGAGCGGAGGCCGAACGCGGGTACGCCTCGTAGCGCAGGACCCGCGCACGTATCTCCAGGAGTCACAGTCCCGCTACGATCTCATTTACGTGGTTGCCCCCAGGGCTGGCGCCGCGCAGCTCGGTGGGCGGGCCGTGGCGGGCGCCTCCCTGCTCACCGCCGAGGCGTTCTCGTCCTACCTCAACCACCTCCAGCCGGAGGGGCGCTTGGTGCTCCAACTGACGGGCGAGCGCGATCTCTTTCGGGCCTTTGGGACCGCCTTTGCAATCTTCCTCGCCCAGGGAGAGACACCACTGGAAGCGGTACGGCACATGGTCGCGCTGGTACGCACCGACAATACTGCCGACGATGGTGGCTCGATTCCGCCGCCGGTGCTCGTCATTCGCAGAATCTCCCACGATGCGGGCGATGTGGATGTGCTCACGCAGGCGCTTGCCGAGCGTCCCATCTACGCCGTGCTCTTCATGCCCTTTGTAGAAGGCTCATCACCACTAGGCGCTTACGCCATTGACCACACGGCGGTCCCGGCCGCTGCGCCCTACAACGTGCGACCGGCCACCGACGACTATCCCTTCTTCTACGAGTTCAGCAAGCGCGTACCGGGGCACTATGTCATCGTGCTGGTGGCCGTCGGCCTCGTGCTCGGCATGGCCTTCAGCGTGCTCCGCGAGCCGCCCGCGCCACCAGCGCTTGATAGCCCCTCGTCAGCGCAGCCGCTAGGCGACGACTTCAGCGAGGGTACGCCGTGGCGGCTGGTGCTCTTTGTCGGCTGCGCGGCGCTCGGTGCGGCGTTGGCCGGTCCGCCACTGCTGCACCGGTTGGCACCGCTCCTCGGGGGAATGGGCGCGGCCAGTACGCTAGGGGTAGGGTGCCTCCTGATGGGCGGCGCGCTGGCGGCGGCCGTGATCCAGCGCATCCGGCTGGCCACGGCGCGCTTGTTCATCGGCTGGGCCGCGCTAGTCGCCGGCCTGCTGCTCGTGACGAGCCGGGAAGTATTGCCGCTGTTGACAACGTCGCTCGTCGGTCAAGCGGCGGCGGTGCAGTTAGCAGTCGCAGTGGCGCTTGTGGTTCCGGTCGGCTTTGCGTCCCACATTGCCTTGCCCGGCCTGGTCCGGCTCGCCGGCGCGACGGGCCAGTCATCCGCCGTGCCAGTGCTATGGGGCACGCTGGGCGGATGTCTCGTGCTTGGCTCGGCGCTGGGGATGGTGCTGGCGCTCCAGTTCAGCCTGGTGTGGTGCTCGTATGCAGCAGCCTTACTCTTCTTCGTGCTGTTTCTGCTGGTCGGCTTGCGGATCATCCGCTTCGACCGCGGCAAGGAGACCGCAACCACCACCCAGGATGCCGACGCCGACGTGCTGTTCCGGCGACCGACCAGCACGCCGTAAGCGGGGCGTTGGCAGGGGTGTGCTGCCGACTACTGGAGAGCATCATCGGGAAGCGCAAGCCCTTCTTGCATTAGGGCTTGCCGCACGACTTGCCGCACCTGCTCGGCGATGCGTATGGCACGACGTGCCTCGCCTTTCGTCACTTCTTCAATCCCGCTAGGATACCGAGTGGTGACTGCGAAAGGAGTCAATACTTCGGCTTCCCGCAGGGAATCAGCCCAGGAAACTTGCTCGGAGCAAAGCTCCAATAGTCGTGCAATGTTATGGGTAAAGGGGAAATCCACCCCTCGCAGGACGAGATATGCTTTGAGATGTTTCTCAGCGCACTGCTGTGCGTGATAGGCAATCAGATGGTGGGGGCTATGCTGGAGTTTCAAGCCGTGACGAGCTAAACGTAGGTCATCGTCACCATAGCGCAGCCACTTGAATACCCAGGACAGAACGTCAGGATCACGGCTGCTCATAGAGCACCCGGCCTTCTCGCCAAGCCGGTCGTGAGATCGTGCCGGGAATGTGCCGGTCCCGCGCGAACTCCTCGGGGGTGAGCACGATCACATCCCGGGCAAAGCCCAGCCCGCGCAAAGCACGATCCATCGCAACCATCAGGGCACGACGGTTGCCCGTGATGGGGCAGATTACCAGGAGATCCACGTCGCTATGGTGGTCGGCAGTCCCACGTGCCTGTGAGCCAAAGAGGATCACACGCTCCGGTGCGAACTGCGTGACCAACCGCTCCGTGGCGAGACGCAGCAACTCATCGCTCGGCATATTGAACCTCGGCGTTGCATGCACCCGAGACGGATGCGGCGCTTGAGGGACTTGATTACTCGTCGCTCATGCTGAGGCGGTCGTCCTCGGAGAGGTGCGCCACCGTTTCCCCGGTGGCGAGGAAGGTGCGGGTAACGCGGGTGCCGCCGTAGCACCAAAGGAAGCGCATCATCTCGCCGCTCTCGTTGCGAAAACAATGCACTACCCCGGCGGGGGCATACACCGTATCGTAGGGCCGCACGGTGTACTGCTTCCCGTCCACCTCGCACACCGCTTCGCCTTCCAGCATCGTAATCGACTCTTCGACGTTGTGCGTGTGCAGCGGCACCGCCGCGCCAGGCTCGAAGACGGTGATACCGTTGCTGAATGCCAACGCACCGGTGCGGGCGCCAAGCAGCGGGAACGATTCGAGGCCGGCACCGCGGTCAACCGCCTCCTGCTCACTGGGACGGACAATACATGGCTTGCTCATCTATGCTCCTTGCCTTTCCACCGGACCACTCGCGCGGATGTCGCACCGCTCGGCTGTGGCCCGCACGCGACGTTCGGTTGTACCATTGCAGCAACGCTACGACAACCGCGCCCTCGCTCACCCCCAGAGGGCGGCGGAGAGCCGGTTCCAGTCGTCCAGCGTGAGCGTCTGCGCTCGCTGCGCCGGGTCAATGCCGGCCGCCGCCAGCGCCGCATGAATGCGCGCCGACCCCACGCCGAGGGCGCCTAAGGCATTGTGCAGTTGTTTGCGCCGGTTGGCAAAGCCGGCCTCGACCGTCTGCCAGAAACGCGCTGCGGTGGGCCGGAGCGGCGGCGGTGGTGTGCGGCGCGGCACTAGGCGGACCACCGCGCCAGCGACCTTGGGTGGCGGGAAAAAGGCCGCGGGCGGTACGTGCGTGACAAGCTCGACAGCGGCAGCGAGCTGTGCCTTGACCGACAGCAGACTCATCCGGCCCGGTCGAGCCGCCAAGCGCTCACCGACTTCGCGTTGGACCATCACCAGCATATCTTTCGGGGGATGCCTCGCCGCCAGTAGCTGCAAGATCGCCGGCGTCGCGACTCTATAGGGCAGGTTTGCAACGAGCCGGTAGGGCCGTGCGCCAAAGTACTGCTCGATGTCGAGTGTCAGGATGTCCTGATGGATGACGCGCAGATTGGCTGCCGGACAGGTGGCCGCCAACACCGCTACCAAGCGCTCGTCAATCTCGACCGCGATGACTTCCCCGGCGCGGGCGGCAAGCTCGCGGGTGAGCGTCCCAATGCCGGCGCCAATCTCCAGCACTCGGTCGGTGGGGCGCAGCGCCGCGGCAGCAACAATGCGGTCGAGAATGCTGCGCTCCGCGAGCAGGTGCTGACTCTGCTCGCGGTCGAGCCAGATGCCGTACTGCGAGAGGAGCGCGCCGATAGTGTCCGGATCACTCAGGTCGGCATTCGCCAGCGCACGGGGCCGGCGGCGGTAGGAATTCGGGGCCGCCGAGGATCGCCGGCGCTTGCGGCGGGGTGGCTCCGCGATGCGTCTAATCACGAGGTACGTGTGGTTGGCAGAAGTAGTCGGCTGTCAAGGGTGGCTATTCCAGGATATATACCGAGAGATTTTGCCGGCCCCACCGCGCGGCATCTTGCTCGGTGTTGTAGAAGAGATCAATCTTCATGCCGACGATATCTTTGCCGCTATCTCCGGCGACGCCGAAGCCGTATCCGGGAACGTACAGGCGCGTTCCATATCCAATCATTTTTGGGTCAACGGCGATGATACCTGGCTTCGCCTGCCACCCGATTGACGTGACACCATACCAGGGATCACCTGGACGCTTTCCGGTGCTGCGCGGACCGGCCTCGTACCCGGTGGCCTCTACGCGCAGGACACGGCGCACCGCGAGGGTATCCGAGGTCACTGAGTCGTAGCGAGGGAGGTCTCTAGCGGCTTCCAGGCGCGCCATCGGCCCGGCGAGTCTTTTGGTGCCGTAGGCCACCACAGCCGAACGAGGAAGGTTCACCATGTGATTTTCCGCCACCTTCCTGTAGACAACCTCGCCATCCTCCGTGAGCGTCTCTATCCGCAGGACAAGGACACCCGGCACTCCGGCTTGCACCTGCTGCCGCAGCCCTAGTGGAAGATCAGGGTCGTATACGCGACGGTGTCCGAACGGCACATACTCTTGGCGGTGTTCCTGAGATTGGCGGACACGGATCACCCGAATATCGGTTGCTTCTGCTATGGGCGCCATGAGCGCCGGCTCGGCGCGATCCAAGGCGCCAAGCGCGATCCCAGCCCCGGAGATGGCTTGCTCTACCGTCAGCACGTGGGTACAAACACCAACCGCGAAATCCTTGCCACTAATCCGAATGGTCTTCGCCGATCCGATTAGCGCCTCAGGCCCAGGCGGCGGCAGTAGCACCCGATTCGGTGCCGAGTGGGCTTCCGAACTAGCCACCGTCCCACCACCACCAGGTCCGGTCACACTGACAGTGCTGGCTGCCGCACTAAGTGTAGTCCGGAGATCGGCAGCCGTGAAGGGGAGGGGGACCGTGCGCTGGAATCCGAACCACAGACCAACCAGCGCAATCACCAGCAGTAACCGCATCCACAGCGGCACAGCAGGGCTATTCGTAGCGCGGATTTGGAGCGGCAGACCGGGCAAAGTCCCAAGGGCAGCCTGCTCCGGCGGGCGCAGGCCGAGCAACCCACGGCCGAAGCTGTCGGCGAGCCGACGCCAACCCTGACCTCGCTGCTCAGAGCGATGCAGTGTTCGGCTCTGGGAAAGCCCTACCAGCCGGTTTTGTGGAGCGCTAACCACCTTCACGTGATCGCCTCGCTCGACGGCTCAACCCGACGGACCGGGCAGCCACGCCACACTGGTCCGGTCTCGGACTACATCAGCAACAGTACACCACCGGTAACCGCATAGACCATGATTCGTTCCAAGAGTATGTGACACCTTGCCACCGCCTGTCTATGCGCCAACGGCACTCACGATCGTGTCAACTTGGTCGGAGCCGACATGCATGCGAGTATACTGGAATGCTCTTCGGGATGCAAGAGTACGCGGAGCAAGGGCACCCCCGGTGTTGTGGAGGCTACTTTTCCAGAGTAGCGAGCCTCCTCAAAGCCGCAGAACCAGCAGCCAGCCTATCCACTTGAGGTCACCGTTCCATGACTGCACAGGTAGGGCCGGATAATGCGGCGCTCCTATGCCAGGATGTCAAAGCTGCTGAAGCGGCGCGCTGCGGATCGCCATGTCATTGAACGTCCGTATGGATCACTACAGACGCGCTTGGGAGGCTCCGTTACAGACCGGGGATGAGCACGGCCGGTACGATGGCCGGGTACAGGCTACGATGCGCTGCCCGTTGGGCCGCGTGCGTTGACCACCCAGGAATGGATCGGTAGACTATCTGATGGAGCAGCGTGGCTCGACTAGGTGCCTACCAGGGAAGGGTAGGCCGTACCTACCACTCAGCGCTCGGCCCGTCCTCAGCAACCTCCGCAAGCTCTTCCGCTGTAGGTGTCTGCTTTGCTAGCCCTAACGCAACGCTTTGGCGTGCTCACCGGTATCCTGGGTGGCCTGCTACTCGCTGCCATCATCCTCGTGACCCTGTCCTTGGGCTACCACCTGCGCCATCGCCAGCAGGTCTTCCCAGGGGTCCATTTCGCGGAGGTTGACCTCCAGGGCTTGAGTCAGTCGGAGGTGGACTCGCTCATGCAAGCGCGGTTGGCTGCCTACGTGGACGCCCCCCTCACACTCTCCGGCCTGGGGAGGGAGTGGCATCCGACGGCCGTTCAACTCGGAATGCACATTAGCACGATGCAAATGGCTAGTGATGCCCTCGGGCTGGGGCGCAGTGGGGGGTTGCTCGACCGCCTCGTGGCGCCCTTTCGGCTACGTCTGCGTCCGGAGACACTACCGCTGCGAGTGTCATTCGATGACGAGGCCCTACGGGCGTATGTGCAGACCATCGCCGCCGAGGTTGATCGGGCGCCGGTAAACGCCGCCCTCACCTTGCAGGACAACCGGGTTGTCTCGGTGGCTCCCGCGACCGGCCAACAACTGGAGGTCGCGGAGACGATGCAGCGTATCAAGAGCTTCTCGCCTTATCCAACGGTTCATCAGCGTATTGAGTTGGTTATTGTACCCGTGCAGCCGGTGCTCGGCGATACCGAGCTACAAGCTGCCACCGCGCTGACGAGCAATATCCTGAGCGGGCCGTTGCGCCTCCGCCATGAGACGCACACGTGGACTATTAGCCAGGAGCAACTGCGGCGCTGGCTAGGGTTTCAGCCCACCGCCAGCAACGCCTCGGCAGCGTTAGTGCCGACGCTCGCCAAGCATCAAGTTGCTGCGTTTATCGCCACCATTGCCGAGCAGATTGACGATCCGCCGCAGGATGCCCGTTTGCTGCGGGAGAGCGCCAGCAGCGTGCGGGTGCTGCGCCCCGGCAAGTCCGGGCTTATTGTGGACCAAGACACTGCGCTAGAGCGCATTCTGGCGGCGTCTGTGTCCACAGATCAGCGCGAAGTCAGCCTGCCCGTGCGGGTCGCGGAGCCGACGTTCAGCGGCAAAGACACCGATGCACTCGCGTTCCAGGACTTGTTGGGCGATGGGCGTTCCACTTTCGAAGGATCGCCCCACGAGCGCGCGAATAATATCGAGGTGGCCGCAAGCAACCTAAATGGAGTGGTCATTCAACCGGGCCACGACTTCTCGTTCCTGCGCGAGATCGGCCCGATCACGAGAACAGCCGGTTATCTCGAAAGCCTGATAATCCGCGGCGATGCGACGGTGCCCGGTATCGGCGGTGGGGTGTGCCAGGTCTCGACTACCGTGTTTCGCGCGGCGTTCTGGGCCGGCCTGCCGATTACCGTGCGTAACCAGCATTCCTATCGGGTGAGCTACTACGAGCAGGACGGTACACCGCCCGGCCTCGATGCAGCCGTCTACGATCCGGGGGTGGACCTCCGTTTCCGCAACGATACCGGGCATCCGGTACTGCTGCAATCCGCGGTTGATCCGGTGAGCGGCACGTTGACCTACCGACTGTATGGGACGCGCACCGGGCGGCAGGTGCGGCTGGAGGAGGTTGACATCCGCGATCGTCAGGAGCCGGAGGAGCCGCTGCCGGACGTGCCGGACCCCAACCTGCCGCTGGGCGAGCGCAAGCAAGTAGAGTGGGCCGCCGAGGGGATGAACGTGACGGTCACCCGGTCTATCTTCAAAGAAGATACGCTCATCGCCAAGGATACGTTCAAGAGTAAGTTTCTCCCGTGGCGTGAGAAGTGGCTCATTGGCGCCGAGCCAACCCCCACGCCAACCGACACCCCAGCCGGTACGCCGGCCACACCGGCTAGTGGACAGCCGGTAGCCACGCCGACGCCTCCGCTACCGACTCCGGTGACGGTCGCACCGACACCAACCGGCTAACCTCCCGCTACAAGCGGCGAGTTCCAGCCCTACGCCCTACTGGACCTCGACATTGCGCTCGATATACCCCTTCATCTTGGCGTACTGGACGTGCTTGCGTACCTGCTCGACCGAGAGGCCGGTCTCCTCCGCGGCGGCCGGAGTATCAATGACAGCCCCCTCTTTGGCCATTCGCTCGATGACGGGGAGTGTCTTCTGGCGCCCGGCAACGTACTTCCATCCCCAATAGGCCAACGCTGCCCCGGCGACGATGACGGCCAGCAAGACGAGTATGGCGATGAGATCAAAGCCTACGTTGCTGATAGTTCCAAATAGTGCCACTACACCGATAATGACAAGGACGATGCCAGCAATCAAACGTCCCATGATCCTCCCCCTAACCTGCGCGTCGCCGCGGCGCGAGCGCCGTATTGCAATCGGGAAGGGCACAGCATACGCGCCCGGCGGCTTGCCGGGCGCACTGGCCGCACCTCCCGATACTGCGGTAGGCACTATGCAACCTGGAGGCGGTCGAGTCAAGGAAGCCGGGGGGCCGGCCCCCCGATGGTCCCCTCACAGGGGTAGGTTTTTCGGCGGAGAGCCGCGGGTGGGGCCGACCTCACCCGCTGACGGGCCAAAGCCGCACTGATAGTGCCAGGTGTGGTGCGCCTTTGGCCGGTCACCTCTCCAACATTTGGAGAGGGGGTGTAGCGCTCGGACCGGGGCCGATGCATGGCCCTAGACGGCGGCTTTCGTTGCAATGATCGGTGCTTGGGCGCGATGAATCACGCCCCTACAAAAAACCTACCCTTGTAAGCCTATGGTCCCCCCGCACTGCGGGGGGACGGGCGCAACATGTTGCGCCCCTACGACAGAACGCGTACCTACCCCTGTGAGCGGCTCCGCAGGGGGACGAGGGTGGGAGGCGCGGACTCCCAGCACTCCGTCCCTGCGTGTGAAGCCGTAACGAGGTTGTAACGGCAACGTAACCGCCGCCGCGACCGGGGGACGTATACTGTAGTCACAGTGTCACCAGCGTAGTTTGACGCGGGATCACCCCCCACTGCCGCGCTGACTACGCTGGGCACGTTGCGCTCGCGAAGGCGTTCTGCTCCTCCAGGCGCCCCCGCGAGCGCATTTGATTCTCGGCACCTACGAGGCCGGGGCCTCGGTCCAACGACCGTGCTGGCGGATCAGCTCGATCAGCCGCTGACTTGCCTCCGCCTCGGGTACGTGGCGCTCGACAAGCTCTTTGCCGACGTAGAGGTTGACCTTGCCGGGCGCGCCGCCGACATAGCCGAAATCGGCATCGGCCATTTCCCCCGGCCCATTGACAATACAGCCCATCACGGCGATCTTGACTCCACGGAGATGCCCGGTGTCGTGCTGAATGCGGTCCGTCGTCGTCTGCAAGTCGAAGAGCGTCCGGCCGCAGGAGGGACAGGCGACGTACTCCGTCTTGGTGAGCCGCACGCCAGCGCCCTGGAGGATGTTGAACGCCTGCTGCACGGTTGCGGTGTCGTCTGCGCCGGGCGGACCGACGACCTCGATGCTATCGCCCAAGCCGTCGGAGAGCAGCGAGCCGAGCGCCGCCGCGGCGAATAAGAGGTCCTGATCACCGCTCCCGACGCGCGTGACGAAGTGGAGTGGCGTGGACTGACCGGCTGCCGTGAGCCGCGCGGCTAGGAGCCGTCCCGTCCGGACCAGCAACGCGGGATCAGCCGGTCCCAGCGACAAGATCACGTCGGTGAGGCCGGCGTCCGCAGCAACTGCAATGGCAGTGTGGGATGTAGCGGCGAGCGCCGCCGCGGCGGTCGGCAATGACGCGCTCCAGGTGGGGTCGTCATGCGACGGGGCCGACACGCCGCGCGGCGCAAGCACAACCGGCGTGTCGTGGCACGATGCCAGCCGGCAGGCCCGGGCCAACAGCGCCCGTCCGTCTCGATCAAGCAGCGAGGGCATGATATGGAAGCTCATCGCATCTGCGAGCGCAACCACCTCGCCGAGCCAGGGCGCCGCCGGGGCGGCCTGCACGATGAGCGGTAAGCTGGGCGGCGTGGCCGACATGGTAGGAAGATCACCGTGAGCGCTCCGGTGGAGCACACGGAGCGCCGCGAGGTCGGCCTCGCTCGTGACCTGCACGGAGACGGCATCGGGCCGCGGTTGTACCCAGCCGTCGGCGCGGCGCGCCCAGCGCACCCGCCGCTCGACGTGTGGGACCGCCGCCAGCGGTCCGGCATACCGATGAACTACTCGCACGGGTGCTTGGTCGCCCCACGCCACGTCCCCAACAACAGTGGTACGCGATGCACGGCGGGTATAGCTGTAGGGATCGCGGCTATCAGGGAGTTCGGGTGCCGGCTCGGTGGCCGGGGGTGGCGCGGCAGCGTCCTGGCCCCGTGCCGTGCGTGCGCGCTCCTGCCAGGCGTTATAGGGCCGGACCAGCGCCTGCGCGACCGGAATCTCGGCTTCCGGCTCTTCGGTCAGCGAGACGCGCACCGTATCGCCAATACCGTCGTCGAGCAGGCTGCCCGTCCCGATGGCCGACTTGATCCGCCCATCCTCGTCCTTACCCGCCTCGGTGACGCCGAGGTGGAAGGGGTATGGGGTGCCCCGAGCATCCAACCGGGCGGCCAAAAGCCGATAGGCTTGGATCATGACCTTGGGATTGGACGCTTTCATCGAGAAGATCACATCGTAGTAGCCGTGGTCCTCGCAGATACGCACGAACTCCAGCGCCGACTCGACCATGCCGAGCGGTGTGTCACCGTAGCGGTTCAGCACCCGGTCCGAGAGCGAGCCGTGGTTCGTGCCAATCCGCATCGCTACGCCAAGCTCCCGACACCGGCGCACAAGCGGCGCAAAGCGCTCGGCTACCCGCTCCAGTTCCGCGGCGTATTGCCGGTCGGTGTACTCGCGGACGGCGAAGCGCTTGCTATCGGCGAAGTTGCCCGGATTGACGCGGACCTTTTCGACGTGCTGCGCTGCTTCGAGGGCCGCGGCCGGACTGAAATGGATGTCGGCGACGAGCGGGACGCGGACGCCGCGTCGGTGTAGCGCGGCACGGATAGCCCGCAGCGCACGCGCATCTGCGACCGTGGGAACGGTGACGCGAACGATTTCGCAGCCGGCCTCGACTAAGCGGACCGTCTGCGCGACCGTCGCCGCCACGTCCTGCGTGGCCGGCGTGGTCATGGATTGCACGCGAATGGGGTGCTCGCCGCCCACGCCGACGTCACCGATCATCACACAGCGCGTGTGGCGGCGTTGATAGGCGTAGCGTCCGACACCGGCGAGGTAGGGCGGGGCTTCAACGGCGATCATGCGTCACTGTCAGCCCTCAGCGGTCAGCACGCGGTTCCCCAAAGAGTATGCGGCAAGCGGTGATCCTACGGGGGCTTGTAGTCGGGTTAATCATAACACCTCGGTCGTAAGTCCGACGGAGGCGTTGCTATTCTGCGGTTCGCGGTGGGTCTATTCCGGGGCTTTCGGTCCCACCACGATGCCCAACTGCCGTGGAGTCTTAATGGAGTGCCCGGGGTCACAGTAGCCCTGGTTCGACTACAGTCGAACAGCAAAGCATAGCTGTAGCTGGTAATGTAAAGGTAAATAAATATACAATCTCCGGCGAACTACGAGCGGGGCTAATGCAGAGGCCGAGGTGAGTAGGCCCAACGGTTATACATGGACGGAATCCGTGATTCGCTTTGGACCATCATGACACTTCAATTGCTTGGTGTTCGGCGGGGGACTTACGCCAATCGAATCATCCTCGCCTTCTGTGTGGCGCTTACGGTACTTATCTTGCAGCCGGTCCACCGCGTGATGGGCCAGGAAACGCCGACGCCTACGAGCACGGCCACAGCGACCCCAACCCCAAAGCCGGTGGTTCGGCTGGTGAGCGTCGCTCCGAAGCCTGTACGGGAAGGAGAACAGTTGACGGTAACGGTGCATATTGACCCGCCGGGGCAGGCAGGGACTAGGATCGAGGGAGGTATTCTGGTATTTGATTCGTGGAATGATGCACAGGATGGCCCAATTGTTGACTCACTGATCGCCTTCGTATTTCGCGACAATACCGAAACACGGAGCATGGGCTACCGGGTACATGACGACAAGGCACTCACGCCGGATCGGAAAGTCAGGATCGAAATCAATCGGGTCTTTGACGGTTACCGGGTGATTGAGTCGAGTGAATCGTCGTGGAGGACGACGGTTGATGTGATCGACAATGACACAGCCAACCCGCCGCCACCGCCGCCTCCCCCACCGGCCACGCCGACACGCACACCTCGGCCTCCACCAACGCGCACACGCCGTCCAACGGAGACCCCGACAGCAACGCCTACGCCGACTCAGACGGCTACACCTATACCGCCGACCGCCACTCTACCGCCGACGGTTGCACCAACGCGCACAGCCCGTCCAACGGCGAAGCCAACCGCAACGGCGACGCCTCGCCCCAGCCCGACGGACACGCCCAGTCCAAGTTCCACCAGTGTGCCAACCACTCCCCCGACGAGCACACCGACTCTAACTCCCACCAGCACACCAACTGAGACGCCGACCAGCACTTCCACTGCTACCTCGACTGTCACGCCTACGCCGACACCCACCAATACCCCAACTGAGACGCCGACCAGCACGCCTACTGCCACCCCCACCGCCACACCCCCTCCGACATCCACCAGTACCCCGACTCAGACACCTACCAATACGCCCACTGCCACGCCGACGAGCACGCTGACCCCGACGGCCACTAGCCCTCCCACCGCGACGCCCACCGGCACATCAACTGCGACTCCGGTTCCATCGCCAACGCCAGCCATCGGTGCCAGGCCGCTATTTCCCCTGATTGACTTGGAGCGGCCCACAATCCCCATTATTGGTGACGCTGTGCCTCGTATCCGCAACACTCTGACCGGGATCACTGCTACCCCCCGCCAACGCATAACCCTGGTCATCATCCTGGGGATCGTCTGCGTGATTGTCCTCAGCGCCTTCGTCTACCTAATCCTCCGGAGGCGCTGAGACGGATACTTGGCGGAGGACCGGGGTGTGCCGGCAGGCCGGACGGCTAACGGACTGCCTCAGTTTCCGGCACAGTGGCCATCGCTGCCGGCAGGGTCAACTTGAACTCCGCATACTCCCCATAGAGAGTGTCCACCGACAGGTCACCCCCCAACCGCCGGGCCACGTCGGCAGCGATGGGTAGACCCAGCCCGGCCCCCATGGCACCCCCGCGCGTCGAGAAGAACGGGTTGAATATACGGCCAACCACGTCATCCGCAATGCCGGGACCATTGTCCCGCACCCGCACTTCCACGATATTATCGTCCACCAGACGGCTCGACACAGCCAGCACTGGCTCATAATCGTCGCCCAAATCTTCCTGCTTCAGCCGCATGGCGTAGCAAGCATTGGATACCAGGCCTAGCACCGCCTCATCGAAGTCCCTCTCCACCAGCGGCACGTCACCCACAGCCGAGTCCAAGTCGAAAATCGGCTCCACCGAGAAATCTTTCGAATCCTTGGCAAAGGCCTTGCACCCCGACTGTACCGCCTGCCGTATCACGGGGTTCAGATCCGTCAACACCGGCTCTCCACCGACGACGCCCAGCCCGCGCATCCGCTCGACGATTGCCAGCGCACGCCCCCCATTGGACAGCACACGCTTCATACTATCGGTCAACTCCTGATTGATGTCATCCAGCAGAGCCATGTCGTCGGCCGACATCCTATCCCGGTAAGTGTCCAACATCTCGGTCAACTCACTGTAAAGCTCAAGCGAACCCTCAGAGAAATTGTTGACGAAATTCAACGGGTTGCTAATCTCGTGAGCCACGCCGGACACTAGCTCACCCAAGGCCGCCAGCTTCTCTTGCGCGACCAGCCGGGCCTGCATCCGCCGTAGCTCCGCATTCGCCACACGCAGCTCCTCGTAGAGCTTCTCGACCAAGTTCAGGCGTTGCACCTCCAGCGCTTGCAGGCGGAAGACCTCCAACGCATCAACCAACTCGCCAATCTCGTCTCGTCCCGCTTCGGGCACCGGCGTTTCCAGGTCTCCGTCGGCCATCCTCCGCATCCGCTCCGACAAGCGGGAGAGCCGGCGCACCATGCCGTTGCCTACCCACAGCCAGGCCGCCAGCGTCGCCGCGACGACGCTGATGACGCTGATGACCGTCAGCAGGAGCCGTCCCTGGTCGAAACTGCTACCGGCCAGTCCCAGCGTATCTGCCGACTGAGCACGGGAGGCTGCCAGCAGGCTCGACACCGAACCATCCAGGGCCGCACTGGCATCAGCAAAGGATGTGGTCAAGTTCGCAACGTTGGCCCACAACGCCAACTGCTGGCCGCGGACGGCGAATACTCCCTGATCGCCGGCCAGAACTGCCACGGCCGGATCAGCGCCAGCCGCGTGCAACTTGGCGTACTCGTCCCACAACTGCTCCAATACCGACTCATCAGTGGCCTGCAACGCTTGTTTCAGCACCGACAAGGCCGCCACAGACGCTTCATCATCGGGCGAAAGTCCCGCCAAGCGGGTCCGCAAATCAGCCGCAGCCGCGCTGGTGTCCGACAGGGCAGCTCGGTTCACGGCAAGATTGTCAATGACGATAGCCAGCCCATGGGCGGCATCGTTCACCGCACGCGCGTTCAAGGCCAACGCCTCTACGCCGCTCACCGCGCCCAACGCGCTCGCCAGTCGGTCCAGGGACTCGGCAAAGGCGTCCGGCTGGAAACCCGCAAAGCCGGCTTCCGGTGCTGCCAGCAACCCCAGGCCCCAAATTCGTAACTGCTCCGCCTCACGAGCGGCAGTCCACGCCGCCTCCAGCACCGGCACGGCCTCGGTCCGGACCCGGTAGTTCAGGTCCCCGCTCTGCTCAAAGTAATAGACACCTACCGCGCTGGAACCCAGGGTCAGCAGAACCGCAAAGCCCAAGGCCAGGTACAGTCGCGTGCCGATGCGACGCCACCTGTCAACAAGAAATCCCATGCCGAAACAACTCCTTATACAAACGTATACATTTTTAACCAGGGTCAACTGAGGGAATCTATGCTGCACTGAAGGGTATCACAACCACGATTCCCTGATAACAAGGCCGTTTCGAGCCCAGGGTTGTAATGGAGAGTGGCCCGCCAGTTGGTGGTGTGATGCTACACTTCGGGGACACTCACTGGACAAGCTAGAAGCAATCCTGCCGACCGTGGGGTTCTCTGGCGGTGGGACTGCGATAAGCGCCCGCAGGCTGAGTGGGAGGTCCGACTTGGCATCGGCCCGTGCAATTAAAGACATCCGCTACGAGCCGGACGAGCGGTGCCCGCCACTCTTGGCCATCGGAGTCGGGGCGCAGGGCATCATGATCGGGCTGGCACCGACGGTGCTGGTCGTCGCCATTACCGCCCTCGCGGCCGGCCAAGGCGAGCAGTATCTGGCGTGGACCGTCTGCGCGGCGCTGACCATTGTCGGGGTGGTCACCGCGCTCCAGGCGGCCAGGTTTGGTCGGGTGGGCACGGGTCACGCATTCGTGATGGGTGTCACCCCCAACTTCATCGCGATCTCGGTGCTCGCGCTCGACGCAGGTGGGCCGGCGACGTTGGCGAGCCTGATCGTGCTGTCGGCGCTCTTTTTCTTGGTAGTGACGGCGTGGCTGCCGTTGCTACGCCGGATCATTACGCCGGTCGTCGCCGGTACGGTGCTCATGCTGGTCGCAGCGATGGTTATTCCAATTGCTTTCGACCGGCTGAAAGAAGTACCCGCGGGCACGCCGGCGGCTGCCGGCCCGTGCGTGGCGGCGGTGACGCTGGTTGTAGCGACGATGTTGGTCCTGCGCGCTCCGAGGAACTGGCGGCCGTGGTCGCCGCTGATCGGAATCGCGGCGGGCTGCGCGGCCGCGATACCGTTCGGTCTGTACGACGTTGAGCCATTGCTCGCCGCGCCTTGGGTCGGCCTCCCCGCAATCGAGTTCCCGGGACTGGACCTGACACCGACGGCCGGGTTCTGGGCGCTGCTCCCGATGTTCCTGATCGTGAGCTTGGTGCAAGTTATCAAGGGCATTGGGGACAGCGTGGTCATGCAACAGGTGGCCCGGCGCCGTCCGCGGGCGACCGATTTTCGACTGATCCAAGGCTCGATGTACGCCAATGGGGTGGGCATGCTACTGTCGGGACTGGCCGGGACGCCGCCCACTACTTTCTACTCGGCGTCCACGGTCTCACTGGTCAGCATCACCGGGGTCGCCGCGCGCAGCGTTGGCTACGCCATGGGGGCCATGCTCATCGGGCTGGCGTTGCTGCCCAAGTTAACGGGTGTGCTGCTCGCCATTCCCAGCCCGGTGATGGGCGCCTTCTTGCTGGTCATGCTGGGACTGATCTTCGTCGAGGGTGTACGGACCATCACGTGGGCCGGCCTCGACCCACAAAAGTCTATAGTGGTGGGACTGGCGTTCTCTATCGGCCTCGGCCTGCAACATCAGAACATCCTCGAGGACCTGTTAGGCGCGCCTTGGGGCACGTTGCTTGGCAATGGCATCACGGTCGGCGCTGCGGTGGCGATTGGGTTGACCGCTTTCCTGGAGTTCACCGGTCCACGGCGCCGCCGCTTGGAGGTCCAACAGGATCTCTCCGATCTGCCCCGTATTGACGCCTTCCTCCAGGAGGTTGCAGCCAAGCTGCGATGGGACGCTGCCGCGACGGAGCGGCTCCGCTCGGCGGGCGAGGAGGCGTTGTCGAGCTTGTTGCAGCCGGGCGACGAATACCCGGCGGGCCAAGCGCCGCGCTTGATTATCGTCGCGCGTCCCGGGGATGGGGCCGTGGAACTGGAGTTCCTGACGGTATTCGACGAGGAGAACCTGGAAGACCGGCTGGCGTATCTGGAGGAACAACCCGAAACCGTGGATGAGCGAGAGCTGTCGTTTCGCCTGTTACGACATTACGCTTCCTCGGTCCGGCACCAGAAGTATCACGGCCTGGACATCGTCACGGTGCAAGTCGAAGGCTCGTAACCGCCCGATAGGACTGCTGCGCTCCGCCTGGTAGCCCCGGACCGTGTGATCGTAGGGGATAGCACGGGGGTCAGGTCCGCGCGGTCAGCGCAATGAACTCACGCATGGCCGTCGCACATTCCTGCGGTTGCTCCAATTGGAGGAAGTGTGTCGTTTCGGGGAGGAAGTCGTAGTCAACGCCCAGCATGTCGCCAAGATCGAGTGTTGGGAGATAGGAGTAGGGCAGGGTGGGGTCCGCTCCGACGACTTTTGTTGGACAAAGGAGCTTACTGAAATCTACCGACACGGCGAAGACACCGGCGTATTCTATGATCTGCGCTTCATGGTTGCGCGGGCAACGAAGCTCGTAGCCGTCCGAATCGGAACATGCACGCAGGGTTGTCTGCGCCACAAGGTCATACACCCCCGGGACAGCGCGCTGGAAGATCGGCAGGAACCGGAGGAGGTCCGAAAACGACTCTAGGGTTGGAAAGCGCGCAGTGCGCCGGCGAGCCATGGCGGCCGCGCGTGTAGCCGCGGCCTCAAGCTCTTCATAGCTAGCGCCAGGTCTACATATCGGTGGGTCGAACAGCACGAGTGCCGAGTACACGCTGCCGTTTCCGGGTGACAGTAACGCTGCCAGCGCGGAAATGGAGTGATAAACGCCTATTTGAGGCTTCTGCCCGTAGTTGCGGTCTATCGCTTCAAGGATACGGTCATGGTCACGAACCAACGTCGGAAGATTATGATTCTCAAGAGCACCGACCGTATTCCACCCGTGGCTGCGTAAATCGTAGATGATGAGGTCGAATTCTTCGGTCAGGAGTGACCAGAAGGGATAGTAGAGGTCAATCGCGAGGCCGTTGCCGTGGCTCAGAACGAGCCGCTGGCCCTCGGGATTGCCATGCCGCCGCAGGGTAATGACGGTATCGCCGTCTACCGGAACGTCCAGCGTGGACAGCGGCTGAGGCACTCCCCAGACGGTCTCTGCGTTCGTCATCGAGCCGCCGGTCTTTCCGGGTTGAGTGTCCTGTCTATTTCGTGGGCGATGGCAGCGGCGAAGTGCTCGGTGCCCAGATTTTCTAGTCGCCACTTGATTGTCGGTAGGTGGGGGAATCGAAATATTCTCGTTTTCGCGCCGCGACGCATGTCCAATGGGACCTCGAATCGAGATACATCCAGGGAAAAGCCTAGGCCAAGCGCCTTGACAAGTGCTTCCTTAATCGTCCAGAGATTAAAGAACAAGTGAAGTTTGTGGTATCCACGCGCTAACGCAAGCTCGGCTTGTTCCGCCGGGCCAAGCACAGTCGTGATGAGTCCGTCAAGATCGCGGCGGGTGACACGCTCCTCGATATCCACACCCAGCCGGCCGGCCGGCGCAAACGCGATCAAGCCATGGTTGCCGCTGTGGGTGACGTTGAAGCTGACGGAAGCCGGTATTCCCTGCACCAAGGCAAACGGCTTTCCATATTTGGCGGCGCCGAACGCAAGCTGCTCGTTCCGGCAGCCGAGCTGGTTACAGAGCATGGCGCGGAGCGCCGCGCGACACAAGGCAAAGCGGCGACGAGCACCGTCATGCAGGTAGCGGTGCCAGCGGGCCCGCTCTTGCTCATCGAGCCACGCCCAGGCGGCCGACTCGTGGGCCGCGTGCGGGGTGAGATCAACTTTTACGACAGTGGCCGTGTCAACGGTCCTGAAGGGGCACCACCAAGGCGCGGCAACAGCGATACGAGTCATGGCCAACTATTGCCGGCGTAGGAGAAGCAGGCCGTTCTCGCAGAGAGTGGCCTGCTTCTCCAGCAAATACCGATGACGACTGCCCTGATTGTCGGTCAGTCGGCGCCTTTCGCGGGCAGTTAGCCAGCTTAGGCGTCAATGAACTCGATCAAGTCCCGGAGGTTGTTAAGTCGCGCGCAATCTTCGGGTGAAAACGTGAGGTTGAACTCCTGGGCGACCAACTTCGCGAAGGCAACGATATCCATAGACGGCACGCCGGCCTCAGCGAGGCCGGTATCTAGGTCCAGCGACGGACCTAGGGGCTGACCATCCACTTCCAAGTTCTCGGCAACAAGCTGCCTAACACGGTCTTCGGTTGTAGCCATACGTGAAATCTCCTCCATTTCTTGGGGGTAACTGAAACCAGCCAACTATAGCCAACCATTTGTGCCGCGTCAATGCTTGGACTCAGTGGCCAGGGAGTACCCTCCCTGGGATTTTGGCGGTTCGATCCAGTGCCGGCGGCGCTGGAAGGGATAGCCCGGCAGCGCCACCCGGCGGCGCTGCTCGCCCGCAAATAACCCCGCAAAGGACACCGTCAGTCCCACCTCGTAGGCTCCCGCTACCGCCGCCACAAACCCGCCGTCCGCCTGGTCGTCCGACGGTCCGTGCAGGCTCGCCAGCGTCACCGGCGCGCGCTCCGGCGCGGCGTCTGGCCAGTTCTTCAGCACCGTTGGCCCCAGCTCCGCCTGCGGACCGATTTCCACCACCACCCGCACACCCAACTCCGCCAGCGTCTCGGTGCAGCGGCGGAATGCTACCGGCTCGCGGGCCTGCCGTAGCCAGTAAGACCTGTCAGGCTCCACCGCCTGGCCCGTTAGGCTACTCACGAACGTGCCTGACGGCGGCGCGATCTCGACGGCCGCGAGCACCGCGTCCGCATCGTCGGGAGCCGCCGCCAACCGCAGCCCCTCCTCCAACGTGAACACGCCGGCCGCCTGCGCCGCCGCGATCTCTCCTAGGCCGTGCCCCACTACCACGCTCGGCTCTACCCCTACACTCGCCCACAGCGCCGTCAGCGCACACTCCAGGGCATAGATCGCCGGCTGCGTCCACGCCGGGTCGTCCAGGCCGCCCGCCGCGCCGGCCCGCCCGAACAGCACATCCAACAGCGACACGCCCCGTTGTTCCCGGGCTACTTCATCGCACCGGTCCAGGACTGCCCGCACTACCGGCTCACTCTGATACAGCGCCTCTCCCATACCGACCCATTGGCTGCCGTGCCCGGTGTAGGCGAACGCCACCGGCGGCGGCGCAGGCGGCCCCCGCTCTACCTCTGCCGCGGCGAGGGCCGTCAGCCGGTTGCGCAGCGACCCGGCATCGTGGAAGACCAGGCCCGCG
>JAJDZR010000291.1 GCA_022824545.1 Chloroflexota bacterium
TGACCGCGGCCTTCGAGCCGGCGTAGGCGGTGCTCCCCGCTAGGCACATGAAGGCTGAGGCCGAGCTGACGTTGACGATCCGCCCGTAGCCCTGTGCGATCATGTGCGGCAATACGGCATAGCAGCAGGCATACAGGCCCACGGTGTTGACCGCGAACACGGTGGCGAACCGCTCCGGCGGTATCTCGGCGACCGGGCCGTTGGCGGTATTGATGCCGGCGTTGTTGCACAGCACGTCAATCTGTCCCAGCTCCCGGACCGTCCGGTCAACGATCCGTCCGACCTCCGCATACTCGGTAACGTCCAGCCGGAAGATGTTACTGGACCCGCCGCCGGCCGCAATCTGCTCGGCGACCGCCCGCAGCCGCTCCTCGTCTCGCGCCGTCAGGACGACGTGTGCGCCAGCGCGCGCATAGCCCAGCGCGATCTCCGCACCGATCCCCCGGCTGGCGCCCGTGACGAGGGCGACTTTTCCCTTCAGCTCCATCGGTCCTCCTCACTCACAAGGGTAGGTTTTCGTGTGGGTGGGTGTGCTCCTCTGCTCTGCCAGGAAGCGGTTGCCGGGCACCGCCATGACTCCCCTTCCCTGGAGGGAAGGGGCCGGGGGTTAGGTCCAAACCCACCGCTCGCAGCCCTCGAACGCCATGTGCTCCCCGGCGCGATAGCGGGGTCGCGGCAAGTAGTCGTTGACGTTGGCCACCGCTTTGCCCCGCAGCAGGAACGCCGAGGGCCACTGCTCGTCGCTGACGATGCGCGTGGTCGTGGGAATGTAGCGGATGGTCAGACCGGTGCGCGTCGTACTCGAGGTATTGGCGTTCGATCCGTGAATGATATTGGGGTGATGCACCGACACGTCGCCGGCGCTGAGGACGAGGTCAACGGCCCGGTCCGCTTCCACTAGCTCTGGAGCGATCTGCGAGTTGAGTACGTTCGGCACGTCTACGCGCCGCTCCATCTCGCGGAGTTGCATCGTCTGCGTGCCCGGAATGACGCGCAGGCATCCGTTCTCCGGAGTCGCGTCATCCACCGCCAGCCACAGCGTCACCACCTCCATCGGCTCCAACGGCCAGTAGGAGCCGTCCTGGTGCCAGAGCACCGACTGTCCGTCCTCCGGCGGCTTCGAGATGTAGTGCGAGGCGAACAGCGCGATATTCGGGCCGACGTACTCCGCGGCGATGTCCAAGAGCCGGTCGTCGCTGATCAACCGCACCCAGAACGGATCGTTCCGCATCAGATGGGCGTGCAGGTGCTCCGGCCGCAACCCCGGATTGCGCTCCAGGAGCCAGACAACGTGATCCCGGGCTTCCTGGACCAGCCCAGCATCCAGGACCTGCCGATAGATCGCATAGCCGTCGCGCGCAAACTGTTCCTTCTGAACGCTCATGCTCGTCCCCCTACCCTCGACCTCCCGGCTACTGCGTCAGTAGCCTTTCTCTTTCGTCACCACGTTCACCAGCGGCTCGTCACGCATGTAGCGCCTGAGGTTAGTGAGGAACAAGTCTTGCACTCTGCGGATGTAGTGGGAGTTGCGGTTGCCCGACACGTGCGGCGTCAACAGCACATTGTCGAACGACCAGAGCGGATGCTCCGGCGGCAGCGGCCGTGGGTCCGTGTGCAACACGTCCAGGCAGGCGCCCTGGATAGTACCCCGCTCCAGTGCCCGAACCAGCGCGTCGTGATCCACGACCCCGCCGCGGCTGACGTTGATGAAGTAGGAACCGCGCCGCATCGCAGCGAACGCATCGTCGTCGAAGATCTGCGCCGTTTCCGTGGTCATGGGCACGGTGGAGACTACGAAGTCGGATTCCGCCAGGAGCGCGGGCAAGTCCTGTGGTCCGTAGATCGTCTCAGGAATGCTGCCGTTGGGATCGCCGACGCCGGCCAACTCGAAGCCCATGACCCGCCGCCGTTCCGGGTGGCGCTTCAGGGCCAACACCCGCATGTTGAAACTCTTGGCGAGCCGCGCCACCTCCCGGCCGATGCGTCCGTAGCCGACAATCCCAACCGTCTGTCCCCAGAGGTCGGTGAGCGTGCTATGCGACCGGTCCCGCACTTTCTGCTGTTGGTCGCGGTAGAAGCCCAGCAGCCCGCGCGCCAGCAGGCCCATCGCAAAGAGGCAGTATTCGGCGATGGGGACGGCGTGGCAGCCGGCAGCGCACGTCACGACGACGCCGTTGGGCGGATCGAATACCGGATTCGACAGCTTGTTGTCTACCCCGGTGGAGGTCATTTGCAGCCACCGCAGCTGCGAGTCCGGACCAAGCGTCTCCGGAAACCAGAGCGTATAGATGATCTCCTCGTCCCCTAGCGCCGCCGTGACCTCCGCATGCGACCGACAGGCCTGCTGTCTTATCTCCACGCGCGGCGATATGGCCGCGATCTCCGCCAGCAGGTCCTCCCGCCCCTCCAGCTCCGGCACCGTCACCAGCAGTTTGGTCGTTCCTGTCATGCCTTTCTCTTTCTTGGCCTCTACCACGACACCGTATCCTTTTCCGCCGGACTCCAGCTCGGGTCCGTCGGCCGCGGGAATGGCGACCGGCCGTGGGAGATGCCGCTGTTTGGGATGAACGGATACTGCTCCACCAGGCTGTCCGGCAGGTCAATGCCCAGTCCGGGCGCCCCGGTGGGGTGAATATAGCCGTCCTTGAACGCGAAGGCTTGTTCGATCAGGCCCAGTCCGAACGGATTGTACTTGGTCGGGAACCGCACCATGAAGCAGTTCCTGTTCACGAACCCGACGTGGAAGTTGGCGGCGAGGCCGACGGCGCCGCTGAAGCTGTGCGTCACCGTCCGCATGTCGTGCGCGTCCGCAGCGGCCATGATCTTCATGTCCTCGCCGATCCCGCCGCACCACGTCGCGTCGGGCTGCACAATGTCTATCGCCCGTTTCTCGAAGAACGGCTTGTAGCCATGCAGCGTGGTTTCGTTCTCGCCCGCTGCCAGCGCCGTAGTGGTGAGTTGGCGAATACGTACATAGTCGTCAACGTTGGTTTGCAGGACCGGCTGTTCCATCCAGAGCAGGTTGTAGGTATCCAGCGCCTTGGTGACCCGCAGCGCGATGTCCGCCGACCATGGCCGGCGATAGAACGGCATCCCGGGGTCGAGCATCAGGTCCACCCCATCACCGAGCACCTCCCGCATCTCCTCGACCTTGGCGCACTCTTGCTTGATGAGGTCCGGGATCGTAATGTAGGGCGCTTGGAGCATCTCGCCGATGTGCGCCACCTTGAGGGCCGTATAGCCCTGCCCGAGCAGCTTATCGGCGACCTCTTGGTCGGCGCGCGCGATGCTCGTGTAGCAGCGCAGGGAATCGTGCGCGAGGCCTCCCAGTAGCTGGTAGACGGGCAGGTTGGCCACCTTGCCCAAAATGTCCCACAGCGCGATCTCGATTGCGCCCAGCACCGAGATGCCCGGACCCATCGGCCCCCAGCGCAGCGATTTGACCATCATCTTGCGCCACAGGGTGTTGATCGCCAGCGGGTTCTCGCCCATGACGACGTTGCCGTAGTGCTCGACGAGCGGCGGCACTACCTCCGGGTTGTACCACGCGATGTACGTCTCGCCGAAGCCGACGATCCCGGCGTCGGTCTCGACGCGCACAAACCCGTAGGTCGAAGGTCTCATGCCGTGCTCCCACGGCTCCGGCACCGTCACCAGAACCGGGTGGACAGCAGTAATCTTCATAGCAGCATTCCCCCTCCAACGTGACTCGCGCTCATAGCAAATCTACCACTGTCGTCGGATTCCCAACCGGCGTTCTTCCGGCCCCCCTATGGCCCCCCGCTCCGCAGGGAGACGGCCTATCCCCTCCCCTGGAGCTTGCTCCGGGGGAGGGGATAGGGTGGGGGCCAAGCTACCGGCTCTCCCATCGTCGTATCCGGCACCGCGGCCTCCCACCCGACTCACGCCGCCGGCCCCAGCGCGTGTGCCGCCCGCCGGTAGTCCCGCATGTCTATCGCCACGCCCCCGCCGAGCCGCGATTCCTCGGCGGCAAAGGCCATCAGGTGACTCTCCAGCGCCTCCTCGGCGGTGCTCAACAGGCCGGCGCCTTGGCCCCGGATGGCCCGCACCAGGCTCTCCAAGACGCCTTTGTCGCCCCCACCGTGCCCACCGCCGGCGCGCGGCTCGATCCGCTCCACCGGCTTCTCTGGCCGGTGATCGTGGACAGTGATGTCGCCGCGGAACCGGCCTTCCAGCGTGGCCAGTGTGCCGTCGTAGCGCATGGTGCGCGAGTCGTGATGGGAATGGCCGTGCATGATGAGGTTGACGGCAGCGCCGCCCTCGAACTCCATGTTCACCGTCTGGTGATCCACCACGTCGTTCGAGCAGCGGTAGACGCACCGGCCGAACGGGCCGGTTCGCAGCGCCTGGAGTATGCTGGCCGGGTCCAGGTCTACCGTGAAGTGGCCGGCAAACGACTGCATGAAGTCCGGCTCGTACATGCGCGGCGCATAGTAAGCACACTCGTCTTCCACCGGGCAGCCGTCGGTACAGCGCTCCGGCACTTCCGGGTGCGGTGCTTGGTCAGGGCGGAAGTGCAGCAGCGAGCCGAACGAGGAGAGCCGCACCACCCGGCGTCCGAGAATCCAGAAGAGCAGGTCCAGATCGTGGCAGCACTTGCTCAGGATCATGGGCGCGGCGACCTTGCTGTTGGAGTAGAAGCCGCGCACGAAAGAGTGGGCCATGCGAAACCAGGAGACGTTCTCGGAATGCCGTACCACCACCACGTCGCCGAGCCGGCCCGATTGGACCAACTCCCGGATTGTTTGGAAAAAGGGCGAGTGGCGTAGCGTATGCGTGACCCACACCGACCGCCGGAGCCTGGCCGCCGTCTGTACCAGGGTCACGCTTTCGGCCAGGGTGCTGGCGATCGGTTTCTCCAGTAGCACGTCGTAGCCGGCTGCCAGCGCGCCCATGGTCGAGGCGAAATGCACGCCGTCGTTGGTGGCGTTGATGAGCACGGGCGCCAGCTGGTTGTGGGCCACCAACTCTTCCCACGACCCAAAGCACCGCTCCGGGGGCAGGTCATGGGCGCGGGCAAAGCGCTCCCGCTTGGCTGCATCAAGCTCCGCTACCGCGACGAAGCGCAGCGTATCCGGGTGCTCGCGCGCGTACCGGCCATGGCTGTAGTAGCCGCGCATCCCGGCCCCGACGAGCACCGCGTCCACCGGCTTGGGCACCATCAGCCTCCCAGGGCGTCGAAGCCGTAGGCGTAGAGCCGGGCACGGCCATAGAGCCAGAACTTCAATCGGAACTGCTGCCCGGCCAGGCCCTGGAGGTTGCCTCCGCGCCAGCGCACCTCCTGCCGCCACCCGTCCGTACACAGGTCGTGGCAGTCCTCCCGCCGATAGCCCTCCATCGGCTCCAACGTCGTGGCATCCAGCACCTCGACCTCCACCCAGCTCCGGTTCTGGCGCACCTCCCCGACGTTTACCGTCAGTTCCGTCGTCCGGTCGGTCCGCTCAATGGGAGTAGTGACCGCCCAGCCGGGCACTTCCCGGTCAGCCGACTCCAGGCAGGTCCACCCGTCTTCCCGCAGGGTAGCCAGCCCCAGCCGCGACAGGCGCACCTGGCCGGTGCTCCCATAGGGATAGACCTCGGGCGTGTTCTCGCCGGGCCAGCTGGTCCACTCCTCCCCGTTGCCGCCGTAGAAGAGGTGGATCGTCCCGTCTTTGATCGCCGGCTTGTCCGCGATCACCAGCAGGCCACCGTCCCACTCCCGGTGGTCCCCGCGCGGGATGAGCGGCCTGTGTACGTCAATGCGCTCGAAACGTTCGCCGTCGGCGCTGACCGCCAGCCGCACGTCGGCATAGTACGTGCCATAGACGCCATAGCCGTTCGGCACGTACCAGCCGTACTCGTAGGCCATCGCCCAAGCGCCCCCGTAAGGGGCCAGCAGCACATGATGGTTCTCGTACTCGAAGCCGTCGTCGGGAGAGAGGAACGGGTTGTGGTCACCTGCCCGCAGATTCTCGATGTCCGGCCCATACGACAGGAACTTCGCGCGGCCCATCTGCTTGTCCGGCTTGTCCATCGGCACGCCCGCCTGCCACACCAGCTTGTACCGGCGTGAGGGGTCGCGATCCTGGTCATCGCGGATCAACGCGCCGGGATCGCCGTATCTGAGTGACTGATCTCGCCACTGCGGCATGCGTAGGCTTGGCCCCTCCGTCCAGTGGATACCGTCCGGCGAATAGTTCAGCCGCATCCCACGGGCGGCTCCCGTCGCCGGGGCAACCGCGCCGTCGGTCCGTGGTCGTGGCCCCCGCAGGATCATCTTGTACCGCTTGGCCGGGTCCGGCTCGGCGGCATCCTTGAGCACGGGACCGTAGCCCATCACCACGATGTTGTTGGCGCTCGATCCGCGGAACTCGTGCAGCCCCAGCCGTGGCTTCTCCCACGTCACGCCGTCGGTACTGGTGGCGTAGCCCACCGCCGTCCAGCGTTCGGGCGCGATGTCGGAGCCGGAGTACCAGGCCTTGAAGATGCGCTCCTCCTCGTCCCAGATGACCGTCGGGGACGACCACGGCCGGGCCTGGGTGGCGTCCCACTCGTGCATATCGCCGAGGGGAAGTATCGGGTTGTTCGGGTGTTTCTGGGCCTCGCACACCCGCTGGACGAGGTGATAGGACGACTCGACTCCGCTCATGAGCAAGAAGCCGTCGCGGCTGCCGGCTGACGTATCCAAAGTTCCTCCTACCTAGCCTCTGGAGTGGGCCTGGGCACCTGTCGGTGTCCTGCGGCCAGACTGGTTCGCAGTTGGCGAGACAACGCTAAGGGCAGTGAGCATCACCTGTCAACCCAACCATGGCGATCCCGAGGCGGCCTCGTTCACAACTTCATAACCATCGGCATGGTGCCGGGCGCAGCCGTCGCGCCGGAGCTTCAGCCGGTGTGGCAATAGTTGACAGAACCTGGAGAATACATAAACTAGATATCGCTACGGTGTGGTGCTTGTATCCACATCTCAATCGCGCCAGGAGGAGGGTGACGTGGAAGTTCTTAACATGGTGGCGGTGATTGTGGCCGCAGTTGGCGCAATCAACTGGGGGCTTGTGGGTCTGCTCAACTTTGACCTCGTTGCCCTCATTTCCGGTGGTCTCAAGTTTGGTGAGACCAACATCGTCTCTCGGATCCTCTACATTGTCGTGGCGTTGGCCGGTATTTGGGCCATCCTCGCCGCCCTAGAGGTAGTGTAACCGTAGCGCACCAAGCAGGGGGGCCATCGAGTCCCCCTGCTAAACCATCTCCATAGTGCCGTGCTCGTTTTGTGCCGCTGCCCACGGCGGCACTGCACATCCATGTGTGCCAGCAGTATTTGGTGCCCTCGGTTCACCTCGCCTCGTGAGCCGCGCGGGCTGCCCATACGCAGAGAAGCCCGTCCTCTCCTGGCCCCTGCTATTGCGGCGCGCGCCGCAATCCATCGTGCCTGAGTGGGGTGAGTCGCGTCGCTACGCAACCCCACCCTTCTCGACCTCTGGCTCCTCTCTCCTCTGTGCTCTCTGTGGCTAGTGTCAGGTGCTACAGTGGAGGCCAGCATTGCGCGCAGAAGCGCAATATCGCTGAGGAGTGGGGTGCATGAAGGTAACGGACGTCAAGACCTTCCTTGTCCATCCGGGAACCGGCAAGAACTGGCTGTTCGTGAAGGTCGAGACCGATGCCGGTATTCATGGCTGGGGTGAGGCATATACGCAGGCTGACCGCGACCACGCTATCGTGGTACACGTGGAGCAGTTGCGCCGGTATTTGATCGGACGCGATCCGTTTCAGATCAAGCACTTCACCACGGTCATGTACCTGGACTTTGCCGGCAAGCGCGGCGCAATGGATTTCTACTCGGCGTTGAGTGGCTTGGAGCAGGCGCTCTGGGACATCGTCGGCAAAGCGCTCGGCGTACCGGTCTACAACCTGCTGGGCGGCCCCTGCCGCGACCGGATTCGGGTGTACGCCAACGGCTGGTCGAGCGGCGAGGACGCGCCCGCGGAGACGGCACGTAAGGCCGTGGCGCTGGTCGAACGAGGCTTTACCGCAATGAAGTGGGACCCCTTTCCCGGCCCCTGGCGCCCCTATATCAGCCGTGCGGAGGAGCAAGCGGCCGTCGCCAGCGTGCGGGCGGTCCGCGCGGCCGTCGGCCCGGAGATTGATCTGCTCATCGAGGTCCACCGCCGCCTCGCCCCGCTGCCGGCGGTGCGTGTGGCGCGTATGATCGAAGCCTACGATCCCTTCTGGTACGAGGAGCCGGTATCGGCGCGCGACCTCACGGCGCTGGCCGAGGTGCGGCGGGATATTCAATTGCCGGTGGTGACGGGTGAGGAGCTATATACCAAGGCCGAGTTTCGGCCGGCGTTCGAGCTACAGGCAGCCGACATCATCAATCCCGACGTCTGCAACTGCGGCGGTATTCTGGAGCTGAAAGAGATCGCGGCGATGGCCGAGGCCTACCATGTCGCGGTCGCGCCCCACAACTACAACAGCACCACCGTTGGCCTGGCCGCCACCATCCACGCCGCCGCGGTGATGCCCAACTTCCTCATCACCGAATACTTCGTCAACTTCGAGGCACTGGGACAGGAGATCGCCGCACCGCCGTTCGTGGTCGAGAATGGCTATATCGCCTTGCCAACGGCCCCAGGCCTCGGCCTCGACCTGAATGAAGACGCCCTCGCGCGGCATCCCCATCGGCAGTTCCCGACGCGGAGCATCCGCCACCCCGCCGACGAAGGCCCCTAGCATCGCCCCTCTCCCCTTGCGTCGGCCGGAGCAGCCGCGAGGACGACACCGAGGCGCGGTATAATCTGCTAGGTTGTGTTGACACTGGGGGATGAAAATGGTGCGGCGCCGGGCATCCCGACCGCCCCGGCCCGTCATTCCCGCGCAAGCGGGAATCCCCGTCCCCCCGCCGCAGCGGGGGGATCATAGGGGGGCGAGTCCCTACTCCCGCTGACCGGCTACGTATCACCGGTACGCACCATGATGACCAAGCAGTTGATGACCACCAGGCTGGTACCGCCGGAGTCTCCGGCGGATTCTGCGGTCCTGGACGGCCACGCATTCCCGGCAGACGGCACGGCAGACGATAGCCTTGAGCCGGTGTTGGCGCGTCTCGCGGTGTCCTTCGCGGCGGCCGGCCATCAGCTCTATCTAGTGGGTGGCGCCGTCCGCGACCGGCTCCTGGGACGGCCTAGCCCCGACCTGGACCTCACGACCGACGCGGTCCCGGCCATCGTGCGCCGGCTGGCCAGCGACGTGCAGCCCGATGCCGTGTATGGTGTGGGCGAGAAGTTCGGGACGATTGGCCTGGTCTTCGCGGGCCGGAACATCGAGATCACGACCTTCCGTGGCGAGCAGTACGAGCGCGGCTCGCGTAAGCCGCGGGTGCAATACGGTGTATCGCTCGCCGAGGACCTGGCCCGGCGGGACTTCACCATCAACGCCATGGCGCGGGACCTAGCGGGCGAGCTGGTGGACCCGTATGGCGGACTGGCCGACCTGCGGGCCAGGCTGATTCGCGCCGTTGGGGTGCCCCGCGAGCGGTTTGCCGAGGACCCGCTGCGGCTACTGCGGGCGGTGCGCTTCGCGGCCCAGTTGGGGTTTCGGCTCCACCCGGAGACGCGGCAGGCTATCCGCACGGAGGCCAAGCTGCTACGGACGATCAGCCGCGAGCGCGTGGCCGACGAGCTGAACAAGATGCTGGTGTCGCCGCGCCCGGCACTCGGCGTCCGCCTCGCCGTGAGCCTCGGTCTGATGCGGTACATCATTCCCGAGGTCCTGGCGCTGAGTGGCGTCAGCCAGCGGCCGATGCACCACAAGGACGTGTTCGAGCATACGCTGGGCGTGCTGGAGAACACGCCGTCCGATCTACTGCTCCGTTGGGCGGCGCTGTTGCACGACATTGCCAAGCCGCGCACCAAGTCGGTGCGCGACGGGCAGGTGCATTTCTTTGGGCACGACGAGGTTGGCGCCCGCATGGCGCGGCGTATCCTCAACGGCTTGCGGTTCGACCAGAGCTTTATCCGCCGGGTGACCAAGCTGGTCCGGATGCATCTGCGCGTGAACTCCTACGCCTCGACCTGGACCGACGGAGCGGTGCGGCGGCTCGTCCGCGAGGCCGGCGACGAGCTAGCGCCATTGGTCGCGCTGTCGCGTGCCGACGTGACTAGCTACCGCGAGGAGCGGGTGCGCGCCGCCGCCATGCGCGCCGATGAATTCGAGCGGCGCTGCGCCGAGCTTCAGGCCGCCGAGGACATCGCGCAGATGAGTAGCCCGCTCGACGGGCACGATCTGATGACCCTTTTCGGCGGCGGGCCGGGGCGCTGGATTCAGGAGATCAAGGACTACCTTTTGGCCTTGGTCTTGGATGGCGAGCTGGCCCAAGACGACCGGGAGCGGGCAACCAAGCTGGCCATCGCCTTTGCAAAGGAGCGGTTGCCTCGGTGCTTTGCAAGCACGACGATCTGGCGTGCCACCAAGCTGACCGTTGCCTTTGCCCAAGAGCGGGGCATTGAGCCGGCCGGCCCAGCGCCGGAATGAGGGGAGGACCGGCCCCCCTATGGTCCCCCCGTGCCGACGGGGGGACGGTCTATCCCCTCCCCCGTGCCGACGGGGGAGGGCTAGGGTGGGGGCTACTCACCACTAACCGTCGCCTCTGTCGTCGGGGACGACGGTGACGGGCTGCACCTCGGCGCCATCCGTGCCGTCGGCAGCACGGGCGGCGAAGTCGCTGAAGGAGCGCATCAGCGTGGTCAGCTCCATCGGGAAGATGAACTTCGTCGCCGGACTGGCGCCAATCACCTTGAGCGCCTCCAGGTATTGCAGGCTCATCGTCTTCGGATCAATCTGCTGGGCCACGGCGTAAATACGCTGCAAGGCCTCGGCGTAGCCCTCGGCGGTCAGGATGGCTTCCTGGCGATGACCCTCGGCCTCCAGGATCGTTGCTTGCCGCGTGCCCTCGGCGTTGAGAATGGCCGCCTGTTTATCGCCCTCGGCCACGCTGATGGTCGCCTCGCGCTTACCCTCGGCCTCGGTCACCGCGGCGCGCCGGGTCCGCTCGGCCGACATCTGGCGCGTCATCGCCTCCTGAATATCCTGCGGCGGCAGAATCTCCCGAATCTCGACCGCGTTGATCTTGACGCCCCAGCGGTTGGTCACTTCATCCAGCTTGGTCCGCATACTCTCGTTGATCTGGTCGCGTCGTGACAGCACCTCGTCGAGCATCATGTCACCGACGATAGCGCGCAGCGTGGTGATCGCAATGCCGCGCGCCGCGCCCGTGAAGTCTTCCACCTCCAGCACGCTGCTGACCGGGTCCACCACCCGCATGTAGACGATGAAGTCAATGGAGAGCGAGGCATTGTCCGAGCTGATCGCCGCCTGCGGTGGCACGTCAAAGAAACGCTCGCGCAGGTCCACGCCCACCGGGCGATCAATGAAGGGAATGAGCAGCACCAAGCCGGGACCGCGGGCGCCGATGGAGCGCCCCAACCGGAACACGACCAGGCGCCGATACTCCGGCACAATGCGGGCCGCCCACAGAAATATGAGAATCACGACCACGGCGATCACGACTGCGCCGATCAGATTAGGTTCCATCGCTACGCCTCCTTGTGCGACTACTCCAGTGTACGTCAGGCTCACCGCCCCCTGTCAAGCAGTCGACTCCGGCCGCCGCTCCTGCTCAACCGGTGGTGTGGGTGCTGCGGGCTGTGGCGCGGTGACGAGGCTGGGCCGCACGCGCAGCGTCACCCCGCGGACCTCCACGACCTCGATGGCCTCCCCGACCGCGACGGGCGACTCGCGGTAGAGCGGTTCGAGCACCGCGCTCCAGGTGTCGTCTGCCACCCGCACCTGTCCGATGCTGTCGGCATGGAGCGGCGTCAGCACCGTTCCCATTGCACCGATCAACCGTTCCTTGCCCGTCCCTATCGGCGCGTTGCGTGAACCCAAGACACCGCGCACGACGATAAAGACAAAGGCACCGAAAGTGGCCGTCATGCTGGCGATCACGCCGGGATGGACCGACACCGTGATTTGGATTGACGACGGCGGGGTCAGCGGGAAGAAGAGCAAGATTGCGCCCAGGACGAAGGCGATGATGGAGCCAATCCCAAAGGCACCGAAGCCGGCGATGAAGACCTCGGCAATCAGTAGCACCGCAGCGAGAGCCAGCAGCGCCAGGCCGGCCCAGTTGAAGGGGAGGTTGCCGAGCGCCACCAGCCCGAGGATCAGCGCACCGGCACCCAGCACGCCGGGGAGCACCGTACCGGGATGCTGCAATTCGGCGAACAGGCCCAGCGTACCGAGGCTCATCAAGATCAGTGCGACATTGGGATTGGCCAGGACGGCAAGTAGCTGCTCCAGCCACGTCATCGCAATGGCCTGCGTGGGTATGCCGGCCAGTTGCAGCGTGACCGGCTGCCCGGCCACCGGCACGGTTTGCCCCTCTAGCTGTTGTAGTAGGTCGGTGATGTCGGCGGCAACGAAATCAATCACGGTCCGGTCGAGCGCCTCGGCAGCGGTGATCGCCACGCTCTCGCGGACCGCCTGCTCGGCCCAGGTGGCATTGCGCCCATAGGTGGTGGCCAGCGAGCGTACCAGTGCCGCCGCATCCTCGGTGGCCTTGGTCATTGGTGTCGTTTCGGCGGTCTGCCCGTCCTGACCGAGCGCCACCGGATGGGCGGCACCGATGTTGGTGCCGGGCGCCATCGCTGCCACGTGGGCGGCGAGCGTCACGAACAGGCCGGCGGACGCGGCTCGCGCGCCGGCCGGGGCCACGTAGACAATCGTCGGGATTTGGGCGCCGAGCAGACTTTGGGCGATGTCCCGCATGGCGCTCTCCAGGCCGCCGGGCGTATCCAGCCGGATGAGCAGCCCGGCCGCCTGGTCCCGCTCGGCTAGACTGATGGCGCGGCCGAGGTACTGAGCCGTAATCGGTGTGATGGCGCCGTCAATCTCGGCGGTGTAGAGCATCCGCTGGGCCTGTGCCGCCGGGCTGGCCGTCTCAGCCGCCGCGGCGATAGCGGCGAGTCCGGGCGCAGCGAGGCCACCACCCAGCCCGATCAGCAAGAACAGCACATACAACAGGCGACGCGCCGTGCGGCCAATCATCGGACCATCCCCTCGCCCCCGCACCTCGTTGTCGCGGAGACCCACCTCTTCGAGGATACGCCGCGCACCGTCGGCTTGGCAATGGTCGGTATGGCGCTGCCGTGCCGCTATCCGGCCGCGACCGGCTCCGGGGCGGACACCGGTACCGTTGTGCCGGCCTCAACGTCCGGGTGAATCCGTGCCTGCCCGTGCGAGCCGAGCAGCCGACTCACTGCGTCCACGATCTGCGGATTCGCGTCTACCTCGTGGGGTAGCGCCAAGGCTACTTGTGCCGTGCTCATCGTGATGGTCAGCCGCACGCGATCCAGGCCGGGGTGGCGCTTGAGCAAGGTACCCAACTCATCCAGCCGCTGCACGTCGTCCGCATCGTTCGTGGTGCGGCGCAGCACGATGTCGAGCCGCTGCGGCGCTAGGTCATGGGCGGCCCCATTGTGCCCGTTCGCGCTGGCGCTGGGTGGTGGGGTGGCGGAAGGCTGGCGCTGCTCCGGCTCGCCGGCGTCTGCGCGAGGCTGCGGGCTGGCCGGCACCTCGCGTGGCGCCGCCTCCGCCTGTGGTGCCGCTTCCGCCTGCTCCTCGCCCGTGAACCAGTCCGGCGTCCCATCCGGCGACTGCCCTCCATCCGTAGCAGCCTTGGTCGTTGCTGCGCTAGGGAGGCGCGGCTCGTCCGCGGCAGCCATCTCGACGGCCGCTGCCTCACCGGCCGTCACGACATGTGCCAGTTGAGTGTGCTGCTCGCTAGAAGTGGCTGCTTCCTCGCTCCCCTCGAATAACCGTGCCCGCTCGCAGATGATCTGCACTTGTTCGGCGCGCACGTCCACGCGGCCGGAGACCAGCACCACGTTGTCTTCTTGCCACAGATCGCGCGTTTCGCTGAAGGTGCGCGGAAACACGACCACCTCAATAGTACTCGCCAGGTCTTCCACCTGGACCGCCGCCATGAGGTCGCCCTTGCGCGTCGGAATCTGGCGTACCGCGGCCACCGCTCCCCCGATCCGCACGTTCTGGCCGGCAAGCTCTTCGCTCAAGTCTCCCAGCGGGTGGGTGCTGGCCGCTTCAAGGCGTTGGGCGATGCTCGCCAGCGGATGCTCAGAGATGTAGAGACCGAGTAGTTCCTTCTCCCAGTCGAGCCGCTGCTTGCTTTCGACCGGCGGGGTCTCCGGCAACGCAAAGCTCATGCCGGCCGCCGCGGAGTCCGTCGGATCGGCAAACTGGTCGAGCAGCGAGAGCTGTCCGGCCTGCCGGGCGCGTTGCTCGGTCTGGGCCATGCCCAACGCACCGTTCAGCCCTTCCAAGAGGGCGGCGCGCTCGCCGAGGTCGGCGAGCGCGCCGGCTTTAATCATGCTTTCGAGCGCGCGGCGATTGAGCTGCCGCAAGTCCACCCGCCGGCACAGGTCGGCAAGGTCCGCGAACGGACCACCTTCCTCGCGGGCCTGGACAAGGTTGCGGATGGCTGCCTCGCCGAGGTTCTTGATCGCCGCCAGACCGAACCGGATTGCCGCACCGTGAGCGCTCTCGGGAGCGTCGGCGATCTGGAACGCCAGCCCGCTGTGGTTCACGCTCGGTGGCAGCAGCGATACATCCAGGCGCCGGCACTCGGCCGCGGCCTCGCCGACTTTCGTCGCGTCACCGGCAGCCGCCGTCAACACCGCCGCCAGGTATTCGACCGGGTAGTTGGCCTTCAGGTAGGCGGTCTGATAGGCCACCACTGCGTAGTAGGCGGCGTGCCCCTTGGGAAAACCGTAGCCGGCAAACGGTTCGATCAGCTGCCACAGCGTCTCGGCAAATACCTTGTCGTAGCCGCGCTGCACGGCCCGAGTGATGAACTTCCCCTGCTGCTCGGCCATGAGCGTGGCAATCTTCTTGCCCATGGCTTTGCGAAGCACGTCGGCCTCGCCCCACGAGAACCCGGCAATCTTGCGGGCAATCTGGAGCACTTGGTCCTGGTAGACGATGATCCCGTAGGTCTCCTCCAGCAGCGGCTTCAGGTCGGGATGAAGATAGGAGATTTGCTTGGTGCCGTTCTTCGCGGCTACGAAATCGGGGATGCTCTCCATCGGCCCCGGCCGATAGAGAGCGACGATGGCGATCAGGTCGGTAATCCGGTTGGGCCGCAGCTGCTTGAGGCACCGCCTCATGCCGCCGGACTCAAGCTGGAACACGGCCGTCGTCTGCCCTTGCGCCAGCATGTCGTAGGTCCGCTTGGCCCGGTCGTCGGCATAGTCCATCGGCAGCGTTTTGAGATCGAGCGTCTCGCCCCGGTGCTCATGCACAAACCGCACGGCGCGGTCGAGGATGGTGAGGTTCGTGAGGCCGAGGAAGTCCATCTTCAGCAGACCGACCTTTTCGATAATCCCGAACGGCCACTGCGTAATGCTGCTCAGACTTCCTTCCTTGTTGTCTTTCGTCGCCCGCTGCAACGGCACGTGCTCGATCAACGGGTCGGCCGAGATGACGACGGCTGCGGCGTGGGTGGAGGCGTTGCGCGGCGTGCCTTCCAACGCCTCGGCCAACTCGACCAGCTCTTTGACTTGCGGCTTCTCGGCCATGAGGTTCTGCACGTCGGCCACGTTGCGCGCCGCGGCCAAGTCCGCACCGAACGGGATCGCCTTGGCCACCCGGTCCACCTCGCCATAGCTCATCCCCAAGACCCGCCCCACGTCGCGGACGGCAGCCCGCGCGGCCATCGTCCCGAAAGTGATGACTTGCGCGACATGATCGGGACCGTACTTTTCGGTCACGTATTGGATGACCTCGCTGCGCCGGTCGTCAGCGAAGTCCATGTCAATGTCGGGCATCCCCAGGCGCTCGTCGTGCAGGAACCGCTCGAACATGATGTTGTACTTGAGCGGATCAATGTTCGAGATGCCGAGGCAGTAGATGACGATGCTGCCGGCCACCGAGCCGCGCGGGTCGGCCAGGATGCCGCGCGACCGGGCATAGCTGACGAAATCCGCGACGATCAGGAAGTAGAGCGCGTAGCCCGTCTTGGCGATCACGCCTAGCTCGTAGTCGAGCCGCCGGCGGTGCTCCTCCGTGACCGTCTCGTAGCGCGCCGCCAAACCTTCCTCGCAGAGCTTCCTGAGGTAGCTATCGGGGGAGTGACCGGAGGGGATGTCGAACTGGGGCAGCAGAATACGGTCAAACTCCAGCTTGAGCCGGCAGCGCTCGGCGATAGCCACGGTATTTTGCAGCGCCTGTGGCTGTTCGCCGAACAGCGCCGCCATCTCTGCCGGCGAGCGCAGGTAGAAGTTCGGCGTGCCCATCCGCATTCGCTTCTCGTCGTGGACGGTCGAGCCGGTTTGCACGCACAGCAGAATGTCGTGCGCCCGGTGCTCTTCCGAGTGAACATAGTGCGCGTCGTTCGTGGCGACCAGGTCCAGGTCCAACTCGCGGGCTAGGGTAACGAGCTGGCGGTTGAGTTTGGCTTGCCCCTCGAGACCCTGATCCTGTAGCTCGATGAAGTAACGCTCCGGCCCGAGCAGATCGCGGTACCATGCCGCGACCGACCGTGCCTGCTCCTCCTGCCCATTGAGCAGCAGACGGGGCACCTCGCCGGACTGGCACCCGGAGAGGCAGATCAGTCCGTGGTGGTGCTGTGCCAGCAAGTCGCGGTCAATCCGTGGCTTGTAGTAGAAGCCGTCCAGGTGAGCGCGGGAAGAGAGTGTGAGCAGGTTGCCATAGCCGGTTTCGTCTTGGGCGAGCAGGGTGAGGTGATGCTGCTTGTCGTCAATTTTCGGCTCGCGCTGGTCCATCCGGCGTGTTGCGACATAGGCCTCGCAGCCGATGATCGGCTGAATGCCGGCCTCCTGCGCCGCGGTGTAGAAGTCCACGACACCGTGCAGCGCGCCATGATCGGTGATCGCGAGCGCCGACATGCCCAACTCGCGCGTGCGTTCGACCAAGGTGTTGATGCGGGCCAGGCCATCCAGGATAGAGTATTCGGAGTGGACGTGGAGATGGACGAATTCCGAGGACATCGCGTGGCTCCCTTCCGCGTATGATGAATGGCTGTGATTGGAAGGACAACAGCCACAGTCGGCGCGAGCGTCTCACCGCGCCGAACCGCCGGGCTGTAACCGCTTAGTATAGTGGCGGCCGGGCAGCGGCGGCAGGCGGCCGTTTGGATGAGCACCTACGGCTGCCGTGCGCCGTTGGGTTGCGTAGCGTTACAATCGGGGCGGGTATTAGCGCCGCCGGTGTGGTGAGCGGCCAAGGGGCGAGAAGTTGGACTTCAGTTTTCTGCCGACCCTCGTGATTGTCGTCGTCCTGTTACTCATGGCCTCGTTCGTCATCTCACGGGTCTTTCGGGCGGAGATGAAGTGCAACCGCTGTCAGGGCACCGGCGAGGTCAACGAGCATTGGCCCGATCCCTCGGAGCCGAGCGGCTTTCATCACGTCGAAGGGGCCTGCCCCAAGTGCAAGGGCCGCGGCAAGGTACCGGTCAAATAGCATCACTAGGGAACTGGCCCCATCCTAGCCCTCCCCCCGCCATGCGGGGGGCCCACAGGGGGGCCAATAGTCGAGCATGAGCCAAGCGATTGACGGGGAGTTGGGCCGCGCCCTCAAGGTCGCCGGGCTACCCTGGAGACCGCGCCGTGGTGACCGCTGCATGGATCGGCTGGGTATCTACTGGATCGTGCTAGCGGACGGACCGGCCCAGGATGGCGGAGTCGAGGTCCACAACGGTGCAGTGATCGAGCGGCGGCACGTGCTGGGACTGTGCTGGCTGCCCCGTCCCGATGACCTGCTGGCGGCGCTCCACCGTTACGGGCCGATCACGCTCACCGGCGCCGATGGCCGGTGGACCTGCACCGTCGGCGATACAACGGCATCGGGTGGCTCGCCGGCCGACGCCGCGGGCCGGGTGCTGCTGGTGCTGCTGGCCTAGCTGCCCAGGAAGACTTGGGTCAGGATGTCGGTCTCCCGGACCGATTGAGGCGTGCCGTCGTGGACGACCCGGCCCTTTTCCAGGACGTAGGCGCGATGCACGATGTCCAGCACGCCCTTGATGTTGTGCTCGACGACAAAGATGGTGGTCTTGAGCCGCTCATTGATCTCGGAGACCTTCTGAAACACCTCTTTGACCACGATGGGCGCGAGGCCCAGGGTCGGTTCGTCGAGCAGGAGCGCCTCCGGACCGGCCATCAGTCCACGGCCTAGGGCTAACATCTGCTGCTGCCCCCCGGACATCTGGCTGGCCAAGTCGCGGCGCTTCTGATGCAGGATCGGGAACAATTCCATGACCGCATCCAGGCGGCGCTCTTTTTCCGCCCT
>JAJDZR010000060.1 GCA_022824545.1 Chloroflexota bacterium
GGCCACGGTCTCGACGGCGCGGTTTACGGAGCTGGTGCAGTTGTACAATAATACCCCCCGCAAGTGTCTGGACTACCAGACCCCGGCGGAAATCTTCTGGCAGGAACTGTTGCACTTCAAATGTGAATCCACCTTCCCGCGAAAGCAGGAATGACGGGGGGCTGGTCAGTGGCCACTGATCCGATGGCCGGGGCCAGGCCAGGCGAGGCGGGGATACTTGCCGGCGGCCAGATCGCGGAGTAGGGCGGTGTACGCCGCGCGAGGCACGGGGATCCGCACCGCTTGGCGCCGGAAGTGGGCCATGTAGAGGGCACACATCAACTCGATATCGCGCTGGGCAAACTCCGGCGGCGCGTAGGGCGGCGTGTCGTCTCTGATGGCCCGCGCGAACTCCGCCACCGGATCACGATGCTCCGCGACCGGGGGGATCTCCTGCCAGGTTGCCTCCGGTCGCGCGGCGTCGGCGAGCGACGAGCCGGGCTGGCGGGGCGCCGGCGTCGGATTGTGCAGGTATTCGGTCAAAGGGATGGACAACCGGGCGTAGCGTTGGTCATCGCCCCGCTTCACGATGCAGCCGCGATCACCGACGATCTCGTAGCCGCTCAACCCCGGCTGGCTGTACAGACCGAGACTCAGCTCGCCGTAGGCGCCGTTGGCGAACCGCACAACCGCCGTGCAAGCGTCTTCCACCTCGATCCCCGGGTGCCCGACGTTCGCCAGCGTGCAGTTGACCACCTCCACGACGGGACCGCACAGGTAGTGCAGCCTGTTCAGGTCGTGGATGTACTGGTTGGTGAGCATCCCACCGCCCTCGGTCGCCCATTGGCCGCGCCAGGGACCGGTGCCGTAGTAGGCGACGCTGCGGGCCTCCTGCCGCGCGTAGTGGACGCGCAGCACGTCGCCGACGACCCCTTGGTCAATCAGGGCACGGGCATCGCGCTCGACCAAGTGCGCCGTGTGGAAGGTCGCCACTTTGGTCCCGGTGCGCTGGGCTGTGGCGATAATGCGGTCGGACTCCTCCACGGTGATGCACATCGGCTTCTGGATGATGACCGGTTTGCCCACTTCCAGCGCGTCACACGCGACCTCGGCATGAAGATAGTGCGGCAGTGCCACGATCACGAAGTCGCAATGCTCGGAGCGGTTGATGTCGCGGTAGTCCTTGTACCAGGGAGCATCGTGCTCGCCTTGCCAGCGCAGACCCAGCTCGGTATCGGTATCGCAGACGGCGCCGAGCCGTAGCTCTTCGTGCGCCTCGATGTCCATGACGTGCCGGACGGCGATCCCGTTCAACCCGATAATCCCGGCCCGGAGTGTTGCCATCGTTCGCTCCCTTGTCTCCCACCGCCGCGCTCGACACCGATTATAGCCCTGCGGGGCCGTCCCTCCGCTGCGGCCGGGAAACGGTGTGTTCCCTCCCCCGTCCCGACGGGGAAGGGCGAGGGACTGACAAGGGTAGGTTTTTCTGTAGGGGCGCGATGAATCGCGCCCAGCCCCCGTCATTGCGGCGTAGGCTGCAATCCAGGGAGGTTCATGGCCCCCACCTGGCCCCATCCGTGCGGCTTTGGCCGGTCGGGGGTGAGGTCCCATCCGCTCCGACACAAAAACCTACCATTGTGAGAGGGCGAGGGAGGGGGCCGGACTCCCCCCATTTTCCCCTCGCTGCGGCGCCGGCTGGCCCACGGCGACCGGCCAAAGTTGGTAACGTTCATTGAAGTAGGGAAGAGTTGGAACTGCTGTGGGAGCAAGCATGGGAGCGCAAGCCGCACGACTACCCCCGGGCCCGACGGACGACGTGCCGTGGTACTACGACACGTTCCGCACGCTCTGTCTGGACTTCCACTACCCGGAGTGGGTCACGGACCTTGGCGCGGCGCTCGATGAGCACACTGCGTCAGCCCAAATGGAAGAGTTGGCGGCCATTGGCGTCGAAGCAGTTCACGTCGTCGCCAAGGATCGCTACGGCCACGCGCTCTACCCGACCGACGTGCCCGGGGGGGAGCGGCACCCACACCTGGCCGGCGATTATCTGGGTACGACGGTCCGGGCGGCGCGGCAGGTGGGGCTGCGGGCGTTGGCACACTTTAACGTCGGTGCCAGCGAGTCGCTCCACGCGCGGCACCCGGACTGGCGGATGCGCCTGCTCGATGGCGCGGACGACAGTCCGACGGATGGGCCGCTCTGCCTGCTCTCGCCCTACCGCAGCGAGATCGTACTACCCCAGCTGACGGAAATCGCCCGCACTTACGCCGTTGACGGTTTCCGGCTGGACGGCCTGGGCTGGCAGTTCGCGCGGTGGTGTGGCTGCCGCTGGTGCCAAGCCGCGTTCGGCCAAGCCACCGGCCACGATGTCATCCCCGCGCCCGACGAGCCGCACGCCGACAGCTACCGCCAATGGCGGGCAGAGACGCAGGAGCAGCTCGCAGCGGAGATCACCGCGCGGCTGCACGCTATCGAGCCACGCCTCATCGTTGCCTCCGCCGGCGCCACGCCCGGTAGCTACGGCCTTCCAGCGGCAGGCCGGCCAGCGGGGCGGTGGCGCGGCCAATCCGGCGGCGGCTGGCGGCGTTTCGATCCGCTGGCGGTAAGCTCCGCGGGCCGCCTACTCACGGTGCAGCGGCAGCCGCCCGCTGCCGCCGTCGCTCGCGTGTCGGGTGCGGCCGGCCCCTGGTCACCGCCCCCGACGGCGGCGCTCAATATGGCCTGTGCGACGGCGTTGGCCGCTGGCGGGCGCAGCCTGCTCGCCGCGCAGCCGTATCCCGACGGGCAGCACGAGCCGACCGTTATCGAGGCACTGGCCGATACCTGCGAGTTCATCCTTGAGCGCGAAGCGTGGTGCCGTGACGCCGTCGTGGTACCGCTCGTCGCCATCCTGCACAGCACGGCCACACTGCGATATACCGACCACCAGCGCGGCGGCGATAGCCTGGCGAGCGTGCGCGCCGCGCGCAAGATGCTGGTGGAGAGCGGCTGGCACGCGCTGATCGTGGACGAGACAACCCTGGAGCAGCGCATTGACGAGTTTGCCACGGTGATCCTGCCGGAACAGGTGGCGTTGCCCGTAACGACGGTAGCAGCACTACGCGATTTCGTCCGGCGCGGCGGTGGGCTGGTCGCCGCCGGCAGTGTGGCCGCCTGGGACGAAGACGGACGGACGAGGCCAGGTCTCGACGACGTGCTGGGCGTGCGCCGCGCCGACGACAAGCGCCGGCTCGCCGGGTATCTCC